>JBQGNO010000007.1:0-37584 GCA_052087725.1 Janibacter sp. | reverse complement strand
CTCGGACGGCGCCTCACTCACGTCGACCGTCGAGTCCTCACTCTGCACCGCAGCCGTGTCGTCGGTGCCGGCCTCCTCCGCCGGGTGCACCACGACGAAGCGACGCGGTTCACTCCCGGAGGAGTCCGAGACCAGCCCTGCCGCGAGGACCTCGTCGTGGACGACCTTGCGCTCGAAGGCGGTCATCGGGTCGAGGTCGACGGACTCACCGCTCTCCTTGACGCTCGTCACCGCCCGACCAGCGATCTCGACCAGCTCGGCTCGCCGCGCGGCCCGGTGGCCCGCAACGTCGAGCATCAACCGGCTGCGGTCACCCGTGTCGGACTGCACGGCCAGCCGAGTCAGCTCCTGCAGGGCCTCGAGGACCTTGCCGTCCTGGCCGACCAGACGACGGGGGACTCTCCCTTCGTCCGAGTCGACCACGGCCACCGCAGCACGGTCGCCATCGATGTCCAGATCGATGTCTCCATCCAGATCGGCGATGTCGAGCAGGGTCTCCAGGAAGTCGGCCGCGACCTCCCCTTCCCGCTCGAGCAGCTGCCGGCGGGTGCGCTTGCGCGGCTCCGTCGTGGCCGGCGCCTCGGCACCCGTGGTCTGCGTGGTCGCGTCGCCATCGACCTCGGTCGTGGTGTTCTCGCTCATGATCTCTCCTGATGAGTGTGGCGTGCCGCCGCCCCCGGGATGACCCGGCGTGACGACGAAGGTCAGCTGTTCTTGCCGGACTGGTTCGGGGGCCCTCCACCGGACTTCTTCGCGCGCTTCTTCGACTTCGGCTGCTGCCGCTGGCCGGAGATCACGCCCTTCTCCTCGAGGTCGGCGGTCATCTCGGCGTCGTGCGCCCGCTCACGGGTCTCCTCATAGGTGTCGACCGACTTGCCGCGCTTCTTGCGACGCTCCTGCATCGCCTTCTCCGCAGCCGAACCGGGGGCAGGCATGCGCCGGATCACGTAGAACTGCTGGCACATGGTCCACAGGTTCGTCGAGAACCAGTAGATGAGGACACCGACCGGGAAGAAGCCACCGGACACGGCGAAGATGATCGGGAAGAGGTAGAGCATCATCTTCTGCTGCTGCGCGAACTGCCCCTCCAGTGCCGAGGCCGGCATGTTCTTGCGCATCAGCTGGTACTGCGTCGTGAAGGTCGTCGCCGACATGAGGATGATGAGGACGACCGTGACGATCTTGACGCTGATCTCGTCGGAGCCCATGAACTGAGCGGACAGCGGGGCACCGAAGATCGAGGAGGACTCCGCCTGCGAGGCCACCTGCTTCGTGATCGGCCCGATCGCGGAGGCCGTGCCCGACCCGATCTCGTCGAGGGAGTTGAGGACGCGGAAGAGCCCGTAGAAGAAGGGCATCTGCACGAGGATCGGCAGGCACGAGGAGAACGGGTTGGTCCCGCTGTCCTTATAGAGCGCCATCGTCTCTTCCGTCATCTTCTGACGGGACTCGGGATCCTTCTTGTCCTTGTACTTCGCCTGGATCTTCTGCATCTCGGGCTGGATGAGCTGCATCTTGCGCGAGGCATGGATCTGCTTGACGAAGAGTGGGATGAGCGCTGCACGCATGACCAGCACGAGGCCGGCGATGGACAGGGTCCACGTCCAGCCATTGGCCTCCGGCAGCCCGACCGCCGTCAGGGCCCCGTGCCACAGATACATGATCCAGGCGACGAGCCACTCGAAGGGGTAGATGATGTCGCTAAGGCTCACTCGGTGAACATCCTTCGGTCGGTGGCGTCGTGCACGACGCCGTCGTCGTGCTCCGTCACCTCAGCCAGTCGAGGCTTCGCCAGGTCGGGCGAGCCACGGTCGGCCCAGGTGTCGGGCACGTGGTCGATCCCCCCGGCGGACCAGGGGTTGCACCGCAGCAGGCGGTGCACGGACAGATAGCCCCCGCGGACCGGACCATGGCGCTGGAGAGCGGTCACGGCATAGGCGGAGCAGCTGGGGAAGTAGCGGCAACTCGGGGGAAGGAGGGGCGAGAGCAGGACCTGATAGCCCCGGACGAGCCAGATCAGCGGAAGGGCGAGGAGTCTCATACGTCCTCATCAACGAGCAGTCCGCCGAGACAGTGCCGCAGCGCAGCACCCAGCTCGAGCGACGATGCCCGGGCCGCGGCGGGGTTCGCCCGGATGACCAGGTCGGTCCCGGGTGGCAGGTGCGCCAACAGCTGCGCCGACTGGGCCCGCAACCGGCGCTTGACCCGCGTGCGCACCACCGCATTGCCCACGGCCTTGGACACGACGAGACCGACGCGCGAGAACGATCCTCGAGCGTCGGTCAGGGTCGCGTCCGCCGGTCGGGCGTGGACCACGAGAAGCCGGGAGCCGCGGCGGGTCGTACCCCGTCCGCGGATGGTGGCCGCGAAGTCCGCGCGGTCCGTCAGGCGGTGCCGCGCGGGCAGCACCGTCGCCCCGTCAGGCGGAGAGCTTGTTGCGGCCCTTGGAGCGGCGGTTGGCCAGGATGGAACGGCCGGCACGGGTGCGCATCCGCAGGCGGAAGCCGTGGGTCTTCGCGCGGCGGCGGGTGTTCGGCTGGAAGGTGCGCTTGCTCATTGCAGTCTCCGATGATCGGTGGACCTCGAGGGTCCGGTGCTCAGGTAGATGGCGTCGGTCGCCATCGGAAACCCACGTCCGACAGGCACGGGAGATCCTGGAGGAGCATGGGCATGCGAAAGCGGCCGACAGGCCTTGAGATACGGTACGGCAGCGCTGACTCGAGGGTCAAACCACCCGTCGGGAGCGACCTCCACGCTTCGAACCGCGTTACGCTGCCACCCCTCACGTCGCACATCACGCAGACACGCCGACGAGCGTGAAATCGCGTCGGGTCCAGGTTGCCCCCCACTGACGAGTGTTGTTAGCGTCGCCCTTCATCACCCTGTCGCCGGTGGCTACCCACAACCTGTGGACAACATTGTGGATCTCCTCGACAGCTCCGTCCGGACAGGGCCGGATGCAACAAGACCAGCCCGGACGGCCACGAGCCGCAGGAAGATGAGGTGTGCACGTGGCCGAAGGCGAGGTCGACTTCGGTGAGGTGTGGCGCACCACCCTCGACACCCTTGACGCCGACGGCGTCCCCGTCACCCGGCGGGCCTTCCTGAGCATGGCGCGGCTCGTCGGACTCCTCGACGACACCGCCCTCATCGCCGTGCCGGACGACTTCTCCAAGAACTTCGTCGAGCAGCGCCTGCGCATGCACGTGACCCAGGCGCTCTCCGACCAGCTCGGCCGCGAGGTCCGCCTGGCGGTGACCGTCGACCCGGACCTCGCCGACGGCGAGCCGCTGCCCCCCACCCAGGGCATCGAGGAGCAGTCCGACCCCGAGCCGGAGCCACGTCCCCACCCGCAGGGGCTCTCCTCGACGCTGCCCATCGAGGGGCGCGACGACGGTCTCGTCGATGAGGACCCCGAGCCGGCGCCCGCCCGCTCCCGACGCGGTCGACCCGAGCCCGAGCAGGTCGAGCTGACCCGGCTGAACCCGAAGTACACCTTCGACACCTTCGTCATCGGGGCGAGCAACCGCTTCGCCAATGCGGCGGCAGTGGCCGTCGCCGAGGCACCGGCCAAGGCATACAACCCGCTCTTCATCTACGGCGAGTCCGGTCTGGGCAAGACCCACCTGCTGCACGCGATCGGCCACTACGCCCGCAGCCTCTACCCCCACGTCAAGGTGCGCTACGTGAACTCCGAGGAGTTCACCAACGACTTCATCAACAGCATCCGTGACGACAAGGCCGCGAACTTCCAGCGTCGCTACCGCGATGTCGACGTCCTGCTCATCGATGACATCCAGTTCCTCCAGGGCAAGATGCAGACGCAGGAGGAGTTCTTCCACACCTTCAACACGCTGCACAATGCGAACAAGCAGGTCGTCATCACCTCGGATGTCGCCCCGAAGCTGCTCTCCGGCTTCGAGGAGCGGATGCGCTCGCGCTTCGAGTGGGGACTGCTCACCGATGTCCAGCCCCCTGACCTCGAGACGCGGATCGCGATCCTGCGCAAGAAGGCCATCCAGGAGAAGCTCTCCGTCCCCGCCGATGTCCTCGAGTTCATCGCCAGCCGGATCAGCACCAACATCCGCGAGCTGGAGGGCGCCCTCATCCGCGTCACCGCCTTCGCGAGCCTCAACCGGCAGCCCGTCGACATCGGCCTGGCCCAGATCGTGCTCAAGGACCTCATCCCCAACGAGCAGTCCAGCGAGATCTCCAGCGCGACGATCATGGCGCAGACGGCCGACTACTTCGGCCTGAACATCGAGGACCTCCAGAGCCCCTCCCGCACGCGTCTGCTCGTCACCGCACGCCAGATCGCGATGTACCTGTGCCGCGAGCTCACCGACATGTCGCTGCCGAAGATCGGCGAGCAGTTCGGCGGCCGGGACCACACGACGGTCATGCACGCCGAGCGCAAGATCCGTGAGCTCATGGGCGAGCGTCGCGCGATCTACAACCAGGTCACCGAGCTGACGAACCGCATCAAGCAGCAGGCCGGCTGACCTCGATCCCCCTGTATCCGACGATCTATCTTTGTATGGATAGTCGTCCATACAACCGGATCGCTCGATATCCACAGGCTTCTCCCCACCCTGTGCGTCCACCGATTCCGGGTCGTGACCTCACCCCGATCCGCATCCATCCCGAGAGTTGTCCACAGATCCACAGGCTGTGGACAATCTTGTGGGTACGCGTCTGCGCCGAAATGTGTCACCAACACGCCCGGTGTCGTCCACAGACGCCGCCGAGGACACCCCCTTCGTCCCGTCCGCGACGGCCGCCCCCGGCCACAACGCCGCAACTCCCGGCAATCCGGGGATCTGCATCACGGAAGTTACCCACAGGCGCCTGCGGACGAGCATGTGCACCGACTGTGCAGGGACAGTCCTGCCTGGTGACGACCCGGAGTCGCCCACAGCCACCGCTGTCTCGTGCACAGGTCGTCCACCCCGTCGTCCCCAGGCAGATCCCGGGCCACGAGCGCGATGGAGGCGGTTGTCCACGTCGTCCACACCGCCTATGACAACGATGAGTCCTCTCTCCATCTGATCCCTCCCCCACGCATGGGGGCCTGCCCTGCTGTGGATGACGACCGGCCGATGAATGACAAGAGCACCCTCGGTTCCCTGTGAGGCGCTCGACCGCGTAATGTCGGGACCCACGTGCTCTGCACGTGGATCCGTGTCATCCCATGACCTCGCGCAGTTGGGCGCGTCGAAGGGTAGGTCTGTCGTGAAGTTCCGCGTCGAGCGCGATGTGCTGGCCGAGGCGGTCACCTGGGTGGCCCGCAGCCTGCCAAGTCGTCCACCGGTCCCCGTCCTGGCCGGTGTGCTCATCGAGGCCACCGATGACGGGTCGCTGACCCTCTCGGCCTTCGACTACGAGGTCTCCGCCCGCATCACCGTCGCGGCCGAGGTCTCCGAGGCCGGGACCGCCCTGGTCCTCGGCCGGCTCCTCGCCGACATCTCCCGCAACCTGCCCGGCAAGCCGGTCGACGTGTCCACCGACGGCGCCAAGGTCCAGGTGACCTGCGGCAGCTCGCGCTTCGCCCTGATCCAGATGCCGGCCGACGAGTACCCGACGCTGCCGACCTCCCCCGAGTCCAGCGGCAGCATCGACGGCACGCTCTTCACCCAGGCGGTCCAGCAGGTGCAGATCGCCGCCGACCGTGGTGACACGCTGCCGATCCTCACCGGTGTCCGCGTCGAGATCGAGGGCGAGAAGGTCACCCTGCTCTCCACCGACCGGTACCGGCTGGCGATGCGTGAGCTCACCTGGCAGCCCAACGCCTCGGATGCGAGCCACATCGCCCTCATCCCGGCGCGCACCCTCTCCGACACCGCCAAGGCACTCGGTGCCGCGGGCTCGGTCGAGATCTCTCTCGGTGCCGCCGGAGCCGGATCGGGCCTCGTCGGCTTCGAGGCGGGACAGCGTCACACGACGAGTCGCCTGCTCGACGGCGAGTACCCGAAGGTCTCGAAGATCTTCCCGACGACGAGCGAGACCGAGGCGGTCGTCGCCACCGAGACGCTCACCGAGGCCGTGAAGCGAGTCGCCCTCGTCACCGAGCGCAACACCCCGGTCCGGCTGCGCTTCGCCGACGGCCAGGTGACCATCGAGGCGGGCGCCGGGGACGACGCCCAGGCCTCCGAGGCGATCGAGGCGAAGGTCGACGGTCCCGACATCGAGGTCGCCTTCAACCCCGGCTACCTCCTCGACGGTCTCGGCGTGCTCGGCACGACCTTCACCCGGCTGTCCTTCACCGCTCCCCTCAAGCCGGCGATGATCACCGGCCAAGAGTCGCTCGAGTCGCAGATCGACACGACCTACCGCTACGTGCTCCAGCCGGTCCGCCTCGCGGGCTGATCCCCCCTTCGCCCGACGACCCACGAAAGGCCTGCCATGCAGCTCGGTCTCATCGGCCTCGGCAAGATGGGCGGCAACATGCGCGAGCGTGTGCGCCGTGCCGGTCACGAGGTCATCGGCTACGACACCACCCCCGATGTCTCCGACGCGGAGAGCGTGCAGGCGATGGTCGACGGCCTCCGGGCCCCCCGGACCGTCTGGGTCATGGTGCCGGCGGGTGAGGTCACCCGCGAGGTCATCGCCGATCTCGCCCAGCGCCTCTCCCCCGGCGACCTCGTCGTCGACGGGGGCAACTCCCGCTTCAGCGACGACGGTCCCAATGCCGAGCTGCTCGCGGCGAAGGGAGTCGGCTACGTCGACTGCGGCGTCTCCGGCGGCATCTGGGGCCTGGACAACGGCTACGGCCTGATGTGCGGTGGCGACGCGGAGCACGTCGAGCAGGCGATGCCGATCTTCGACGCCCTGCGTCCCGAGGGACCGCGCGACGAGGGCTTCGTCCATGCGGGCGCGGTCGGGGCCGGCCACTACGTGAAGATGGTCCACAACGGCATCGAGTACGGACTGATGCACGCCTATGCCGAGGGCTATGAGCTCCTCGAGAAGAAGGACATCGTCACCGACGTCCCGGGCGCCTTCAAGGCGTGGAGCCGCGGCACGGTCGTGCGCTCCTGGCTGCTCGACCTCATGGTCAAGGCACTCGAGGAGAGCCCCGATCTGACGGATGTCAGCGACTACACCGCCGACTCCGGCGAAGGCCGGTGGACGGTCGAGGAGGGCATCGCCAATGCGGTGCCGATGCCGGTCATCTCGGCCTCGCTCTTCGCCCGCTTCGCCTCCCGGCAGCAGGTCAGCCCGGCGATGCAGGCCGTGGCGGCGCTGCGCGGCCAGTTCGGTGGCCACCAGGTGATGACCGTGGCCGAGGGCGAGGACCTGCGGACCGAGGCGGCGAAGGGGGTGGCCTCCCCCGACGCCAGTCACGCCCAGGAGGAGAAGAAGATCACCAAGCCCGTCGAGCCGGCCGAGGCCGCGAAGGGCGATGCCGCCCGGGCCGGGCCCACCTCGGGCACCGAGAGCACGGGCGGGTCGCCGGGGCCGACGAGCGGCGCCGGCTCCACGGAATGAGGCCGGGGGGTCACGCTGGGGTGTGGACATGTACGTCCGGCACCTGAGCATCGGCGACTTCCGCAGCTACCCCGCCGCGGAGCTCGCCCTCGAGCCGGGGGTGACGACTCTCGTCGGGCTGAACGGGCAGGGCAAGACCAACCTCGTCGAGGCCATCGGCTACGTCGCCTCGCTCTCGAGCCACCGGGTCTCCACCGACCAGCCGCTCGTGCGCTTCGGCGCCACCCAGGCGATCGTGCGGACAGCGGTCGTGCGGGACGGGCGCGAGAGCCTGGTCGAGCTGGAGATCACGCCGGGCAAGGCGAACCGCGCCAAGCTCAACCGCTCCCCCCTTCCCCGGACCCGGGATGTCCTGGGGACCCTGCGTACGGTGCTCTTCGCGCCGGAGGACCTCGCCCTGGTCAAGGGCGATCCCGGCGAGCGGCGCCGCTTCCTCGACGACCTCCTCGTGCAGCGCCAGCCGCGCTGGTCCGGGGTGCGCGCGGACTACGACAAGATCATCCGGCAGCGCGGGGCGCTGCTGAAGTCCGCAGCCGCCATCCTCGGCTCACGTCGGGGTCGTCGGCGGCGCAGTTCGTCCGCGCCGGAGGGCGTGGACCCGGCTGCCGCGGCCGAGGAGGCGCTGCGCACCCTGGAGATCTGGGACGACCACCTCGCGACCGTCGGGAGCCAGCTGCTCTATGCCCGGCTGCGGCTGCTGCGTGACCTCGTCCCGCACCTGCAGGAGTCCTACCGGGAGGTGAGCGCCAGCCAGTCCGACGCGACCGTGGTCTACCGTTCCTCGCTCCACGAGGAGGCGGCCGAGTCGATCGCGGCCGGTGCGGTCCCCGAGGTGGAGGAGCTGCGGGTGATGATCCTCGAGTCGCTGGCCCGGGTGCGGGACCAGGAGGTCGAGCGCGGGGTCAACCTCGTCGGCCCGCACCGCGATGACCTCGTCCTCGGACTCGGGCCGATGCCGGCGAAGGGGTACGCGAGCCACGGTGAGTCGTGGTCCTTCGCGCTCGGGCTGCGCCTCGCGTCCTACCACCTGCTGCGGCACGATCTCGGGGACGACCCGGTGCTCGTCCTCGACGATGTCTTCGCGGAGCTGGACACCGGGCGTCGGGAACGTCTCGCGGGGCTCATCGCGGACTGCGAGCAGGTGCTCATCACCGCGGCCGTCCCCGACGACGTGCCGGAGTCGCTCGCCGGACGACGCCACACCGTCTCGCTCGGTGAGGTCGGTGAGGCCTCGTGAGCGAGGATCCGGGCTCCTCGCCCGAGCCACCGGAGGAGGGCGAGGTCGAGCCGAGTGTCGAGGACGCAGCCTCATCGGCGCTCGCGCGCGCCCGGGCCACCGCGGCGAAGAAGGGTCTGCGACCGGGGATGAAGCCACGACCCAAGCGGCGTCGTCATCCCCTGGGCCACCCGACGACGGGATCGCGCGGCCGGGACCCGATGACGATCGGCGACCAGGTCGATCGGATCATGGGCGATCGCGGCTGGCAGGTCGATGTCGCGGCCGGGTCCGTCATGGGGCGGTGGCCCGAGATCGTCGGGCCCCAGGTGGCCGAGCACTGTGAGCCGGTGAGCTTCGAGGCGGGAGTGCTGTCGGTGCGCGCGGACTCCACGGCCTGGGCCACGCAGATCCGGCTGCTCTCCAGCTCGCTCCTGGGGCGGATCGGCGATGCCGTCGGCCCGGATGTGGTGCACGATCTGCGGGTGCACGGCCCGAGCGCACCCTCGTGGTCGCGGGGGCTGCGCCGGACGAGCGACGGCCGAGGGCCGCGCGACACCTACGGGTGACGCGAGGATACTGACGCCATGGGGATCCTCACGACCGATGTCATCGTCCTGCAGCAGATCAGGTCCTTCCTGAGCAACGACTTCGCCATCCACGACACCGCAGGGTCGCCGGTGGGGCGGATCGTCACCGAGGGCAGCACCGGGTCCCGCATGTTCATGGGCACGCGGGCGCTGGCCGTCGTCGACGGGGACGGCTCCCTGCTGCTGAGGGTCACCGACGTGGTCAACTTCGGGCTGGACCGCTTCGAGGTGCACGACGGGTACGGCCGCCAGGTGGCGGTCCTCGTCAAGGAGTTCACGCTCTTCACCAAGTCGGTGCGGATCGAGCTGGGCACCGGGGCGGTGCTGCGGGTCACCGGATCCCTCTTCGACCGGGAGTTCACCGTCGACGGCCCCGGTGGCCAGGCGGCGACGGTCAGCCGGAGCTGGCCCGGCGTGGCCGAGGCCCTCCTCGGTCGCGAGAGCTATGCCCTCGCCTTCGCCTCGGCTCTGCCCGTCCCCGAGAAGCTCGGCACCATCGGTGCCGTCATCGCGCTCGACCTCATCCGGGCCAAGGAGCGTCGCAATACCTGAGCCGGGCGGGGATCGGTCTCGAGCTTGACGTCCGGCCAGAGCGTTCGCCCCTGACCCGCTCCCGTGTTCCGCGGGTGGGAACGCCGCCCCCACGGGGACCCGTCAGGGTGGAGAGTTGACGGACACGGGGCACGGCTGCCCCGCGTGACGACCACGAAGGAGTGTTCGGTGGGGACCATCATCGTGCAGCCGTCGGGGACCGAGGTCTACGTCGAGCCCGGCGACACCGTGCTGTGCGGCCTGCAGAAGGCCGGCTACGCCTACACGGTGGGCTGCCGCCGCGGTGGCTGCGGCATCTGCAAGATCGATGTCCTCGACGGCGACTTCTCCTACTGCCGACCCGTGGCCGACACCGTCATCACCGCCGAGGAGATCGACGACGGCACCTGCCTCAGCTGCCGCGCCGTCCCCGAGGGTGACGTGACCATCCAGCTGCGAGACGCGTCCCTGCGTCTCGTCAACCCCCTGCTGAGTCAGCTCAACGTCAAGGCGCGCGAGCGTGCCGCGGCTGCCAGCACACCACCGGAGGAGCAGTAGACATGGGCATCATGCGAATGGGGTACGCCCACGTGCGTGTCACCGACATGACCGAGGCGAAGAACCACTACGCCTCGACGCTGGGTCTCTACGAGACCCTCTCGGACACCTCCCCGGAGGGCAACAAGCGCGTCTTCTACAAGGGCTGGGACGAGTGGGACCATCACTCCGTCGTCCTCGAGGAGGGCGGTGTCGGCGTCGTCAAGTACGGCTGGAAGGTCCAGCACGAGGCCGACATCGACGCCATCGAGAAGAAGGCCCAGGCCTTCGGTCTGACCGTCGAGCGGATGTCGGGCGGTGAGAACCCCGAGGTCGGTGACGGCATCCGCTTCACCACCACGAGTGACCACGTCTTCGAGGTCTACCACTCGCAGACGGCCATCGGGACCGAGATCGGCACGCACAACCCCGACCCCTTCCCGCGGCACCTCGTCGGTGTCGGCGTCCCGGCCCTGGACCACTCGCTCGTCACGGCTGAAGACCCAAAGCTGATGGAGAAGCTCCTCATCGAGGTCTTCGACTTCTATGCCACCGAGCGGGTCCAGACCAGCCTCGACGATGACCACGAGCTCGCCGGCACCTGGCTGACGGCCAACAACCAGATCCACCAGATGGCCATCATCGGTGGCCCCCAGGGCAAGCTCCACCACTTCGCCTTCCGGATGGACGACTGGAGCGAGGTCGGGCACGCGGCCGACCTGCTGACGATGGACGACGTGGCGATCGACGTCACCCCGACCCGTCACGGCATCACCCGTGGGCAGACGACCTACTTCTTCGACCCGAGCGGCAACCGCAACGAGGTCTTCGCCGGCGGCTACGTCGCCTACCCGGACCGTCCGACCAATGTCTGGACCGTCGACCAGCTCGGCAAGGGCATCTTCTACCACGCCCGTGAGCTCAACGAGCGCTTCACGACGGTCCTCACCTGATGGAGCCGCACACCCGCACGAGCGCCGCCCTGACCCTCGCCGGGGCCAGGGCGGCGCTCGATGCCGCCCTGGCCCACGCGAGCAACCACGACCTGCGGATGAATGTCGCGGTCGTCGACACCGGAGGATCCCTGTTCAGCTTCGCCCGGATGGACGGTGCCTTCGCCCACTCCGGGCCGATCGCCATCGACAAGGCCCGCACCACCGTCGGATTCGGCGGTGCGCCGACGGCCGATCTCTACACGGCCCTGTCCGCCGAGGACGCGGTGATCCGTGGGATCGGCAACCGGCCGGGGGTCGCCGCCTTCGGAGGCGCGGTCCCGATCCGGGTCGACGGCGAGCTCGTCGGGGCGATCGGCGCCTCCGGTGGCTCCGCCGAGGAGGATGCCCAGGTCGCGGCGGCGGGGGCTGCGGTCGTCGGCGGTTGAGGCTCGGGTCGGTGGCTTCGAGGCTCGCGCCGCAGACGGCGCTCGCACCTCAACCACCGTCAGCTCCTCACGCCTCAACCACCGTCGGTGCCTCACGCCTCGACCGCCCGTTGGTGGTCAGGCCGCGGTGGCGAGGGTGTGGCTCGGCAGCTCGCCGTACTTGGCGCGGTAGGCGGCGGCGAAGCGCCCGAGATGGGTGACGCCCCAGCGCACGGCGACGTCGGTGACGCTGCCGCCCCGCCCGTGGACGAGGTCGTCGTGCACGCGCTCCAGCCGGACATCATGCAGGTGGGCGAAGGGGGTCGTCCCGACGTGCTCGCGGAAGGCCTGCTGCAACCGGCGCACGCTCCCCCCCGAGATCTCGGCGAGGTCGGCGGGTGACCAGGCCCGGGCCGGGTCCGCAGCGATGGCTGCCATGACACGGTGGACCGTCCGCGGCCGCATCGGGCCGGCCGCGCCTGCGTCCTCCGGGACGGCGGCCAGCAGGAGCCCGGTGACGAGCATGCTCGCGACGGAGGCGGCGACCTTCGGGTCCTGGTAGAGGACACCGCCACAGTCGCGGGCATTGTCGAAGGTGCTCTTGGCCATCTGGAACCAGGCCCGGCCCGCGGGCGTGCGCAGGTCGAGGGCCTGGGGCACGAGGACGTCCTTGCGGGCGAAGACGCGCTCGCTCTCCCGGTGGAGGACATCGGCGTTGATGCGCAGGCCGAGGACGTTGACGTCGGGGGTCCAGGCCGGCATCCGGGCCGGGGTGTCCGCGGGGAAGGCCGTCGCCTCTCCGGGCCCGGCGTCGAAGTGTCGGTCACCGATGGACGACGTGAGGTGCCCGGACAGCGGGATGTTCACGGCCATGGCGCCGGGGTGCTCGCTGACGATACCCACGGTGGCACCGAAGCGGATGTGTGCGAGGCGGCAGGTGTCGAGGTCGACCACCTCGAGACCCGAGTCGGCTGCCTCGTCGGAGGCGGCGCGCGGGTGCATGGCATGCGGGAAGTAGGCACTGCTCAGTGCATCGTGCAGGCCTTCCCAGTCCTCGAAGGTCGGCGACGACTCCAGAAGGTGCTTCATTGCACTCCTCTCCCAGTGTCCGGTTCTGACGAGGATGCGTACCGGGTGTCGCGGAGCGGGTGGGCGTTCGCCAGGGAGGAACGGTCACTGACACTAGCCCGCTTCGCTGGGAGTGACCACAGGACGACGAAGGGGGGACCCGCCCCGTTGCGTCCAGTGGACAGCCGCTTCGCCCGGTGGATCGTCTGGCCGGCGCAAGCGGCCTACGTTCGTGCCCCACGACACATCGATCGAGGAGAAGTGCAATGACGCCCTTCATGACCCGGGTGGCCGAGTTCGTCGGTACACCCGACTCCGCCGAGGAGATCGACGTTCCTGCGATCTCCTCCCAGCGCACGACGATGCCCGAGACCCGCATCAGCCGCCGGGTCGCCACGGGCACCGGCGCCGACCGCCATGTCGCCCTGCGCTCGCTGGCCGAGCAGTACGTGTGCGAGGCCAATGCCGTGCTCGGGACCGACCGTCCCCACCTCGACCTCGTCGACGAGGCACTGCCAGACGAGCTCGCCTTCACCGTGACCTACGCGGACCAGGGCGCCCGCTGCTCCACCCTCTTCACCGACGGCCGCGCCTTCGGCCGGCTCGTCGGCAGCTTCTTCGAGGACGAGCAGGCACGCGAGCTCGAGGGTCCGGACGCCCTGCCCGACCTCCTGGTGCGCCTCATGGAGGCGAGCGTCGACCACGACACCTCGGCGGCCACCTCGCCGACCCCCGCCTGATCCCCCTTCGCCCGACCGATCCCCAAAGGAGTACGTCCAGTGCAGTACGAACTCAAGACCCAGGTCATCGAACCCCAGCGACACACCTTCACCGCCGTCGAGAAGCGCTTCGGTGACAAGCCGGCCTCGCGTTACCTCGAGGGCATCATCGACGTGCAGCCGAAGGAGAACTTCCACTACCGGCCCACCTGGGACCCGACGCGGGAGATCTACGACGACACGTACAGCATCTTCCGGCTGAGTGACGCCTACTCCTTCCTCGACCCGCGGCAGTACTACTACGCCCCGTACGTCACCGCGCGGGCCGGCCACCACGAGGCCTTCGCCACCTCGCTGCAGTACATCGAGAACCGTGGTCTCCTCGAGCGGCTCCCGGACGGCTGGAAGGCCGTGCTCAAGGAGCTCGTCGTCCCGCTGCGCCACGTCGAGAGCGGCGGGCAGCTGATCCTCTGCAGCATGACCCGCTTCGCCTTCGGCGCGACGATCACGCAGGCCGCGGCCTACTCGGCCTTCGACCGGGTCGGCAATGCCCAGGTCCTCAGCCGGGCCGGTATCGCCCTCGGTGGCGGCACCGCCGACCTCCTCGGCGAGGCCAAGGAGCACTGGATGGACGATGCCGCGCTCCAGGGCGTGCGCAAGCTCACCGAGGAGACGATCGTCGAGGCCGACTGGGGCATCGCCCTCCTCCAGCTCGACGCCCTCGACCAGCTGCTCTACGACCTCCTCTACCGCCACCTCGACGACGAGGCCGTCGTCGGTGGGGCCCCGGCCTACTCGCTGATCGCGCAGCACATGGCCAGCTGGTTCACCGACAACCGCAAGTGGATCGACAAGCTCTACGCGACCTGGCGCGAGGACCCCGAGCTCGGCGAGACCAATGCCCGCCTGCTCGAAGAGCACGGTCAGAGCGCCGTGGACCGGGCGCTCGAGGCGGTCACCCCCTTCGCCATCCGCGTCGACGAGCTCATCGACGCCGGTGCGCTCGACTGCGTCACCACCAAGGTGGCCGAGGTGCGCAGCGCGCACGCAGCCGTGCAGGCCTGAGGGAAGGAACGGACATGACTGAGCAGACCCGGACCAAGGCCGTGCGCGACGTCGGCGTCGTCCTCCAGGAGTCGGAGAGCAACCGCCCCGTCATCGAGGCGATCGAGGAGGACAACCCGGGGTGCAGCACGAGCCACTCCCCCGGCCTCGTGCGGATCACCGCCCCCGGGCGCCTCGTCGTCAACCAGGAGACCGTCGAGGAGAAGGTCGGCCGTGAGTGGGAGACCCACGAGTTCCAGATGGCGATCGTCTCCTACTTCGGAAACATCCAGGAGTGGGACGACGACGAGATCGTCATCGGCTGGGACCACTGAGCGACTCGCACGGAGGTTTCGAGGCTCGTTCCTCGCACCTCAACCACCGGGGGTTTCGAGGCTCGTCGCAGAGCTCCTCGCACCTCAACCACCAGACCACAGCAGACCAGTTCAGATCAGTTCAAGGGAGACCTGAGATGACCCTCGCACCAGAGAAGAAGACGAAGAAGCCGAAGAAGCTGTCGATGAAGGCCCGCTACGAGGCCCTCACGCGCGGCCTCGACTGGGAGCCGAGCTATGTCGGCAAGGACGAGATGTTCCCGCACCTCGACTACGAAGGCATCAAGATCCACGACTGGGCGGCCTGGGAGGACCCCTTCCGCCTGACGATCGACGCCTACTGCAAGTACCAGGCCGAGAAGGACAAGCGTCTCTACGCCGTCCTCGACGGCTTCGCCCAGGGGCAGGGGCACCTCAGCCTCACCGACGCGTCCTACCTCAACGCGATGAAGCTCTTCATCCAGGGCGTGACCCCGCTGGAGTACGGCGCGCACCGGCACTTCGCCTACCTCGCCCGGCACTTCGCCGGTCCCGGTCCGCGCTTCGCCGCGCTGTGCCAGTCGATCGACGAGATCCGACACATGCAGACCGAGATCCACACCCTCTCCAACTACAACAAGTACTACTCGGGCTTCCACAACTGGTCCGAGCAGCACGACCGGGTCTGGTACCTCTCGGTGCCGAAGAGCTTCTTCGAGGACGCCCTCTCCTGCGGGCCCTTCGAGTTCCTCATCGCCGTCGGGTTCTCCTTCGAGTACCTCCTGACCAACCTGCTCTTCGTCCCCTTCATGTCCGGCTCGTCCTTCAACGGCGACCTGCCGACGATGACTTTCGGCTTCTCCGCGCAGTCCGACGAGTCGCGCCACATGACCCTCGGCCTCGAGGCGATCAAGTTCCTCCTCGAGCAGGACGAGGACAATGTCGAGCTCGTCCAGGGCTGGATCGACAAGTGGTTCTGGCGCTCCTACCGCGTCACGGCGCTCGTCGCGCAGATGCTCGATTACATGCTCCCGCGCAAGGTCATGAGCTGGAAGGAGTCCTTCGAGCTGTACTTCGAGGAGCAGATGCTCGGCGGTCTGTTCGAGGACCTCGCCTTCTACGGCATCAAGCCCCCGCGCCACGTCGAGGACGCGATCGCCGAGAAGGAGCTGCTCTCACACCAGGTGTACTGGACCCTCTACCAGTTCTCCTTCGCCGCCGGCTTCACCACGTCGGTGCCCTCCGACGACCACCTCAACTGGCTCTCCGAGTCCTACCCGGACACCTTCGACAAGCACTACCGGCCGCTGTGGGAGAAGGAGAAGAAGAACATCGAGAACGGCGGGCGGCACTTCGCTCCCGGTCTGCCGCAGCTGTGCCAGGTCTGCCAGGTCCCGATGCTCTTCACCGAGCCGGGCGACCCGACCACCTTCGCCCAGCGCGAGTCGGAGTTCGAGGGCGAGATCTACCACACCTGCTCCAACGGCTGTCAGTGGATCTTCGAGCGGGAGCCGGAGAAGTACCGCCAGGCCTGGCTGCCGGTCCACCAGATCCTCCAGGGCAACTGCGGCGGGCCCTCGATCCCCGAGGTCCTCGACTGGTACGGCCTGCAGGACGGTGACGCCGGCGAGTACCTCGGCTCGCGCGACCACCAGAACTGGGTGGCCTGGCAGGGCGAGGCCGCAGCAGAGACGAGCACGGCACGCAACGAGACGAAGGCAGGTGCCTGACATGCCGATCAAGAGCCTCGGTGAGTACAACTTCCCCTCCCGCTCGGCCCGGGAGAACTACGGCGACGACCAGCTCGTCACCGTCCTCTTCCAGGACACGATGTGGTTCGCGGCCCCCGCGATGTTCCGTGCCCCGCGCGAGATGACGTGGGCGGACTTCCGCAGCGAGATGTTCGTGCCCTTCGCGCAGGGGGACCCGGACTTCGATCCGGACCAGGCGCGGGCCTGGACGCTGCACGGCGCCCGCTTCGAGCCCGAGGACGGCCAGACGCTGTCCGAGCTCGGCATCCGGCACAAGGACGTCATCGGCACTCGCGTGGCCGCCTGACTGGGGGCCGACGACCCCCCGGGAGGCTCCCCCCTCGCACTGCGGGGTCGTCGGCCCTCGCTTCACCCACCCACCCGCATCTCCCCTTCGTCCCGCTCGAGGAGAACCCATGATCAAGCACACGATCACCGTCGAACCCGTCGGCCGAGAGGTCGAGTGTGCCGAGGACCAGACGATCCTCGACGCCTGCCTCCGCGCCGGAGTGTGGTTGCCGCACAGCTGTACCCACGGCACCTGCGCCACCTGCAAGGTCGAGAAGCTCGACGGTGAGGTGGACCTGGGCGAGGCGAGCACCTTCGCCCTCATGGACTTCGAGCGGGACGAAGGGAAGCTGCTCACCTGCTGCGCGACGCCGCGGGAGGACGTGACGATCGAGGCCGATCTCGACGTCGACGAGGACATGGAGGTCCACCCGGTCCAGGACTTCACCGGGACGGTCGTCGTCCTCGAGGACATCGCCGAGCAGACCAAGCGGCTCGTCGTCGAGCTCGACCGGGAGATCGGCTTCAACGCGGGGCAGTACATGAAGTTCACCGTCCCGGCCTCCGAGAGCGATGGCGTGGAGGTGGGTGAGGTGGACAGGACCTGGTCGATCGCCTCTCCCCCCGGTGAGACGACCCGGCTGGAGTTCCACATCCGCAACGTCAGGGGCGGCCGTGGCACCGATGGGTGGGTCTTCGCCGGTCTCGCCGAGGGCGACGAGGTCCGCCTCTCCGGCCCCTACGGCCGCTTCGTCCTGAAGACCAGCGACGACAAGCACGCGATCCTCGTCGGGGGCGGCACCGGTGTGGCGCCGCTGAAGTCGATGGTCCGCCATGCCCTCGAGGCCGGTGAGTACGAGGGTGATCTCACCCTCTACGCCGGCGGGCGCACCCGTGCCTGGCTCTACGACGTCGAGGCCTTCCGGGCCCTCGAGGACGAGTACGACGAATTCACGTACCGGCCCTGCCTCTCCGACGAGACCCCCGAGGACGTCGCGGCGGACGGTGACGACCCGGACGCCTACGCCTACGGCATGGTCACCGACGTCATCGAGTCCGACCACGAGCGGCTCGGCGGCTGCCGCGGCTACCTCTGCGGCCCTCCGGCGATGGTGGACGCGGCGCTGAAGACGTTGATGAGCCGTCGGCTCTTCCCCCGGGACATCTTCCGGGAGGACTTCTTCGACGAGTCCGACAAGAACAGCTCCGGGCTGAAGAGCCCGCTGATCAAGCGATGACTCTAGAGGCCGGCGTCCCGCAGCTGCCGCGAGAGGGTGAAGGCTGCGGTGCGCACGGCCACTCCGAGGCGGGGCAGGTCCATCCGTGCGGTCTGCCCCGTCACCGACAGCGCGGCCCGGATGCGCTTGTCCGCCCCGAAGACGGGCGCGGCGACGCACGAGACCCCGAGGTGTGACTCCTCGTGGTCGTAGGAGGTCCCGCCGGTGCGGATGTCCTGCAGGGCACGGGTCAGGCCCCCCGGGGTGACGATCGTGCGCGGGGTCATCGCGTCGAGCCCGGCCTCGACCCGCTGCGTCACCACGGCCCGGGACGAGTAGGCGAGCAGGGCCTTGCCGACGCCCGTCGCGTGCGCCGGCAGCCGCCCACCGATGCTCGAGGCCAGCGGCAGGCCCCCGTGCACGATCTCCACGTAGACCACCTCGACCCCGTCGAGGACCGCCAGGTGGACCTGGCGGTCGGTCGCCTGGTGGAGGTCGACCATGAGGGGACGAGCTGCCTGGGCGAGGGTGCGGGGAAGGGGAACGCTCGACCCGATCTCGAAGAGGCGCACCCCGAGGGTGATCCGGGCGTCCCCGGCACGCTCGAGGAGGCGCTCATCGACGAGCTGGTTCACCAGGCGGTGCACCGTCCCCTTCGCCATCCCCGTCCGTGCGGCGAGCTCGCTGATGCCCAGGGCACCCGGGGCCTCCTCGAGCGCGGTGAGCACACGCGAGACCCGGCCGATCACCGACACCGGCACTGACCCGTCGTTTCGTTCATCGGAACGCATTCCTTGATCATGCCCTGTGACCGGGGCGACAGTGAAGCACGCACAGACACAGAGAGGTGTGGACGACGATGAGCACAGCAACCCACGAGCCCCCGGCAGGGGTCGTCACGGAAGACGCCTGGTGCACGTCCACGCCCCGACGGGGGTCCGCCGGTGGGCTGCGGTCCGTCGGGACCGCGCTCGACGTCCTCGAGTGCTTTGCCGCCGACTCCACTCTCGGGGTCTCCGACGTGGCCCGCCGACTCGGCGTCGCGAAGTCGACCGCCCACCGCGTCCTCACCACCCTGGCGAGCCGCGGTTTCGTGGAGCAGGATGCCAGCGGTCTCTACCGCCTCGGGATCCACCTCTACGAGCTCGGGATGCTCTCCCACGCACGCAACGGCCTGCGCCACGTCGCGCTGCCGATCATGCGGGCCGTCGCCGAGCAGACCGGCCACACGGTCAACCTCGGGGTGCCCGACGGCGCGGACGTCGTCTTCGTCGAGCGCATCGAGTCCATCGACGGGGTGCGCATCCTCGGCCACAGCGGTCGCCGGCAGTCGGCGCACTGCACGAGCTCCGGCCTGGTCATCGCCGCCTTCAACCCGACGGTCGAGCACGACCGCCGGGAGGCCGGCTTCCCCCCGCGGGCCAGGGGCACGATCCGTCGCGTGGAGGACTGGGACCGCATGCTCGCGGGCGTGCGGCGCGCGGGGCACGCCGTGCTCCACTCCGGCTCCTTCGCCGACGCGAGCTCGGTGGCCGTCCCGATCCGCGTGCAGGGCATGGCGATCGGCTCGATCTCCGTGCTCGGCCCGACCCCGCTCATCGAGCCCGACGTGCGCCACGTCGTGCCGCTGCTCACCGCGGCCGCCAACCGCATCGCCAAGCAGTACCAGTCCTGAGGGGTGGCTTCGAGGCTCGTCGCTGGCGCTCCTCACACCTCAACCACCGTCCCTTCGTTCCCACCACGGGAACGACCCCCCGATCCACCGAAGGGCAGTCCTAGCGTGACGACCATGGAAGAGTCCACCCCCGACCAGGCGAAGGCCGCGGAGGTCCTGCTGCAGGCCTACTCCAGCGGCACGCCCACGGCCCCGCTGACCGAGCAGTTCGACGGGCTGACCGTCGAGGACGCCTACGCCATCCAGCTCGCCCAGGTGCGCCGGTGGACGCAGGACGGTCGCCGCATCATCGGTCACAAGGTCGGTCTGACCTCCGCCGCGATGCAGAAGCAGCTCGGTGTCGACCAGCCCGACTTCGGGCACCTGACGCACGACTTCGTCCATCTCGAGCACGAGGCGATCCCCATGGACGGCTACCTCCAGCCGCGGGTCGAGCCCGAGATCGCCTTCGTCCTGCGCAAGCCGCTCACCGGTCCCGGTGTCACGGTCACCCAGGCCATCGACGCCATCGATTACGTCCTGCCGGCGCTCGAGATCGTCGACAGCCGGGTGGCGGACTGGAAGATCACCCTCGTCGACACCATCGCCGACAACGCCAGCTCCGGCGGATTCGTCCTCGGCAGCACCCCCACGCGGCTCGGCGAGGTCGACCTGCGCCTCACCGGATGCGTCTTCTCGCGCAACTCCCAGGTGGTCGGGACCGGCGCCGGTGGCGCCGTCCTCGGCTCCCCCATCACCAGCCTCGTGTGGCTGGCCAACACGGTCGGTGCCCTCGGGACCACCCTCGAGGCCGGCCACATCATCCTTCCCGGGTCCGTCACCTCGATGGTCCCGGTAGCGGCAGGCGACGTCTTCACCGCGACCTTCGCCGGTCTCGGCAGCGTCACCGCCCGATTCGCAGACAAGTGAAAGGTGAACCCATGACGCAGCGCACCCAGGGCACTGCCGCCATCGTCGGCCCCGGCAACATCGGCACCGACCTGATGTTCAAGCTCATGCGCCGCTCGGAGGTCCTCCAGCCCCGCTACATGGTCGGTGTCGACCCGACCAGCGACGGGCTGCGGCGGGCGAAGACGCTCGGTCTCGAGGCCAGCCACGAGGGCGTCGACTGGCTCCTCGCCCAGGACGAGCTCCCGGACGTCGTCTTCGAGTGCACGTCGGCCAAGGCCCACGAGGCCAATGCGCCGAAGTACGCCGAGGCCGGCATCCTCGCCGTCGACCTCACCCCGGCCGCCGTGGGCCCCTACCTGTGCCCCCCGGTCAACCTCGACTTCAACCTCGATGCGCCGAACGTCAACATGATCACCTGCGGCGGCCAGGCGACGACCCCGATCGTCTCCGCGGTCTCGCAGGTCGTCGACGTGCCCTACGCCGAGATCGTCGCCTCGATCTCGAGCAAGTCCGCCGGCCCGGGGACCCGTGCCAACATCGACGAGTTCACCGAGACCACGAGCGAGGCCCTCGAGGTCGTCGGTGGCGCCACGAGCGGCAAGGCGATCATCATCCTCAACCCGGTCGAGCCGCCGCTGATGATGCGCAACACCGTCTTCTGCGCCATCCCCCAGGAGGCCGCCGAGGCGGGTGCCCTCCACGACCGGGTGCGGGAGTCGATCGCGGCCATGGTCGAGCGCGTTCAGGAGTACGTGCCCGGCTACCACCTGCGGGCCGACCCGCAGTTCGACCACGCCCGCGACCTGTGGAACGGCATGGCGCGCGTCACCGTCCCGATCGAGGTCAAGGGTCGTGGCGACTACCTGCCGGAGTACGCCGGCAATCTCGACATCATCACGTCCGCTGCCGCCCGGGTGGGCGACATGATGGTGGCGCACCGGCTCGGGGTCGACTCCGGCTGGGTCGCCTCCGACAGCACGACCGGCCAGGAGGTCACGGTATGAACAGCATGAGCGACATGACGCACCCGATCCCACAGTTTGCCGGCAACGTGGACGTGCGCATCACGGACACCACGCTCCGTGACGGCTCGCACGCCCAGTCCCACCAGTTCACCGAGGAGCAGGTCCGCACCACCGTGCGCGCCCTCGACGATGCCGGCGTCCAGGTCATCGAGGTGACCCACGGTGACGGTCTCGGCGGCAGCTCCTTCAACTACGGCTTCTCCGCCGTCGACGAGATGGCGCTGGTCAAGGCGGCCGTCGCCGAGGCGCGGCAGGCCAAGATCGCCGTGCTCATGCTCCCCGGCCTGGGAACCGTCGAGAAGCTGCACGAGGCCCACGAGATGGGGGCACAGATCGCCCGCGTCGCCACGCACTGCACCGAGGCCGATGTCTCGATCCAGCACTTCGGAGCCGCCCGCGACCTCGGCATGGAGACCGTCGGTTTCCTCATGCTCAGCCACATGAACACCCCCGAGGGCCTGGCCCAGCAGGCCCGCATCATGGTCGATGCCGGCTGCCAGTGCGTCTACGTCGTCGACAGCGCCGGTGCCCTGATCCTCGAGGACGTCTCGGACCGGGTCGCGGCGATCGTCGCCGAGGTCGGCAAGGACGCCCAGGTCGGCTACCACGGCCACCAGAACATGTCCTTCGGCGTGGCCAACTCGGTGCTCGCCTACCGCGCGGGTGCCCGTCAGATCGACGGTTCACTGCGCGCGCTCGGCGCCGGTGCCGGCAACTCGCCCACCGAGGTGCTCGCGACCGCCTTCGAGCGGCTCGACATCAGCACCGGCATCGACCTCGGGGCCGTGCTCAGCGCGGCAGAGGACGTCGTCACGCCGATCATCCGCCGGATGCCGGTCATGGACCGCTCCTCGATCACCCAGGGCTACGCGGGGGTGTACAGCTCCTTCCTCATCCACGCGGAGCGGGCGGCCGAGCGCTACGGCGTCCCGGCCCACGAGATCCTGACGAAGGTCGGCGAGTACGGCTACGTCGGCGGCCAGGAGGACATGATCATCGACGTGGCGCTGGAGCTGCGCGACGGCCGGAAGGTGGGTGCCTGATGGCCACCTGGGACGTCGAGTCCGTCGCCACCGAGCTCCTCGCCTGCGAGGACGAGCGCCGTGACCGGGTGAAGTTCACCGACGAGTGGCCCGAGCTCGACGTGGCCACCGGCTACGAGATCCAGGACCTCACCCTGCAGCGTCGGCTGGACCGCGGGGAGCAGGTCGTCGGCATCAAGCTCGGCCTCACCTCGCGGGCCAAGCAGCAGCGCATGGGGGTGGAGACCCCCTTCGTCGCCTGGCTCACCGACGCCATGGTCCTCCCGGCCGGCGACCCGGTCCCCCAGGACCGGCTGATCCACCCGCGGATCGAGCCCGAGCTCGTCTTCGTCATGGGTGAGCGCCTCGAGGGCCCCGGCGTCACCGCCGCCCAGGCGATGGCTGCCGTCGACCACGTCGTCGGCGGTGCCGAGGTCATCGACAGCCGCTACACGGACTTCAAGTTCGCCGCCGGCGATGTCATCGCCGACAACGCGAGCTCCGCGGCCTATGTCACCGGGCCGGTGTCGCTGCCGCCGAGCGAGCTCGACCTCTCCCTGGAGGCCGTGCTCGTCGAGGTCAACGGCGAGGTGGTCGACTCGGCCACGGGCGCTGCCGTGCAGGGGCACCCCGGCGAGGCACTCGCGCTCGCCGCGAACGACCTCGCCACGCGCGGCCATGCCATCGAGCCGGGGTGGATCGTCCTCACCGGCGGCATGACCGATGCCTACTTCGCCACGCCGGGCACCTCGCTGTCCCTGCACTTCTCGTCCCTGGGGTCCGTGCGGATCAACGGAGGCGAGTGAGGTGCCCGTCGTCCAGGTGACCCTGACCGAAGGACGGACTCCGGAGACCGTCCGCTCGATGATCTCCGCGGTGACCCAGGCGCTCGTCGACACCGGCGTCGCCCCCCGGGAGGCCGTGCGCGTCATGGTCACCGAGATCCCCACCGACCACTTCGCCGCAGGTGACGTCACGATCACCGAGCGACGGGCCGCGCAGTCAGCAGACACCACCCCCCAGGAGGGCCAGCCATGAGCACCCAGTTCTTCGGCCACATCATCGACAACGTCGAGGTCGAGTCACGCTCGGGCGAGACCTTCGACGTGTGGAACCCCTGGACGCAGGAGGTCTTCGCCCAGGCGGCCGAGGGCTCCGCGGAGGACGCCGAGCGGGCCATCGCCAGCGCCCGCACGGCCTATGACGACGGGCCCTGGCCGCGGATGAAGCGCGCCGAGCGAGCCGCGGCGATCCACCGCCTCGCCGACCTCATGGAGGAGCGCGCCGACGAGCTGGCCACCCTCGACACGACCAACATGGGCAAGCCCCTCGCGCAGGCCAAGCACGACGTCGGCCGGTCCGTGGCCAACTTCCGCTTCTTCGCCGACCACCAGCGAGACCACACCGGCGAGGTCTACCCGATGGCCACGGGCCACCACACCTACAGCGAGTTCGGCCCGGTGGGAGTCGTCGCCGCGATCTCGCCGTGGAACTTCCCGCTGATGATGGCGACGTGGAAGATCGCACCGGCCATCGCCTGGGGCAACACCTGCATCATCAAGCCGAGCGAGGACACCCCCGCATCAGTGACACTGCTCGGGCGTCTTGCCGTCGAGGCAGGCTTCCCACCCGGGGTGCTCAACGTCGTCAACGGTCACGGCGCCCCCGCCGGATCCACCCTCACTGCGGACGACCGGGTCGACCGGGTGACCTTCACCGGGTCCTCCACCACCGGCAAGACCGTCATGGCCTCGGCATCGACCCACCTCGCCCCCGTCTCGCTCGAGCTCGGCGGCAAGGGGGCCAACATCGTCTTCGACGACGCCGATCTCGACAACGCCGTCCACTGGGCGGTCGAGGCGATCTTCCGCAACTCCGGGCAGATCTGCCTCGCCGGCTCGCGCCTCTTCGTCCAGTCGGGCATCTACGACGAGTTCATGGAGCGCTTCGTGGCGGCCGCCGAGGCCCTGACCATCGGTGACCCCTTCGACCCGGAGGTGAAGTTCTCCTCGCTCGCGAGCAAGAAGCACTTCGACAAGGTCGCCGGCTACCTCGAGGGCGTCGAGGAGCAGGGCGGGCAGATGCTCACCGGCGGTGTCGACGAGGACGGTCGCTGGCTGGTCCGGCCGACGATCCTCACCGACCTGCCGCTGGACTCCCCGCAGTACTGCGAGGAGATCTTCGGGCCGGTCTGCGTCGTCAACCGCTTCGACACGGAGGCCGAGGCCCTCCACCTGGCCAATGACACCCGCTACGGGCTCAACGCGATGCTCTTCACCGAGAACCTCTCGCGTGCCCACCGGGTCTCCTCGAACCTCAAGGCCGGCACGGTCTGGGTCAACTGCTTCTTCATCCGCGACCTGCGCACGCCCTTCGGCGGCGTCGGCGACTCGGGCGTCGGTCGTGAGGGAGGCAACTTCAGCCGGGAGTTCTTCACCGAGCCCAAGGCCGTCGTCATGCAGGTCGACCGGACCGTCCCCGGGGCGGACTGACCCCCTTCGCTCCCCCATCTCGGGTCCATCGATCGGGAACTCGATTGGTGGACCCGGGGGGTCGTTATGGCATCGTGAGGTGTTGCTCTTGATTCGGAGAGCAACGTCGTCTAGCAGGAGATGATCATGAGCGGACCGAAGGACGGTCGGGGCAGGGATGCCTTCGACGACTTCTTCGGCGACCCGACCCCTTCGGGACACATGGGTCCGGCGTCGACGAATCCGGGCCTGACACCCGCACACGGGTCGTCTGCCGACGACGACACTCGCGACATCGACCTGCGCGGTCAGGAGGCCGGTCCCGCCGCGAGCGGGGGGACGCAGCCGCCGATCGAACCGGCATCGGTCCCCACCGGCGCCGTCCCCGAGGACTGGTGGACCTCCGACCCGGAGCCGACCCCGACTGCTGCGGCGGGCCCGACCTGGCACGCCGCCCCGGCCCCGGCCGCACAGCCGGGGGGTCGCCCACCGCGCCGGTCCGTCTCCCCGCTCGCGCTCGTCGCGATGCTCGTCGGTGGAGTCCTCCTCGGCGGCCTGTGCGTCGGCGGCACCGTCATGGCGCTCAGCAACCAGGACGACACGGACGACACCCCGGTCGCCTCGGAGACCACGGTGACCGAGACGAGCAGCGAGACCCCGACGTCGACCTCGTCGAGCACGACGCCGTCGAGCTCCTCCACGAACAGCTCGTCGTCCTCCAGCTCGTCGTCGAGCTCCTCCTCGAGCTCCAGCTCCCCGACTCGCTCCGGCGAGCTGCCGGCCGGGGTCAAGAAGTGTGCGGGTCCGTCGTCGGGCACCGCCGTCGGGCGCGGTACCGAGGTGACGACCTGCGACTTCGCGATCGCCGTGCGCAATGCCTATCTCGCGAAGAAGCCCCAGGGCCAGGTGAGCCTCGAGGTGCGCTCTCCCGTGACCAAGAAGTCGTACACGATGTCGTGCACGGGGCAGTCCGTCACCCGCTGCACCGGGGGCAATGACGCCGTCGTCGTCCTCTACTGACATGGTCCGGCGCCTCGTCGGTGCCCTGACCGCGGCGTGCGTGCTGGGCGGGTGCGTCTCGGGCGGCCCCTCGGGCGAGGCGACGGGGTCGAGCACGAGAGCCTCGCCCGGTCCGAGCACCACCACGGCCTCGGGCAGCCCCTCGGCGAGCGGTGGGGACCGTCG
Organism: Janibacter sp.; assembly: GCA_052087725.1. Classification (GTDB taxonomy): domain Bacteria; phylum Actinomycetota; class Actinomycetes; order Actinomycetales; family Dermatophilaceae; genus Janibacter. The sequence goes on along the minus strand of JBQGNO010000007.1, from coordinate 11,192 downwards.
AGGTGCCTCGCTGGACCGCGCCCTCGTGGCGGACCTCGAGGACGTGGCTCGGGCGCACCCGGATGCCGAGGTCTCCGTGGCCCTCGCCCCCGTGGGCGGGCACGAGCGGCCGCAGGTGGTCGGCGACGCTCCCGGGCTCATCGCCTGGTCGACGATCAAGGTCCCGCTCTCCCTGGCCGTCATCGGCGAGGGAGGGACCCATGGCGCGGACATCGATGCGGCGCTGACCCACTCGGACAATGCGGCAGCGCAGCGCCTCTGGCAGAGCCTCGGGGCCGGGACGCAGGCCTCGCAGGCGGTTCAACGGCAGCTGCGTCGGGGTGGGGACCGGGCGACGCGCGTCCCCAGCGAGGTCACCTCGCCCGGGCACTCCGTCTCCGGCCAGACGGTGTGGCGCCTCTCCGACCAGACGACCTTCGCCTCGACGCTGCCCTGCCTGCGCGGCTCCTCGGCCGTCACCGACGCCATGCGACGGGTGGTCGACGGGCAGCGATGGGGCCTGGGCGGCATCGACGGTGCGCGGATCAAGGGCGGCTGGGGCGAGACCCCCGATGGCTACATCGTGCGCCAGCTCGCGATCCTGCCCGGGACGAAGGGGGAGACCGCCGCCACCCTGCAGGTGCGCACCGTGACGCACGAGCAGGGGACGGCGATCGCCGACGAGATCGCCGACGTCCTGCGCCGGCACGGTGACGACCTGCCGACGGGAACCTGCGACTGAGAGGGCCGGGCGTCAGTCCTTGGTGACGCTGTCCGCGATCGTCGTGATGGCTTCCTCGGCCGTCTCGGGGTCGGAGGCCGAGACGGTGATGATGGCCGCTCCGCTCCCGGCGGGGACGGCGATGGCCTCGCCATGGATCTTCTTCCCGGAGGTGCTCATCGTGTAGGTCACCGCCGGGGCGCTGCCGGCGGAGGTCGAGACGCTGTCGGTCCCGGTGACCGTGCCCCCCTGCTGCGTGTAGGAGGTCTTCAGCTGCGACGCGGAGATGGCCTGCGGAGAGGGGATGACGTTGACATTGTCGGTAAAGCCCTGGGAGGTCTCCCCCATGGCCATGAGGTCGATGCTCTGGGAGAGGTTCTGGAGGAGCTCGTCGACGGTCACGCCCTGGGCCTTGGCCATGTCCTCGACCCCCTTGGGGACGTTCGAGGTGTCCTTGAGGAGCTCGCTCGGGTCGAAGGTCTGCCACCCCGTGGGCAGCTCGAAGCTCACGCCGGACTTCGTGGCGGAGACCGTGCCCTCGGACGACTGGGCGCTCTCCTCGTCCTGTGACTCCTCGGAGGTCTCGCTCTCCGACTCCTCGGGTGTCTCGCTCGTCGACTCCTCGGAAGGGTCGCTCTCCTCGCTGCTCTCCTCGTCGGAGTCCTCGGAGGACTCGGACGAGGAGGTGGAGGAGCTCGACGAGGAGTCGTCGGACGAGCTGTCCTCGCCCGAGCGGCTCGCCCGCCCGGGCGGGGGCCGTGCCCCCACCCGGGCCGGGGTCAGGCCTTCTTGACGCTGTCGGTGATGCCGGTGGAGATCTTGTTGGCGGACTTCGCGTCGGCAGCGACGACCTGGATCACGGCAGCGCCCTTGTCCGCGGGGAGGACGAGGAGCGACTGGCCCTGCGTCTTCTTGTCCGCGGAGGTCACCGAGTAGCCCGTCCCGACGGAGGTCTTGACCTTCTCCGGGTCCTTGACCTTGGCCCCGCCTTGCTTCAGCTGGGACTTCAGCTGCTTCTCGGACGGCATCTTGGGCAGGTTGGCGACGCTGATGCTCTTCGAGAGCTTGGAGTCACCGGCGACGACGACCTCCATCCCGGACTGGGCCCAGGCCTGGAGGATCTTCTGCGGCTTGACCTTCTGCTGCTTGGCGGCGGACTTGAGCCACGACGGCGGGTTCTTGGCAGCCTTCTTGTCCGTGACGTCGACGGCTTCCCAGCCCTTCGGGGCCTCGAAGCTGACCTTCGACTTCGTGGCGGTCACGGTCTCGCCGGTGCTCTTCGCCTCCGTCGACGACGAGCTCTTGTCCTGCCCCTTGCCCCCCGACTGCGAGCTCGGGGACGAGTCGTCCCCACCCCCGCAGGCGGTGAGGGCAAGAGCGGCCGCAGCGGCTGTCGCAACGATGGAGCGGGTCCGGTGGGTCTGCGTCATGTCGTCCACGGTACGGACCGAATCCACTCTGTCGAAACGGTTGGCGCGGCGCGGGACGGGAGCGCCTCTCAGAGCGCCGTGGGGGCGGGGACACGTACCGGGAGTCACCGGCCGCACAGATGAGCGGCCAGAACGGCCGCCACGGGCGCTGCAGATGCGTCGTCGCGACCCTCGGGGAGGTAGGATCGAGAGGTTGAGGTCGCGGTGCCGCCCCTGTGTGGGTCAGCCCGCGGCGATCCATGCACTGCACCCGAGGAGCACCGTGGCAGACGAGCAGTCGCCGTCCGAGATCCAACCGAAGACGCCGGACACCGGTGGCCCGGGTCCACACGAGTACGACGCGAGTGCCATCACGGTCCTCGAGGGTCTCGAGGCCGTGCGCAAGCGGCCCGGCATGTACATCGGCTCCACGGGTGAGCGCGGTCTGCACCACCTCGTGTGGGAGATCGTCGACAACTCGGTGGACGAGGCGATGGCCGGGTACGCCGACACCATCGACGTCACCCTCATGGAGGACGGCGCGATCCGGGTCAAGGACAACGGCCGCGGCATCCCGACCGACATCCACCAGGCCGAGGGCGTCTCCGCGGTCGAGCTCGTGCTCACGCAGCTGCACGCCGGCGGCAAGTTCGGCGGCGGGGGCTACAAGGTCTCCGGTGGTCTCCACGGGGTCGGCTCGTCGGTCGTCAACGCCCTGTCGACGCAGATGGATGTGTGCGTCCGGCAGAAGGGCCATGCCCACCGGATGTCCTTCCAGCACGGCGTGCCGACCGGCCCCCTTCGTCAGGAGGAGGAGACCGAGGCGACCGGCACGACGATCACCTACTGGGCCAACGACGAGATCTTCGACACCGTCGACTACGACTACGAGACGATCCGGGCGCGCTTCCAGCAGATGGCCTTCCTCAACAAGGGCCTGACGATCAACCTCGTCGACGAGCGGGTGGTCGAGCCGACCGAGGCCGAGCAGGACGAGGACCTCGACGAGGTCGACTCCGACATCACCGAGGTCGTCGACTCCGAGGAGAGCGCGGCGCCGCCGAAGAAGGCGCGCATCGTCTCCTACCGCTACGACAACGGGCTCGTCGACTACGTCGAGCACCTCGTCGGCTCCAAGAAGGCCGAGCCGATCACGGCCGAGGTCATCGCGATGGAGAACGAGGACACCGAGCGCGAGCTCTCCCTCGAGATCGCGATGCAGTGGACGAGCGCCTACAGCGAGTCGGTGCACACCTACGCCAATGCGATCAACACGCACGAGGGCGGCACCCACGAGGAGGGCTTCCGGGCCGCGCTGACCAAGCTCGTCAACGACTTCGCCCGCAAGCAGGGGCTGCTGAAGGAGAAGGACGACAACCTCACCGGTGACGACATCCGCGAGGGACTGACCGCGGTGATCTCCGTCAAGCTCGGTGAGCCCCAGTTCGAGGGGCAGACCAAGACCAAGCTCGGCAACTCCGAGGTCAAGGGCTTCGTCCAGCGCGCGATGACCGATGAGTTCGGGCACTGGCTCGAGACGCACCCCAACGAGGGCAAGGACATCGTGCGCAAGTCCGTCCAGGCCGCCATGGCCCGGATGGCCGCCCGCAAGGCGCGCGAGGCCACCCGCCGCAAGGGCCTGCTCGAGTCCGGCGGTCTGCCGGGCAAGCTCTCCGACTGCCAGACCAAGGACCCGACCGTCTCCGAGGTCTTCATCGTCGAGGGGGACTCCGCCGGCGGCTCGGCCAAGGCCGGCCGCAACCCGGAGAACCAAGCGATCCTCCCGATCCGCGGCAAGATCCTCAACGTCGAGAAGGCCCGCATCGACCGGATCTTCGCCAACCAGGAGGTCCAGGCGCTGATCTCGGCGTTCGGTACCGGCATCGGCGAGGACTTCGACATCGCGAAGGCGCGCTACCACAAGCTCGTACTCATGGCCGATGCCGATGTCGACGGCATGCACATCCGCACGTTGCTGCTCACGCTGCTCTTCCGCTTCATGCGGCCGATGATCGAGGCCGGCTACGTCTACCTCGCGCAGCCGCCGCTGTACCGGCTCAAGTGGTCCAACCACGACCACGGCTTCGCCTTCACCGACCGGGAGCGCGACGCGATGATCGCCGAGGGACAGGCGAAGGGATGGCGCCTGCCCAAGGACAACTCCGTCCAGCGCTACAAGGGCCTGGGTGAGATGAACTACCAGGAGCTGTGGGAGACGACGATGGACCCGGAGTCCCGGGTGCTCCTGCAGGTCACCCTCGATGATGCCGCCGCGGCCGACGAGGTCTTCGCCGTGCTCATGGGCGAGGACGTCGAGTCCCGGCGCGGCTTCATCCAGAAGAACGCGCGTGACGTGCGCTTCCTCGACATCTGATCGCGCCCACGTGCACCACCCAGCCTTTCGCCGCCCTTCGGCCCCGACCCCGAGGTGACCTGACACATGACCGACATCCCCACCGCTCCGGAGCACGACCGCACGGAACCCATCGACCTCAACGCGGAGATGCAGCGCAGCTACATCGAGTACGCGATGAGCGTCATCGTCTCCCGTGCGCTCCCCGACGTGCGGGACGGACTCAAGCCCGTCCACCGGCGCATCGTCTACGCGATGTACGACGGCGGCTACCGTCCCGACCGCGGCTACAACAAGTGCTCGCGCGTCGTCGGCGACGTCATGGGTCAGTACCACCCGCACGGTGACAGCGCGATCTACGACGCGATGGTCCGCCTCGTCCAGCCGTGGTCGCTGCGGTACCCGCTCATCGACGGCCAGGGCAACTTCGGCTCCGCCGGCAACGACGGTGCGGCCGCCCCGCGGTACACCGAGTGCAAGATGGCGCCGCTGTCGCTCGAGCTGGTGCGCGACATCGACCAGGAGACGGTCGACTTCGTCCCCAACTACGACGGCAAGACGCTGCAGCCCGACGTGCTCCCGGCACGCTTCCCCAACCTGCTCGCCAACGGCTCCGCCGGCATCGCCGTCGGCATGGCGACGCAGATCCCCCCGCACAACCTCCGTGAGGTCGCCGAGGCGGCCCACTGGATGCTCGACCACCCGGAGTCCTCCCGGGAGGAGGCCCTCGAGGCCGTCATGGGCTTCATCAAGGGCCCCGACTTCCCCACCGGTGCCCTGATCATGGGCACGCGTGGCATCGAGGACGCCTATCGCACCGGCCGCGGCTCGATCATCATGCGCGCGGTCGTCGAGGTCGAGGAGCTGCAGGGGCGCACCTGCCTCGTCGTCACCGAGCTGCCCTACCAGGTCAACCCGGACACGCTGGCGCAGAAGATCGCCGAGATGACCAAGGAGGGGCGCCTGTCGGGCATCGCGGACCTGCGCGACGAGACCTCGGGCCGCACCGGCCAGCGTCTGGTCATCGTCCTCAAGCGGGACGCGGTCGCCAAGGTCGTCCTCAACAACCTCTACAAGCACACCCAGCTGCAGACGACCTTCGGCGCCAACATGCTGGCGCTCGTCGACGGTGTGCCGCGCACCCTGCCGGTCTCGGCCTTCATCCGGCACTGGGTCGAGCACCAGATCGACGTGATCGTGCGGCGCACCGAGTACCGCCTGCGCAAGGACGAGGCCGCGATCCACATCCTGCGTGGATACCTCAAGGCCCTCGACATGCTCGACGAGGTCATCGCGCTCATCCGCCGCTCGCCGACGGTCGACGAGGCGCGCGAGGGCCTGATCGACCTGCTCGACATCGACGAGGTCCAAGCGATGGCCATCCTCAACCTCCAGCTGCGCCGTCTGGCCGCGCTGGAGCGGCAGAAGATCATCGACGAGCACGATGAGATCGAAGCCCGGATCGTCGACTACAAGGACATCCTCGCCAAGCCCGAGCGTCAGCGGCAGATCGTGCGGGAGGAGCTCACCGAGATCGTCGACCGCTACGGTGACGACCGGCGCAGCCGGATCCTGCCCTACGACGGTGACGTCGCCATGGAGGACCTCATCCCTGAGGAGGACGTCGTCGTGACGATCACCCGGGGTGGCTACGCCAAGCGCACCCGGGTGGATGAGTACCGCGCCCAGAAGCGTGGCGGGAAGGGGGTGCGCGGCGCCACCCTGAGGGGCGAGGACGTCGTGCGGAACTTCTTCACCACGACCTCGCACCACTGGTTGCTCTTCTTCACCAACATGGGCCGGGTCTACCGCGTCAAGGCCTACGAGCTGCCGGAGGCGGCGCGTGAGGGCAAGGGCCAGCACGTGGCCAACCTGCTCGCCTTCCAGCCGGACGAGCAGATCGCCGCGGTCTACGCGATCCGCGACTACGAGGTCGCGCCCTACCTCGTCCTCGCGACGAAGCGTGGCCTGGTGAAGAAGACCCGGCTGAGCGAGTACGACTCACCGCGCAGCGGCGGCCTGATCGCGATCAAGCTGCGCGAGGACGATGAGCTCATCGGTGCCGGCCTCGTCCACGCGGAGGACGACCTCCTGCTCGTCTCCCGCAATGCGATGTCGGTGCGCTTCCACGCCACCGACGACACGCTCCGGCCGATGGGCCGCTCGACGAGCGGTGTCACCGGGATGAAGTTCCGTGACGGCGACTCGCTGCTCGCGCTCAACGTCATCCCCGCCGACACCGACCCCGACGTCTTCGTCGTCTTCGAGAAGGGCGTGGCCAAGCGCACCGCCGCCTCGCAGTGGACGGCCAAGGGGCGCGCCGGGATCGGCGTGATGGCGGCGAATGCGAGCAAGGGCGGGCAGCTCGTCGGCGCCCTGATCGTCGACGAGCACGACGAGGTCATGGTCGTCATGGAGAAGGGCAACATCGTGCGCTCCGCGGTCACCGAGGTGAACCGCACGAGCCGCAACACGATGGGTGTCGGCTTCGCCTCGCCCCGCAAGGGTGACGCGATCGTCGCAGTTGCTCGCAATGTCGACCGTGGCGTCGACGCGGAGGCGGAGGATGACGATGTAGCGTCGGACCCTGACGCACCCGTCGAGACCAGCTCGGCGGAGACCGCCCAGCAGGGGGACACCCCCGGAGGTGACCAGGAGTGAGCTCGTCAGACACCACGACGATGCGTTCGTCGTCCGGCTCGGCAACCGCGGCGCGTCGCCCGCAGGGCGGCTCGGCCGCCCCGCGCCCCGCACCGCGTGGGGGGCGTCGGGTCAAGCTGATGGTCTCCCGGGTCGACCCCTTCTCCGTGATGAAGGTCGGCTTCCTCGTCTCGGTGGCCATGGGGATCGCCATGGTCGTCATGACCGGCGTCATGTGGGCGCTGCTCTCGGCGATGGGGGTCTTCGACTCCGTCAACGAGCTCGCCGGCCAGGTCATCGGTGACGGGTCCAACCAGGACTTCGACATCATGGACTTCCTCGGCTTCGGTCGCGTCATGGCGCTGTCGATCGTCGTCGCCGTCGTCGATGTCTTCCTCATGACCGCGGTCGCGACCCTCGGGGCCTTCCTCTACAACATCGTCGCCAGCCTCGTCGGCGGCGTGCACATGACGCTGACCGACGACTGATCCGCGCCCCGATCGCCGGTTTGGTTTCGGTGGTCGGGGTGGGGTAATCTCGGGCGTCGCACCACGGTGCACACGGGCCCATAGCTCAGCTCGGTTAGAGCGCTTCCCTGATAAGGAAGAGGTCCCTGGTTCAAGTCCAGGTGGGCCCACCACAGACGGTGAGGAGATCCCCGTGAAGAAGGTCCTCGCGCTCGTCGCGGCCGTTGCAGGCGCGGCGTACGCCAAGCGCAAGGTCGAGCAGCAGCGGTCCGAGAAGGACCTGCACGCTGCCACCAGCCGCATGGGTGCCGCGAACGGCCCGGCCGGAGCCACCGGCGGGGCCTGGGCGGCAGCCACCGACCGTCCCTCCTGATCTCCAGCCCTCGCGGGCCCGGCGGGCACGCGAGGGCGGACAACTGAACCAGGGGACTTAGCTCAGCTGGTAGAGCACCGCCTTTGCAAGGCGGGGGTCAGGGGTTCGAACCCCCTAGTCTCCACGTTTCGCAGGACTGGCCCTTTCCCTTGACGGAGAGGGCCTCTGGCGTGTCCCGACGTGGTGGGCCCAGTGCTCCTGCCGTCTCCCCCGAAATATGTCCCCACCCATGGTCGTTGGTGACTGTGGCTCAGTGGTCACTCACACGATCGGATCTCCTTCTTGTCCAGCGGCACCTCCCCCTCCCGTCCGAGCGACTCGTCGACAGAGGCCATCGACCCCGCGGGGATGCGCGTGATCTGGCTGCTCCTGGTGGCCGCCTTCGTCGCGATCCTCAACGAGACGACGATGGCCATCGCCATCCCTGAGCTCAACAAGGCACTGGGGATACCTCCGGAGCTGGGCCAGTGGCTGACCAGTGCCTTCATGCTGACCATGGCCGTCGTCATTCCCACGACCGGCTTCCTCCTGCAGCGCTTCTCCACGCGGCAGGTCTTCCTGGCGGCCATGACCTTCTTCTCCTCGGGCACGCTGATCTGCCTCGTGGCGCCAGGATTCAGCGTCCTGCTCGTGGGTCGCGTCGTCCAGGCAGCGGGCACCGGCATCATGATGCCCCTGCTCATGACGACGATGATGAATGTCGTCCCCGCCCACTCGCGTGGTCGGATGATGGGCCGGGTCGGGCTCGTCATCTCACTCGCTCCGGCGATCGGTCCGACGATGTCGGGCCTCGTGCTCGACTCCCTCGGCTGGCGCTGGCTCTTCGCCATCGTCCTGCCGATCGCGCTCATCGCCCTCGCCCTGGGCGCGAAGTGGATGACCAACCTCGGCGAGCGCACGCACGCTCCGATCGACATGGTCTCCATCGTGCTCTCCGTCTTCGCCTTCGGTGGGATCGTCTTCGGCCTCAGCCAGTTCGGCGGGGGGCAGGGCGGCGAGTCCGGGGGAGGACCGTCCACCGGACTCGCGTGGAGCGTCATCAGTGCTGGCCTGGTCTTCCTGGCGGTCTTCGTCCGGCGTCAGCTGACGCTGCAGAGGGAGGACCGCGCGCTGCTCGACCTGCGGGTCTTCTCCGTGAAGAACTACGTCTTCGCCGTCATCATCATGGCCGTCGTCTCGCTGGCGATGTTCGGGACACTGTCCCTGCTGCCGCTGTACCTGCAGAATGTCGCGGGCCTCAACGCGACCCAGTCGGGTCTCGTCCTCCTGCCCGGATCGATCCTCATGGGCGTCCTGGCTCCTCTGATGGGCCGGATCTACGACGCCCGGGGCCCGCGGACCCTCCTCATCCCGGGGTCGATGATGATCGCCGCCTCGCTGTTCGCCTACTCGATGGTCGGGGTCGGCACGCCCACGTGGGTCCTCGTCGTCATCCAGACCGTGATGTCCCTCGGGCTGGCCGGGTCATTCACGCCGCTCTTCTCGGCGTCCCTGGGCTCGCTCGAGCGGCACCTCTACTCCCACGGCTCCGCGGCGCTGAACACGATGCAGCAGGTGGCAGGGGCAGCGGGGACCGCGCTGCTCATCTCCATCTACTCATCCGCCCTCCACTCGGGTGAGGCGGCCGGACGCTCGGTCGCCGAGTCCGGTGCACCGGGAGCGCACAACGCGTTCCTGCTGGCCGCCGTCATCGCGCTCGTCCCGGTGGTCCTGTCGTTCTTCATCCAGAAGCCCGAGGACCAGGAGGAGTCTCCGGCCGAGGTGACGTCCCCGGCCCTGACGCCTGCGGAGTGATCTGAGGGTCGATCCGCGCGCCGGCAGCGAGGGCTCCTTGCGCCTCAGCGCGCGTCGATGGTGACCTCACCGAGGGCGTCCACGTATGCCGAGAGGTGCTCGAGGAAGGCCTCCCGCTCCGCCTCGGGGATCGCCTCGAGGGCGCTCTGGTGGGCCGTCAGCTGCCGGGACAGGTCGGCGCCGAAGCGCCGGCGCCCCTCGTCGGTGATGTCCAGGAGGTAGGCGGGGTGGTCGTCCGCGCGGGATCGTCGGATCACCCCGGACTCCAGTGCTGCGTGGACCTGTCGGTTGACGGTGGACTGCTCCAGGTCGAGCGCCTCGGCGACCTGACGAAGGGTGCGTGCCTCACCATCGCGCAGCAGCCACAGCAGTCGCCCCTCGGCGTCCCGGAGCTCGTGGCCGGCCTCGACGGCCCGGGCGCCAAGTTCACCCTGGCGATCGGCGCAGTCGTCCTCAGCGGCGGCTACCTGGTCGCCATGGGCCTGATGGACGCACCGTGGCAGCTGATGCTCGCCACCCTCGTCGCGAGCTCCGGCGTGGGGATCGGCTACGCCGCGATGCCCACCCTGATCCTCGACAACGTGCCCGAGCACGAGTCCGGCTCCAGCGTCGGCCTCAACGGCTTGATGCGCTCGGTCGGCACGACGATCGCCGGTGCGGTCATGGCGGCGATCCTCACCAGCCGCACCATCACGCTCGGTGGCCACGTCATCCCCGATGAGTCGGCCGTCCGGATCTGCTTCGTCGTCGGAGCCGGCGCCGCCCTGGCCGGTGCCCTCGTCTGCCTGCTCATCCCGCGGCAGCGCACGGCCGTGGACGAGGCAGCGCCGGAGGAGGTTGCCGCTCCCGTGTGACCTCCCTTCGAGGCTCAGGCCGTAGGCGGCCTTCGCACCGCAGGGGGCGTCGGCTCGCGTCGGTGGCCGTCGGGCTGCGCTGGACGGATGCTCCCTGCGCCCACCGGATCGTCGCGACGGTCCGGTGGGCGTAGTTTCGCTCGGGAGGAATCATCGAGGATTTGGAGAAGTGCATGACCACTGTCGAGACGCAGAATCCCGAGGTCGCCAACTCGGTCGACGTCAACGGGATCAGGACGAACTACCACGACGTGGGCAGCGGCGACCCCGTGCTGCTCATCCACGGCTCCGGCCCCGGAGTCAGCGCGTGGGCCAACTGGCGTGCCGTGCTGCCGCGTCTCTCCGAGAACCACCGGGTCATCGCCCCGGACGTCCTCGGCTTCGGCTACACCGAGCGCCCCGACGGGGTCACCTACGACCTCGCGACGTGGACCGAGCACCTCGTCGGATTCCTCGACGCGCTCGGGCTGGACCGGGTCGCCGTCGTCGGCAACAGCTTCGGTGGGGCGCTCGCCCTCAACGTCGCCACGCACCACCCCGATCGGGTGAGCAAGCTCGTCCTCATGGGCTCCGCCGGCGTCCCCTTCGAGATCACCGAGGGC
>JBQGNO010000006.1:14694-41653 GCA_052087725.1 Janibacter sp. | reverse complement strand
GGGGAGCCGCTCGCCGGTGACGAGGTCGCCGGACTCGACGAGCAGGCTCATCTGTCGTCGGATCTGCTCGAAGGGCGGTGCCGCGGCAACGGGGTCGATGGTCAGGCGGTCGCTCACAGTGGTCATCGTCAGAGTCCGATCGTGAATCCCTCGTGGGTGCTGGTGTGGCCGAGTCGCGGAACGATTGGTCAGCGATCTGGCGACATTCGTAGCATGTATCGGGTGACGGGGACGGTACAGCTGCATGCCATCGGACGGCGTCGCGCCTACGCCATCTGGGGGACCGCGCTCGCGGTCTACGTGCTCGCGATCTTCCACCGGACCTCGCTCGGGGTCGCCGGGCTCATCGCCGCCGACCGCTTCGACATCAACGCCAGCCAGCTCGCGACCTTCACGGTGCTCCAGCTCGGGGTCTATGCCGCGATGCAGATCCCCGTCGGGGTCATGCTCGACCGGTACGGGTCCCGGGCGCTGATCCTCTCCGGCCTGGTCTGCATGACCGCCGGGCAGATCTGGTTCTCCACGGCCGACGGCTTCGCGACCGGGCTCGGGGCCCGCGCCCTCGTCGGCGCCGGTGACGCGATGGTCTTCACCTCGGTGCTGCGGCTGATCGCGCTGTGGTTCCTCGTCCGCCAGGCTCCGGTCATCACGCAGGTCACCGGCATGGTCGGCCAGATGGGCGCCGTCATCGCTGCCGTCCCCCTGAGCGCGATGCTCCACAACTGGGGATGGACCCCGACCTACGCCGGGGCGGCCTCCCTCGGCGTCGTCCTCGCGATCGGCGTCGTCGCGATGGTGAAGGACTCCCCGTACGAGCGGGGCGCGGTCGAGAAGATCAAGATCCGCGCCCTTCGCCACAGCCTGACCGAGGTCTGGCGGGACCCCGGCACCCGACTCGGCCTGTCCGTGCACTTCACCGCCCAGTTCGCGCCCACGGTCTTCGCGCTGCTGTGGGGCTACCCCTTCCTCGTCTCGGGGCAGGGCCTCAGCCCGACCGTGGCCTCCGGCCTCCTCACCCTGATGACCTTCGTCGCGCTCATCGCCGGGCCACTCATCGGTCGCTACACCGGGCGCCTGCCCTACTACCGGTCGATGATCGCGCTCAGCGTCGTCGGGGCGATCTCCTCCGTCTGGGCGGTCGTGCTGATCCTGCCCAACCCGGCGCCCCTGTGGCTGCTCGTCATCCTCGTGTCGGTGACGGCCATCGGCGGTCCCGGCTCGATGATCGCCTTCGACCTCGCGCGCAGCTTTCACCGCAGCGAGCGCTACGGCCGGGCCTCCGGAGTGGTCAACATGGGCGGCTTCATCGCCTCGCTGCTGACGATGGCGCTCATCGGCTTCATCCTCGACCGGCTGGCCCCCGGAGGGCCGGACACCTACACCCTCGACGACTTCCGGATCGCGATGAGTGCCCAGTTCCTGCTGTGGGGCTTTGGCGCGGTCATGATCTGGCGCTACCGACAGCGCACCCTGCGCCGCGTCGCCGGTGTCCCCGGGGCGATGGATGCCCTGCGGGGCGGGTCCACGCTGCTCCCGGGGATCTCGCGCGACCACGACGAGGACTGAGCGAAGGGGGTGGCCCCGCACCCTCGCGAGTCAGGCGCGCTGGCCGGCCACCGCGGCCATGGCGGCGAGATAGGCCTCACGCTGCGGCTGCCAGTCGAGGAGAGTCCGCACCCGGTCCCTGCCGCGGCGGCCCAGGTCCGCTCGCAGATCAGGGTCATCGAGCAGGCGCTCGACCATGTCGGCCATCGCGCTGATGTCCCCGTCGGGCGCATAGAGCACCGTGTCGGCACCGCTGGTCCGCGTCTCCGTGAGGTCGAAGGCGACCGACGGGAGGGCGAAGGCCATGTACTCCATCGTCTTGTTCATCGTCGACAGGTCGTTCAGGGGCGTGGCCGGATCGGGCCCGATCCCCACATCTGCCGTGCTCAGGTACTGCGCGATCTGCTCCGGCCCGACCCGGCCGGTGAACTCCACGTAGGGGTCGAGCCCGAGCTCGGTGCACTGACGCTCGAGGTCGGCGAGGCAGTCGCCGAAGCCGAGCAGCGCCGCCCGGACCGGGGTCCGACCGCGACGGTGGACGAGCTCGTCCATGAGGAGCAGCACGTTGTCGACGCCGTCCTGCGGGCCCATGATGCCCAGGTAGGCGAGGAGGTGCTCTCCGATCGAGCGCTCCTCGTCATGGGCCGGCACGATGACGGAGGCGACGGGTCCACGGTCCGACATGAGGTCATGCTCTCAGAGGGAGGCGAGCAGCTGGCGGGAGATGACCAGCCGCTGGATCTGGTTGGTCCCCTCGAAGATCTGGGTCACCTTCGCCTCGCGGAAGTACCGCTCGACGGGGAAGTCCTGGGTGAAGCCGGCGCCGCCGAGGACCTGGATGGCGTCGGTCGTGACCTTCATCGCCGCATCGGTCGCGATGAGCTTGGCGACCGCGGCCTCTTTGCCGAAGGCCCGGTCGGCATCGCGCAGCCGGGCGGCGTGGAGGTAGGTCGCGCGGGCGCTCGTCACCGCGGCCTCCATGTCCGCGAGGAGGAAGGCCAGACCCTGGTTGCTCGCGATGGTCCGGCCGAACTGCTCCCGCTCGGTGGCGTACCTCGCCGCCACCTCGAGGGCGGACTGGGCCAGGCCCGTGGCCACGGCCGCGATGCCGAGCCGCCCGGCGTCGAGGCCGGCGAGGGCCGTCGGTACCCCGCGGCCGAGGTCACCGACGAGACGGTCGCCGGTGACCGGCACGTCGTCGTAGATCACCTCGCGCACGGTGTCGCCGTGCAGGCCCATCTTCTTCTCCGGGGTCCCGAAGGAGAGGCCGTCGGCATCGCTCGGCACGATGAAGCAGCTGACGCCCCGGCCGCCGTCATCGCTGGTGCGGGCGAAGGTCGTGTAGTAGTCGGCGTGCCCGGCATGGGAGATCCATGCCTTGCGTCCGCGGATGCGCCAGTCGTCGCCGTCGGGCGTCGCGCGCGTGGTCATCGCGGCGATGTCCGAGCCGGCGAGCGGCTCGGAGAGGGCATAGGCGCCGAGCAGGTCGCCGGAGAGCATGTCCGGCAGGAGCGCCTCCTGCTGCTCGCGGGAGCCGAAGGTGTGCACCGCGTACGCCGTGAGTGAGTGCACCGAGACCCCGACCGCCACCGCGGCCCACGCCGACGCGATCTCCTCGACGACCTGCAGGTAGATCTCGTAGGGCTGCCCACCGCCACCGAGCTCCTCGGGATAGGGAAGGGAGAGCAGCCCCGCCTGTCCGAGGGTGCGGAAGACCTCCCGGGGGAAGACCTCCTCGTGCGCCGCACGCGCCTCGACGTCGTCGACCTGCGGACGCAGGGACTTGTCGCAGATCGTGCGGGTCAGCTCGATGAGATCGTCACCGAGCTCTGTGGGCATGAGCCTCGTTGCTGCCATGGGGCCCACTGTATGAGGGCTCCATGAGGTCTGCGTGAGAGTCCCTTCAGGAAGGTACTTCTGGCTGGAAAAGCCGCGGGTTCCGGGGGATGGTGGGGACATGAAGAAGTCGCGCCCCGCCCTCATCGCCCTGACCGCAGCCCTCGCCCTCGGCATCACCGCCTGCGGCTCCTCCGACGACTCCGACGCCGCCGACGAGACGACCTCCTCGTCCGCGAGCGCGACGAGCGGGGCCGGGACCTCGGGCGAGGACCCCACCGAGGAGTCCTCCCCCGACGACCGCAGCTCGGCGTCCAGCACCGCGAGCTCCGGAGGGTCCGACGACACCGGCCTGGAGGCGGTGCGCGAAGCCATCACGGCGGCCGAGGAGCAGGCCGGTGGCGACGCGTACGAGGTCGACGACCAGGAGGACGACGGCACCTGGGAGGTCGACGTCGCCAAGGGCTCCCAGAGCATCGAGGTCGAGGTCACCGGTGACGGGACGGCCACGATCGAGGATGAGGACGACCTCGACGACGAGGACCGCGCTGGGCTGAAGGCCGCGACGATCACCGTCACCGACGCGATCGAGACCGCGCTGAAGGAGGTCGACGGCACCTTCGACGACGTCGAGCTCGAGGGCGAGAACGGTGAGCACCGCTGGGAGGTCACCGTGGACGACTCGAAGGGCGACGACCGTGAGGTCACGATCGACGTCACCGACGGCTCGGTCGTCAGCACCGACAACGGTGATGACGACAACGACGACGACTGATCGACCTACGGTGGAGGGGTGAGACCTCCCTTCGCCCTGAGAGCCACCGCGGCCACCACGGCCCTCGCGCTGACCCTGGCTGCCTGCTCGGGCAGTGCGGACGACGGGGACGGCACGACCACGTCGTCGTCCTCCTCGTCGTCGGCGACGTCCTCCTCCTCGTCCACCACCGGGCAGGAGGTGGAGATCTCGGGCGCACCGACGTCCCTGACGAGGGCGGTCGCCACGAAGTACGGCTCCCACTCGATCAAGGGCACGGCCACGACCGGCACCTGGCGCGGGGCGAAGGTCGCGGTCGTCACCGCCGAGGACGATGTCACCCTCGCCGTGCGGCCCAAGAACCGCGAGCGGTGGAAGGTCGTCGGCGGGTGGTGGCCGAGCCTGGGGAAGAAGGGCAAGGCCGACCTCGGCGGCAACCGCCACGTGCTCGTCATCGGCAGTGACGCCCGCCCCGGCGAAAAGGTCCAGCAGGCCCGGGCCGACGCGATCCAGCTGCTCGGCGTGGACGGCAAGGGCGGAGCCGGGCTGATGGGGATCGCCCGCGACCTGTGGGTGCCGATCCCGGGGCACGGGCACGGCAAGCTCAACTCCTCGATGGTCTTCTCCGGCGCGAGCGGTCAGGCCGAGTCGGTGTCCAGGGTCAGCGGCATCGACGTCGACGGCTATGTCGTCACCGGGTTCGAGGGGTTCATGGAGATCGTCAACGAGGTCGGCCCCCTGGACTTCGATGCACCGAAGAAGCTCGAGTCGCACCTGGGCGGCGGCAAGATCCCCAAGGGCGAGAGCCGCCTCAGCGGCCGGGAGGCGCTCGCCTGGTCGCGCGAGCGCAAGACGCTGCCGGGCGGGGACTTCGACCGCTCCCACAACCAGGGACTGCTCCTCGTGGCCGCGGCGGTCCAGGCGCGTCTGCGTGGTCCCGACTCGCTGCCCGAGGCGCTGAGCGTCATCGACAAGAACGCGAGCAGCAACCTGTCGGCGGAGGACATGCTCCTCTTCACCGCGGCCTTCTACCGGGTCAAGCCGTCACAGGTCGGCCACGAGGTCGCCAAGGGCCCGACCGGTATGCAGTCCGGTCAGTCCATCGTGCGGCTGGGCAGCGACTCCAAGGCCGCCTTCCGCGACTTCCGGGACGGCCGGCTCAGCTGACCGGGTCGGCGTGCGCGGGGTGGACCCGCACCTGGCTGGCCTTGACCGAGACCCAGACCCCGTCGCCGGGACGAAGGGGGAGCTCCGCCAGTGCCGCAGGGGTGACCTCGGCGCTCATCGCCAGCGGCGCATCGAGCCACACCCGGGCCCGCCCGGCGTGCGCCTCGACCCGCGAGACCTGCCCCCGCCAGACATTGCGGGGCGAGCCCTGCGGGCGGTCGCGGTGGAGCGAGACCGCGTCGGGGCTGAAGGTCACCCAGGCCGGGCCGGTCACGTCGTGCGGGCCGGTGGCGATGTCGAGGGAGTCCGTGGCGCGCGCCCCCGCACCGGGGCGGGCCTCGCCGCGGACGAGGTTGACCCCGGCGAGGCCGGCGGTGAAGGCGCTGTGGGGATGCTCGAGCACCTCACGGACCGGACCGTGCTCGACGCGCTCGCCGAGGACAGTGAGGGTGTCGGCCGGGCCGTCGGCGACGGTGAGGACGTCGAGCACGTCGTGGGTCACGAGGACGACGACGAGGTCCTCGCGGGCGTGCGTGACATCGGCGAGGACGGCCCGCATGGCAGGCGTCGCCTCGACGTCGAGTGCCGCGAGCGGCTCGTCGAGGAGCAGGGCGGCCGGCTCGGCGGCGAGCGCCCGGGCGAGGGCGACGCGGGCCCCCTGGCCCCCGGAGAGCTGGGCCGGCCGGCGCGCGGCGAAGGACCTCATCCCCACGACCTCGAGCCAGTGGTCGGCGGTGGCGCGTGCCTCCCTTCGTCCCTGGCCGGTGTTGCGTGGTCCGAAGGCGACGTTGTCGCGCACGCCCAGGTGGGGGAAGAGGCGGGTCGCCTGGCTCATGAGCGCGACCCGGCGCCGGTGCGGCGGGACCGCGTCGAGTGACCGGCCGTCGAGGAGGACGCGACTGCTGTCCGGCCGGGACAGGCCGGCGACGACGGACAGCAACGAGGACTTGCCGGCGCCGTTGGGGCCGGTGACCGCGTGCCGGCCGGCCGGCAGGTCGAGGTCGACGTCGAGCCCGCGCTCGGCCCAGCGGGCGCTCACCTGCAGGCTCATCGGGCGCTCCTCGTGGTGCGGGCGTAGACGGTGCCGACGATGACCGTGGCGAGGACCACGAGCACGAGCGAGAGGGCGATCGCCGCGTCCTGGTCGGTCTCGCGCTGGAGATAGATCTCGAGCGGCAGGGTGCGAGTGCGTCCCTGGGCCGACCCGGCGAAGGTCAGCGTCGCGCCGAACTCCCCGAGCGCGCGGGCGAAGGCGAGGACGCCCCCGGACATCAGCCCGGGGGCGACGAGCGGCAGCGTCACCCGGGTGAGACGTCGCCACGGCCCGGCGCCGAGGGTGGCGGCGGCCTCCTCGTGGTGCCGGTCGAGGCCGCGGACGGACCCCTCGAGGGCGAGCACGAGGAAGGGGAGCGCGACGAAGGTCTGCGCGAGGACGACCGCGGTGGTCGAGTAGGAGATGGACAGGCCGGCGGCGACGAGGTGCTCGCCGAGCAGTCCCTTGCGACCGAAGGTCGTGAGCAGGGCCAGGCCACCGACGACCGGGGGCAGTACGAGGGGCACGAGGACGAGCGCCCGCAGGAGCGACTGGCCGAACCAGCGGCCGCGGGCGAGGAGGATCGCCAGGGGGGTGCCGAGCAGGACGCACAGCAGGGTCGCGATGGCGGCGGTGCGCAGGGAGAGCAGGAGCGCCGTGACGGAGGCCTCGGAGGCCAGCAGCGGCCACAGCTGCCCGACGTCGACGGAGGTGACCAGGCCGAGCAGGGGGATGACGACGACGAGGACGGCCCCCGCCGCCGGCAGCCACAACCAGCGGGGTGGGGTCACGGAGCGCCGAAGCCCTTGTCCCGGAGGACCTGCTGCCCCTTCGGGCCGGTGACGTACTCGACGAAGGCCTCGGCGTCCTCGCTCGTGTCGCTGTCGGCCAGGGCCGCGATGGGGTAGTCGTTGACGACCTCGTCGGCGCCCTCGGTCTCGACGGTCTCCACGTCCTCGCCGGCGCCGGTCGCGTCGGTGACGTAGACGAGGCCCGCGTCGGCCTCGCCCGAGGTGACCTTGGTGAGCACATCGGTCACCTTGGACTCCTCGCTCGCCGGGTCGAGGGTGACCTGCTGCTGCGTCGTCAGGGTCTCGGTGGCCGCGCCGCACGGGACCTGCGGGGCGCAGACGACGACGGCGAGGTCGTCCTGCTCGAGGTCTGCCAGCCCGCTGATCTTCGTGGGGTTCCCCGGCTCGGTGACGATCGTCAGGGTGTTCGTCGCGAACACCTGTGGATCGCCGACCGCGTCGCTGACCTGGTTCATGTTCGCCTCGTCCGCGGAGGCGAAGACGTCGAGACCGGCGCCGTTGTCGATCTGCGTCGCGAGGTCGGAGGACCCGGCGAACTGGAACTCGACCGTCACGCCGTCGTGCTCGGCCTCGAAGTCCGTGCCGATCTCCTCGAAGGACTCCGTCAGGGAGGCGGCAGCCGCGACGCGCAGCGTCGTCTCCCCGTCCCCGCTGTCACTGCCGGAGGACCCGCAGGCGCTCAGGGCGAGGGCGGCGATGGCGGTGAGGGCGCCGACGGTGGTGCGCTTCATGCGGATGCTCCCGGGGTGCCGATGACGACATTGGTCGACTTGATGGACGCGACCGCGACGACCCCCGGCTCGAGGCCGAGCTCGTCCGCGGCCTCGCGGGACATGAGGGAGACGATGCGGAAGGGCCCGGCCTGCAGGCTCACCTGGGCCATGACGGTGTCGCGGACGACGTCGGTGACGATCCCGCGCATCCGGTTGCGTGCGGACTCGTCGTGGACGGCCCCGACGGTCGGTGGGTGGGCGACGTCCTGGGCCAGGCGCGCCAGGTCGCCCCCGTCGACGAGGGTGACTCCCTCGCCCTTCGTCGCCGTGAGTCGACCGCCGTCGATCCACCGCCGGACCGTGTCCGGCGAGACCGCGAGCAGCTCAGCCGCCTCGGACACCCGCATCTGCGCCATCTTGAGACAGTATCAGCCGCAGTTGCGCCTCAGGTTCGGGCGACCTTCAGGAAATCCGGCATGGGCTACGGGATGGGCGGCAGATCCTGCGGGCCGAAGGGGGCCGGCTCGGCGATCTTCGCCGTCACCGAGTCGCCGGAGGACCGGCCGGTGAGCCGGCGCTGGACCCAGGGCCCGGCGTGGGTGCGCGCCCACCGGGCGGTGCCGGCCACCTGCTCGCGGCGCGGGACGGCGGGCGCGGGGTCGAGCGGCTCGTGCCACCCGGCGTCGCTCACCGGCTGGGAGAGCGCGGCGAGTGCCGCCTGCGCGACCCGGCGGTGGCCCTCGGTGCTCAGGTGGATGCGGTCGGTCGCCCACAGCCGCCAGTCCCGCAGGGCGCGGATGCCCCAGAGGTTGAGTACGTGGGCGCCGTGCCGCTGGGCGATGGAGAAGACATTGGCGGCGTGCACACCGTGCCGGGCGCGAAGGGAGGACAGCAGCCCCGCGTCGACGGGGTCGGCCGGGGTGGCCATGAGGACGTCGGCACCGGTGGCGCGGATCGTCGCGACGGCGCGCTCGAGGCGGTCGGCGATCTCGTCGAGGTCGACCTTGGGCCGGAGGATGTCGTTGCCGCCGCCGACCATCGAGACGAGGTCGGGCCGCATGGTCAGGGCGGTGTCGAGCTGGGGCCCGATGACGTCGTCGAGCTTGCGGCCACGGATCGCGAGGTTGGCGTAGCGGAAGTCGCCCTCGGGCTGCCGGGTCGACAGCTCGGCGGCGAGCCGGTCCGCCCAGCCGACGTACCGCCCTTCGTCGCGGGGGTCGGCATCGGACATCCCCTCGCTGAAGGAGTCGCCGATGGCGACATAGCGGTGCCAGGAGTGGGCGGGGAGCGTGGTCACGGGAGTCTCCAGTCGATGGGGGCGGCACCCTGCCGGGTGAGCAGGTCGTTGGTGCGGCTGAAGGGGCGCGAGCCGAAGAAGCCATTGCGCGCCGACAGCGGCGAGGGGTGGGCGCTCTCCACGCGGGGTACCTGCCCCAGACGAGGTGCGAGGTTGCGGGCGCTGCGCCCCCAGAGGATCGCGACGAGTGGACCGCCGCGCTGGGCCAGGACCTCGATGGCGCGGTCGGTCACGGCCTCCCAGCCACGGCCCTGGTGGCTGTTGGGCGCACCCGGCCGGACCGTCAGGCAGCGGTTGAGCAGCATGACGCCCTGCTCGGCCCAGGGCGTGAGGTCGCCATTGCTCGGCTGGTCCGCACCGAGGTCGTCGACGAGCTCGCGATGGATGTTGCGCAGGGACGGAGGCAGCGGTCGCACGTCCGGGGCGACCGCGAAGGAGAGCCCGATCGGGTGGCCCGGCGTGGGATAGGGGTCCTGGCCGACGATGAGCACCCGCACCTCGTCGACGGGGATGGTGAAGGCCCGCAGGACGGCATCGCCGGCCGGGAGATAACCGTGGCCCTCGGCGAGCTCGGACCGCAGGAGCTCGCCCATCGCGGTGATCGTCGGAGCGACCGGATCGAGGGCCTGCGCCCACGAGGGGGCGATGAGGTCCGTCAGGTCGTGCGCAGTCACTCGGTCAACCTATCGAGTCGGCCCGGTGCGCACTGACCCCCGGTACGCCGAGCGGGGAAGGCTCGTGGATGGAAGGGTGGGTGGTTGACCGATTAAGGAGTGCCCATGGACAACCCCCTTCGCGACCGTGAGTACGCACGTATCGTCACAGAGCTGACCACCCGCCACGCAGGGACCTTCACCCGTGAGGAGGTCGTCGACATCGTCGACGACTCCCGGGTGCGCCTCGAGGAGACCTCGCGGATCCACACCTATCTCCCCGTCTTCGTGCAGCGCTTCGCCAAGGAGCGGCTCGGGTCGATGGCCCGCGAGCGAGGCGGGGCGGAGAAGGGGGCGACCCACCTGCTCTTCGTCAGCGAAGGCAATGCCGGGCGCTCGCAGATGGCCGCCGCCTTGGCCGCGGAGCTCGGCGAAGGGCGCCACCTCGCCTCGTCGGCGGGGCTGCAGCCCGGGTACGCCGTCCTGCCCGAGGTCGAGGCCGCCATGCGCGAGCGGGAGATCCGGTTGTCGGAGACCTTCCCCAAGCCGGTCGTCGAGGACGTGATGTCGGCCGCCGACGTGGTCGTCGGACTGGGGGTGGCCGACGAGGACCTGCCCCGGGCGCGACAGATGATCACCTGGGACATCCCTCCGGTGGCGGACCTGGGCCCGGAGGGGGTGCGCGCCACGCGCGACGAGATCGAGGAGCGGGTCACGGACCTGCTCAACGACCTCGAGGACGACGGCAGTGCCACGACCCGCCGGCGGCGCCGAGCGGTGGAGCTGGCGGCGGACCAGTCACAGGGTGGAGGGCCGTACCGAGGGAGGCATCGCGCGCCCTGACGGCCCTAGAGTGCTCGTCGTGCATGGATTCCCCGATGACAACACCTCACTGGCCGAGCTCGAGCAGGTCGTCCTCGACTACTCCGCGGAGCGGATGCGTCTGGACCCGGTCCCGCTGGACCGGTCGCTGAGCCCGGAGCAGCTCGAGGAGGTCGCCGGTCGCACTGTGACCGCCGAGGGGATGGGCGGCCGGGCCGCGATGGACCTCTTCGCTGAGGTGCTCGCTCCGGCGTGCCTGTCGGTGGACCACCCGCGCTACCTCTCCTTCATCCCGTGCGCGCCCACCGAGGCGTCCGCGATGTTCGACCTCGTCGTCGGTGCCAGCTCGATCTATGCCGGGTCGTGGCTCGAGGGATCGGGTGCGGTCTATGCGGAGAACCAGGCCCTGCGCTGGATCTGCGACCTCGTCGGCCTGCCCGAGGAGTCCGGCGGGGCCTTCGTGCCCGGTGGCACCATCGGCAACCTGTCGGCCCTGGTGGCCGCCCGGGCGAAGGCCCGCCATGACGCCCCGGCGGGCCAGCGGCCCTTCCGGGTCGCGACGACCGCGGGGGCGCACTCCTCGATCGCGTCCGCCTGCGAGGTCATGGACGCCGAGCTGACCTCCGTCCCCCCGGACGAGCGGGGGCGCCTCACCGGCGAGCGGTTGCGCGAGGTCCTCCTCGAGCACGGCCCGGAGACCTACTTTGCCGTCGTGGCCACGGCGGGCACGACGAATTTCGGTGTCGTGGACGACCTCGCCTCGGTGGCCGAGGTCTGCCGGGAGCTCGGCATCTGGTTCCACGTCGACGGGGCCTACGGCGGTGCCGGCCTGGCCGCCCCCTCCATCCGCCACCTCTACGCCGGGGTCGAGCACTGCGACTCCTTCATCGTCGACCCGCACAAGTGGCTCTTCGCCCCCTTCGACTGCTGCGCCCTGATCTACCGGGACCCGGCCGCGGGTCGCGCCGCGCACACCCAGCACGCCGGGTACCTCGACGTGCTCACCGAGGCCTCCGACTGGAACCCGGCCGACTTCTCCGTCGGCCTGACCCGAAGGGCCCGGGGCCTGCCCTTCTGGTTCTCCCTCGCGACGCACGGCACCGATGCCTACGCGACGGCGGTCGAGCGCACGCTCGAGGTGGCCGCCTTCGCCGAGGCCGAGATCGGGCGAAGGGAGCGGCTCGAGCTCGTCGGGGAGCGGGACCTCACCGTCGTGGTCTTCCGTCGCCTCGGCTGGAGCGCCGCGGACTACCAGGCGTGGTCGGACCGGATGCTCGCGGACGAGTTCGCCTTCATCGTCCCGACGAACCACGCGGGGGAGACCCTCGCCCGCTTCGCGATCGTCAACCCGCAGACGGCCACGGAGGACATCGCCGCGATCCTCGACACCATGGCCTGAGCGTGTGACCAGTGTGACGAAGGGGGCGTCTGTGACCGGGTGTGGCGCCCTGTCCAGCCGACACGCCGAAGGAATGACAGGCGTGTGATTCGGTCGGTAGAGTGCGCGACGTGAACCTCGCCAACCAGTCCAGCCAGCCGACCCCTTCGGTCCCGCTCACGGACCGCGACCGCGAGATCCTGGCCTTCGAGCGCCAGTGGTGGAAGTACGCCGGCTCCAAGGAGCAGGCGATCAAGGAGCTGTTCGACATGAGCTCCACCCGCTACTACCAGGTGCTCAACGCGCTGATCAACAACTCGGCAGCCCTCTCCGAGGACCCGATGCTCATCAAGCGCCTGCGTCGCCTGCGCGACCAGCGCCAGCGCACCCGCAGCGCCCGCCGCCTGGGCTTCGAGGTCTGAGGCCACCGGGGCGTCCGTGCGTATCGTCAAGGCACGACCCGAGGACGCCTTCGTCGTCGCGGCGCTCTCCCTCCAGTTCGCGATCGCCATCGACGATGCCCGCGAAGAGGGCTACCTCGACCGCGCGGCGCAGCACTGGCTGCGCCACTACGACTCCCTCCCGACCTGGTACGCCGAGCACGAGGGGAAGCATGCGGGCTACCTCCAGGCCGCCCTCCTGCCCGAGACGACGTGGCCGGGCGAGCGCCCCGGGACCCGCGGCCGGGTCTGGGTCCAGGCGCTGTACGTGCCTGCCGGCCACCGCCGGCAGGGCATCGCGCTGGCCCTGACCAGCGCCTGCGAGACCTGGGCCACGGAGGCCGGGGTCGGGGTCATTCGGTTGCGCTGCAATCCCGGCGCCGAGGGCTTCTACGACTCGGCCGGCTACGCGCCCGCCGTCGACGTCCGCGAGAAGCGGTTGCGCCCCCTTCGCTGACCCCGAGATCACGAAGCGGTCACGGAACCAGCCGGAGCCGAACCGATCTCGCCGATGACACGTCAGTGCATGCGGGGAGGGACGAGAGGCGGTTCCGGCAAGCAGGGGGTGTCGGAACCGCCTCTCGCGTTGGCGCGCCCCGTGGTGGTGTGTTGAACCGGTAGTTCTGGGAGCCACCGCGGCCCGTGAAGGCACTGCCGGCAGCTATGGCTCCTGTTCAACACACAACCAATCGTGGTCACGGGGGCATCACGATGACCACGGATGGGGGTGGCGGAGCAACCCCGGCTGCAGCGCGCACGTCGTCAGGGGGTGAGGGCCGTCGCAGGGGCGGCTCACACCGAGGATCTAGGGGGATCCATCATGAGGCGCACGCGCAACACCGGGATCACTGCCCTCGCCGGACTGATGCTCGCGGCAGCAGCCGCGGCATCGCCGGCCCAGGCGGCGAACGGCACGACGGGGACCGAGACCGCCCGTGAGGCGGTGGTCTACTCCGCGACATTCGTGGGGAAGATCCCCGGCACGCGGGGCAATGTCCACGACGTCTCGATCGAGAACGACGGCGACATGAACTACGTGCAGAGTTGGTACTGCCCCTCGACGATCACGTCGGACACGAAGGAAGGGTGCGTGCAGCGGGCCGACCGCCGGATCTCACCGCGCAGCCCGGCCGACATCCGGGTCAGCGCCACGGGCATGTCGGCGACGATCACGGGCACCGTCAAGGCCACGACCATGGCCGGCTACTCCGCCCGGACCTTCGACGTCGACCTGACCCTCCGCGCGAGCGGACCCGTCACGGATGGCCGGCGGGAGCTGACCTTCGCCTACGGGACCTTCGCCGGGCTCGATGACGGGCTCATGCTCGATGGATTCCTCGTGCGGTGACATCGGAGGGACGAAGGGGGAAGGGGGTGTGGCCGGACGTGCGGCCACACCCCCTTCGCCGTCGGGCGTTTGCACTCGACGCATGAGAGTGCCAATAATGGCGTTAGCACTCTCCCCGAGAGAGTGACAATCCTGACCGGTCAGGTGAGGGGCGCGATCGCACGGTGACGTGAGCCGGGCGGTCGCTCTCCGTCCGTCGCGGGCGCCCCCGGTCGCACCCTTCGATTCGCGTGGAGGACCACCCGAATGGCAAAGCTCATTGCTTTTGACGAGGAGGCCCGTCGCGGCCTCGAGCGTGGGATGAACACCCTCGCTGACGCCGTCAAGGTCACCCTCGGCCCCAAGGGCCGCAATGTCGTCCTGGAGAAGAAGTGGGGCGCCCCCACGATCACCAACGACGGCGTGTCCATCGCCAAGGAGATCGAGCTCGACGACCCCTACGAGAAGATCGGGGCCGAGCTCGTCAAGGAAGTGGCGAAGAAGACCGACGACGTCGCCGGTGACGGCACGACGACGGCCACCGTGCTCGCCCAGGCGCTCGTGCGCGAGGGCCTGCGCAATGTCGCCGCGGGCGCCAACCCGATGGCCCTCAAGCGGGGCATCGAGAAGGCCACCTCGGCCGTCTCCGACGAGCTGCTGGCGATGGCCGTGGAGATCGAGACCAAGGAGCAGATCGCTGCCACGGCCTCCATCTCCGCCGCTGACCAGGAGATCGGCGCCAAGATCGCCGAGGCCATGGACAAGGTCGGCAAGGAAGGCGTCATCACGGTCGAGGAGTCCAACACCTTCGGGCTCGAGCTCGAGCTGACCGAGGGCATGCGCTTCGACAAGGGCTACATCTCCGGCTACTTCGTCACCGACACCGAGCGCATGGAGACGGTCCTCGAGGACCCGTACATCCTCATCGCGAACTCCAAGATCGGTAACATCAAGGACCTCCTGCCGATCCTCGAGAAGGTCATGCAGTCCGGCAAGCCGCTGATGATCATCGCCGAGGACCTCGAGGGCGAGGCGCTGTCCACGCTCGTCGTCAACAAGCTCAAGGGCACCTTCAAGTCCGTCGCCGTCAAGGCCCCGGGCTTCGGTGACCGTCGCAAGGCGATGCTCGCCGACATCGCGATCCTCACCGGCGGCCAGGTCATCTCCGAGGAGGTCGGCCTCTCGCTGGAGACCGCCGAGCTCGACCTGCTCGGCAAGGCCCGCAAGGTCGTCGTCACCAAGGACGAGACGACCATCGTCGAGGGCGCCGGCGACCAGGACCAGATCTCGGGTCGGGTCAACCAGATCAAGGCCGAGATCGAGAACAGCGACTCGGACTACGACCGCGAGAAGCTCCAGGAGCGTCTCGCCAAGCTCGCCGGCGGCGTCGCCGTCATCCGTGCGGGTGCGGCCACCGAGGTCGAGCTGAAGGAGCGCAAGCACCGCATCGAGGACGCGGTGCGCAACGCCAAGGCCGCCGTCGAGGAGGGCATCGTCGCCGGTGGTGGCGTCGCGCTGCTGCAGGCGACCGAGGCCGCCTTCGCGAAGCTCCAGCTCGAGGGTGACGAGGCCACCGGCGCCAACATCCTGCGCGTCGCGGCCCACTCCCCGCTGAAGCAGATCGCGGTCAACGCCGGCCTCAACGGCGGCGTCGTCTCGGAGAAGGTCGGCAACCTGCCCGCCGGTGAGGGCCTCAACGCCGCCACCGGTGAGTACGTCGACATGATCACGCTCGGCATCATCGACCCGGCCAAGGTGACCCGCAGTGCGCTGCAGAACGCCGCCTCCATCGCGGCGCTCTTCCTCACCACCGAGGCCGTCATCGCCGACAAGCCCGAGAAGGCGGCGCCGGCCATGCCCGGTGGCGACGAGATGGGCGGCATGGGCGGCATGGGCTTCTGATCCCACCCCCTGCCACACGGCACGAAGGGCGGTTCCCCCGACGAGGGGGAGCCGCCCTTCGCCGTCTGCTGCGAAGCCCCCGCCGACGGTTGATGTAGGTTGAGCGCAGCCGTGGTGCTCGGGAAGGATCCGTACCCCTTTGTCACTGGACCGCTTGCGGTCCGGGAAGACGGTTCGTAGCCGCTTGACCCGTCAGCCAGGAGACCGGCCACGGCGCGTCCGATCAACCACGAGGTGTGGAAGGCGGTCCTCATGGCCGTGCACGTGTCCCCTGCCCGATCCCTGTCCCAGGGAAGCCAGCCCAGGCGTCGGCGTCGATGGGGGGTCGCGGGGGTCGCCGCGGTCTTCCTCCTGTCGGCATGTGCTGGCTCCGACTCCGAGACGTCCGCTCCCGCGAAGGGCGAGTCCGTCGTGGAGAACTGCGGTCTCGAGGTGTCTCCTGAAGCGCCCCCGGAGCGCATCTTCGCCCTGAACACCAGCTCGCTGGAGAACCTCCTCGCCCTGGGTCTCGAGGACCGCGTCGTCGGTGCCGCGGCCACTGACGAAGGGGTTCGTGAGGACCTGAGGGCAGCGGCGAAGAAGATCAAGAACTACCCCACCGGCGACGCGGACTACCCGAGCTCGGAGACCATCCTCGACACCGAGCCCGACCTCATCTACTCGGTCTACCCGAGCGCGTACCGGGCCGAGGGCGGGGTCGCCACCCGCGAGGAGCTCGACGACCTCGGCGTCCCGACCTATCTCTCACCGGGCCGGTGCCCGGACCGGGACAAGAAGCAGCCGCTCACCTTCGAGGAGAACTGGGAGGAGCTGAGGGAGCTCGGCCGGCTCACCGGTACCGAGGACGAGGCCAAGAAGCTCGTCGCCGAGCAGGAGAAGGCACTCGAGGACGTCCGAGCCGACCTCCCGGACGACGTCGGAGACGTGGACGTCTTCTGGTGGGACATGGGCACCAAGGAGGCACCGACGGCCGGAGCCTGCTGCGGTGCTCCCGGCATGATTCTCGAAGAGCTCGGGGTGAACAACGCCTTCGACGACCTGCCGGACCACTGGTCCGAGACCAGCTGGGAGAAGGTCGCGGACCGGGATCCGGACCTCGTCGTCATCGCCGACATGGGGGACGGTGATGCTGACAAGAAGATCAAGCACGCACAGACCGACCCCACGCTCAAGGAGCTGGACGCCTTCCAGGAGGACAAGGTCGTCGTGGTGCCCTTCGTCCAGACCTCGCCCGGTCTGCAGAACGTCACGGCCGTCGAGACGATCGGTGAGGCGCTGAAGGACGGCAGCTCGTCGTGAGCGCGCCGGTCCGGCCGGTGACGACGGCGCCGTCCCCGAGGGCGGTGTCCCGCACCGGCGCACCGCCCGGATCCGTGCGTCGAGGCGCGTGGGGCGTCGTCCTGGTCGCCGTGGCCGTGCTCGTCGCCTCCATCGCCGCCTCGACCACGATCGGGCAGTCAGATGCCTCGGTCCGCGAGGTGTGGACCATCGCGACGGACCGCCTGGGGCTGGGGTGGTTGCGCCTCGACGTACTCGGTCTGCACGGGGTGGAGGTGACCCGCCTGCGGGCGAACGTCGTCTGGGAGATGCGGTTGCCTCGCGTGCTCGCCGCGGCCCTCGTGGGTGGTGGTCTCGCGGTGGTCGGTGCGGTGATGCAGACCCTGACCCGCAACCCGATGGCCGACCCGTACCTCCTGGGGATCTCCTCGGGCGCCTCGCTCGGAGCGGTGTCGGTGATCGTCGCGGGCGTGACCGTCGGAACTCTCGGCGTCGGTGGGGGCGCCTTCGTCGGTGCGCTGCTGGCCTTCGTCCTCGTTCTGGCGCTCGGACAACGATCCGGACGTCTCACCCCCACCCGGATGATCCTCGCGGGTGTGGCCGTCGGCGCTCTCTGTGCCGCGATGACCTCCTTCCTCATCATCTGGGTCGCCGACCCGAGGGCCACCCACGAGGCGCAGTTCTGGCTGTCCGGCTCGCTTGCGGCCGCCCGGATGCCCACCGTCTCCTTCATGGCGATCGCCGTGCTCGTGGGACTGCTCGCGGCCTGGGCCGCGGCGCGGCCCCTCAACGCCTTCGCCTTTGGTGAGGACGCCGCGGCCAGCCTGGGTATCAAGGTCGAGCAGGTCCGATGGCTCCTCCTCATCGCCTGTGCACTGGTCACCGGCCTGCTCGTCGCCGGCTCCGGGACGATCGGCTTCGTCGGGCTGCTCATCCCGCACGGTGTCCGGGCGGTCGTCGGTCCGGACCACAGGAGGGTCCTCCCGTTGTCGGCCCTGGTAGGGGCGACCTTCCTCGTCTGGGTCGACGTCGTGGCCCGTGTCGCCTTCGAGCCCCGCGAGCTGCCGGTCGGTGTCATGACGGCGATGATCGGCGTGCCGGCATTCCTGTGGATCCTGCGACGGAAGGTGGATCGCTGATGACGCACCTCGCACTCGGAGATTCCCTCACCGCGGCCGACGTCTCCTGGTCGGTGGACGGCCAACGCATCCTGGCCGGGGTCGAGGTGGAGGTGCCCCAGGGGAGCTTCACCGGGCTGCTCGGACCGAACGGGTCCGGCAAGTCGACGTTGTTGCGTGGACTCGCCCGCCTCGGCCGGCTCGATGCCGGCGTCGTCCACCTCGGTCCTGACGATGTGCATCGCCTCCCGCGCAAAAAGCTCGCCCGCCGCATGGCGCTCGTGGAGCAGAGCGCCGACACCGACGCCGACCTCACCGTTCTGGACGTCGTCCTGCTCGGCCGGACCCCGCACCAGGCGGTCCTGGGGGGTGACTCCGCGACTGACATCGCGATCGCGATGCACCAGCTGGAGCGTGTCGACCTCGGCCACGTCGCCCACCGCCGCTGGCGCACCCTCTCGGGTGGTGAGCGGCAGCGGGTCCATCTGGCGCGTGCCATGACGCAGGAGCCCTCCCTGCTGGTCCTCGACGAGCCGACCAACCATCTCGATATCGCCCATGCGTTGCAGCTGCTGGCATTGGTGAGCCACTCGGGGCTGACGGTGCTGGCCGCACTCCACGACCTCAACCTCGCGGCCGAGTTCTGCGACCGCCTCGTGGTCCTCGACCATGGTCAGGTGGCCGCGGCCGGGACTCCCGAGGAGGTGCTGACCCCTGAGCTCTTGCGCGAGGTCTACGGCGTCGAGGCGGAGGCGACCACCCATCCGGTCACCGGCCGTCTCCACCTGTGGTTCACCCCGCCGACCGTCCCGCACTGACGCGCGAGGGACTTCTCGACACCGGGGGAGCCGCCCTTCGCCGTTTTCTCAGGAAGGGCGCGGATGATGGGACGGATGCCCACGACTGACACCAGCCCCCTCGTCCTCGGCCCGCTGCTCCGCTTCGTCGGGGCGAGCGATGCCTCGATCTGGGTCGAGACCACCGGTGCCGCCAGGGTCGAGGTGGCCATCGGCGACCGTTCCTGGGAGGCCGCGACCTTCCGCGTCGAGGGCCACCACTACGCCCTCGTCCTCCTCACCGACCTCGAGCCGGACACCGAGCACGAGTACACCGTGTCGGTGGACGGCGAGCACGTCTGGCCGCTCCCGGACTCGCCCTTCCCGCCGTCGATACTCGCCACCCTCGAGCCGGGCCGTCCACCGCGGCTGGCCTTCGGCTCCTGCCGCACGAGCGTCCCGCACGACGACGAGCACCACCGCAGTCACGGCGTCGACGCACTGCGGACCTTCGCGCTCTCCCTGGCGAAGGGGGAGTCCCGCCGCCCGGACGCGCTCGCCCTCCTCGGCGACCAGGTGTACGCCGACGAGACGAGCCCGGAGATGCACGAGTTCATCGCCGCGCGGCGAGACATCACCGAGCCGCCCTACGAGGAGATCAAGGACTACGACGAGTACGCCGAGCTGTACCGCCTCGCGTGGAGCGAGCCTGCGATCCGGTGGGTGCTCTCCTGCGTCCCGAGCGCGATGATCTTCGACGACCACGACATCCGGGACGACTGGAACACCTCGTGGGCCTGGCACCGGAAGATGAACGCGACCCAGTGGTGGCACGAGCGGCTCGTCTCCGGCCTGTGCTCCTACTGGGTCCACCAGCACATCGGGAACCTCGCGCCCGAGGAGCTCGCGCAGGACGAGGTCTGGGCGCTGCTCGACGGCGCGGGCCCCGGCGAGGTCGACCTCACCGACGACCTGCGTCGGCTCTCCGAGCGGGTCGACCGGTCGCCGGAGACCTATCGCTGGAGCTACACGCGGGTCCTCGGCAGCTCCCGACTGATCATGCTCGACTCCCGCGCCGCCCGCGTCCTCGAGCCGGACCGGCGGTCCATGCTCGACGACCACGAGCTGGCCTGGCTGGACGAGCAGCTCACCGGCGACCTCAACCACCTCTTCATCGGGACCTCCCTCCCCTTCCTCCTCCCGCCGGGGCTGCACGACGCGGAGGCGATCAGCGAGTCCTTCGCCGGGCCAGGCCGGTCGGCGCTCCTCCGGCGCGCGTCCGAAGGGGTGCGGCAGACGGTCGACCTCGAGCACTGGGGGGCCTTCCAGTCCGGCTTCGTCGAGGTCTTCGACCTCGTGATGGCGGTGGCCCGCGGCGAGCGTGGGACGGCGCCCGCGACCGTCACCTTCCTCTCCGGCGATGTCCACCACTCCTACATCGCCGAGGTCAGCGACCGTGCCGAGGCGGGCGCGCACAGCCGCATCATCCAGGCCGTGTGCAGCCCGATCCGCAACCCCATGCCGCGCGGGATCCGCGTGCTCATGTCGCAGATGGCCAAGAGTCTCGTGCGCCCCATGCGGTGGCTGGCCCAGCGGACGAAGGGGGTCGGAGACCCCCGCCACCCGTGGCAGGTGACCGATGGCCCGTGGTTCGACAACAACCTCGCCCTCGCGGAGGTCGACGACGACGGACGGGGGGTGACCCTCAGCTGGTTCACCGGAGACCTCGTCGCGGAGGGCGACCCGACGCTGCGCACCGTTGCCTCGGTGCACGTCGCCGAGCAGACCCCCGTGCCCGCCTCCCGTGCGCCCGAGGGGGCTGGCGGGGGTAAACCCCAGTGACCTGACGCCACACCGCCCCTTAGGTTTGGACGCGACATCACGGACAATTCTGGGGAGAAGACATGGGCACGCAGGTGGCCGCAAGCACGCACGGTCTGCGCAAGACCTACGGCAAGGGTGAGGCGTCCGTCGCCGCGCTCGACGGCATCGACCTCGACGTCGGTGCGGGGCAGTTCACGGCGATCATGGGCCCATCGGGGTCCGGCAAGTCGACGCTCATGCACTGCCTCGCCGGCCTCGACGAGGTCAGCGAGGGGCGGGTCCAGGTCGGGGACACCGACATCACCCGACTCAAGGAGAAGTCGCTGACGAAGCTGCGCCGGGACCGGATCGGCTTCGTCTTCCAGGCCTTCAACCTCATCCCGACGCTCAGCGCCAAGGAAAACATCCTCCTGCCCCTCGCCATCGCCGGTCGCCAGCCCGATGACGAGTGGTTCGACCTCGTGATCAACACGACCGGTCTGGCGGACCGCCTGTCGCACCGTCCGAGCGAGCTCTCCGGCGGTCAGCAGCAGCGGGTCGCCTGTGCCCGTGCGCTCGTGTCGCAGCCCGCGATCATCTTCGCGGACGAGCCGACGGGCAACCTCGACTCCACCTCGGGCGCCGAGGTCCTGGGCTTCCTGCGCCGCAGCGTCGACGAGTTCGACCAGACGATCGTCATGGTGACCCACGATGCCGTTGCCGCTGCGCACACCGACCGGGTCCTCTTCCTCGCCGACGGCATGATCGTCGACGAGCTGTGGCGTCCGGACCGCGAGACCGTCCTCGAGCGCATGCTCGCGCTGAGCAACGGGGTCCACTGATGCTGCGGGCCAGCCTCAAGAGCCTCTTGGCCCGCAAGGCGCGCCTGCTCATGAGCGCGATGGCGATCATCCTCGGGACGGCCTTCGTCGCGGGGACCCTGATCTTCACCGACACCCTCGGGCGCACCTTCGACGGGATCTTCGAGGGCACGGTCGGCGATGTCGTCATCCAGCCCGAGCAGGTCGACCAGTACGGCGGCTCCACCGGTGCGGCCCTCTCCGCCGCCGAGGTGGAGAAGTTCGCCGACCTCCCGGGCGCGGCCCGGGCCGACGGCAATGTCGAGGCCATGGGTGTCTTCGTCGTCGGGGAGTCGGGCAATGTCGTGGGCGGTCAGGGCGCGCCCGCGATGGCCTTCAACTACCACGACGCCCCGAACCAGCTCGGCGAGGAGCCGATCCAGATCCTCGACGGTCGTGAGCCCACGAAGGAGGGCGAGGTCGCCGTCGACGAGGCGACGCTGGAGCGCGGCGGGCACGAGGTCGGTGACGAGATCACCCTCGTCACCGCCGGCGACCAGCCGGAGATCACGGCCGAGGTCGTGGGCTCGGTGACCTTCGGCGAAGGGGGCATGGCCGGCGCCTCGATCACCGTCTTCGACACGGAGACGATGCAGAAGTACTTCATGAAGGGCAAGGACGAGTACTCCACCGTCTGGGTCACGGCCAAGGACGGCGTGGACAGCACGGAGCTGCTCGAGCAGGCGAAGCCCCTCGTCCCCGACTCCTACGACGGGATGACCGGAGCCGAGCTGGCCCAGGAGAACGAGGACTCGAGCGAGCAGGCGCTCGGCTTCATCACGACCTTCCTGCTCGTCTTCGCCGGCATCGCGCTCTTCGTCGGCTCCTTCCTCATCATCAACACCTTCAGCATCCTCGTCGCCCAGCGCGGGCGGGAGCTGGCGCTGCTGCGCGCCATCGGGGCCAGTCGCGCGCAGGTCGTGCGCTCGGTCCTCCTCGAGGCCTTCATCGTCGGTGTCCTCGGGGCGACCCTGGGCCTGGCCCTCGGGGTGCTGCTCGCCAAGGGCATCACGGCGCTCTTCGCGACCTTCGGCCTGGACATCAGCAGCACCGGGCTCGTCTTCGCGCCGCGCACGGTCATCGCCGTCTACCTCGTCGGCATCATCATCACGATGCTCGCGGCCTGGCTGCCGGCGCACCGGGCCGGCTCGATCCCGCCCGTCGCCGCGATGCGCGACACCGTCGAGACGACGCGCGACCACCCGGTCCGCCGGGCCCTCGAGGTCGGTGTCCTCGTCGCGGGGCTGCTCGCCTTCCTCTTCGGGCTCTTCATCGCGGACACCCGTGAGATCTGGTGGATCGGCGGGGGGATCGTCGGGCTGGTGCTCGGCACGGCCTTCCTCGCCCCCTTCGTCGGGCGCCCGGTCATCGCCGGCCTGGGCGCGATCTACCGGGCGCTCTTCGGCAGCATCGGCCGGATGGCCGAGCAGAACACGGTGCGCAGCCCCGGCCGCACGGCTGCGACGGCGTCGGCGCTGATGATCGGCATGACGCTCGTCGCCCTCATGGGGGTCGTCGCCTCGAGCGCGACCGCGAGCATCGACAAGCAGATCAAGGAGAGCTTCCGGGCGGACTACGTGCTGAGCAATGCCATCGGCCAGCCGTACTCCTCGGCGATCACCGCCAAGGCGGCGAAGGTCGACGGGGTCCGGACCGTCTCGCCGATCCGCTACGTCTCGGCGCTCGTCGACGGCGGCCAGCTGAGCACGGTGGCCATCGACCCCGGGACCTTTGCCGACATCGAGGAGCTCGAGGCTGCCGAGGGCACGACCGGCATCGACCAGGACTCGGTGATGCTCTCGACCACCCACGAGGGGGGTCGCGAGGTCGGCGACACCGTCGAGGTGAAGATCGGTGAGGGCAGCAAGGAGCTGCAGGTCGCCGGCTTCTACGAGGAGACGACGACCCTCGGGACACCGGACGTGCTCATGTCGATCGAGACCGTCACCGACATGGGCGGGCAGGGCGCCGACAACATGGCCTTCGTCTTCCTCGAGGACGGAGCCGACGAGGAGGCCGTCTCGACGGACATCGAGGAGCTGATCTCCGCCCAGCCCCTCGTGACCCTGAAGGACCAGCAGGACTTCGCCGACGAGCAGCGCAGCTCCATCGACCAGCTGCTCTACATCATCTACGCGCTGCTCGGGCTGGCGATCGTCATCGCGGTCCTCGGCATCGTCAACACCCTCGGGCTGTCGGTCATGGAGCGCACCCGGGAGATCGGGCTGCTGCGCGCGGTCGGCCTCTCCCGGGCCCAGCTGCGGCGGATGGTCCGGCTGGAGTCGATCGCGATCGCCTTGCTCGGCGCGCTCCTGGGCATCGCGCTGGGGGTCCTGTCAGGGGTGGCGATCCAGCGCTCGCTCGTCGACGACGGGATCACCGAGCTGGCGATCCCATGGGTCCAGCTCCTCGTCTTCGTCGCCCTCGCCGGGGTCGTCGGGATCCTCGCGGCGGTCGTGCCGGCCTGGCGGGCCTCACGGATGGACGTCCTCGAGGCCATCGCGGCGGAGTGATCGGGTGAGGGGGCCGGTGCCGGGAGATCTCCCGGCACCGGCCCGTCGAGGCTCCATCGTCGCACCACAGGACACCGCGGGCGGCAACACAGGACACGGCGTGCGGCAACCCGGCTCAGCGCCGGGAGCCGCCCGTGATCGTCGACTTCACCCCGTCCTCGGTGGTGGAGTAGGTCTGGCCCGCCTCGCCCAGCACGCGGGAGATGTCGTCGAGGCTCTCCTTGACCTGGCGCTGCGTGGCCCGCCAGTCGCTGAGGAGCTCCTGGAAGGACCCGGAGGCGGCGCCGGTCCACTCGCTCTGCAGCTGGGTCAGCCGGGTCATCATCTGCGAGACGGAGCTCTCCACCTCCTCCGAGATGCGGCTGATGTCCGTGGCGCTCCCGGCGATGCTCTCGGTGTTGACGGTGAACTGGCTCATGCGTCCCCCTTCGGGTGGATCCGGACAGGCGGACCGGTCGATCCGGCTGTCCTTCAGACCGTAGGAGGAACCGGCCCGCCGAGCGCTGAGTTGTCCACAGGCCCGGGGCCCGGCCGGCGGGAGCGCTCGAGGGCCTGGGCGTAGCCCGCGCCCATGGCGAGCAGGAGCAGTCCGCCGACGATGAAGCTGAGCACCCGGGCGATGCCATCGAGGAAGGCCAGGTCGAAGAGGAGCAGCTTGCCGACGCTGAAGGCCGCGATCGCGAGCCCGGCCGGGACGGCGACCGACGAGCCGCGCAGGCCGCGCAGCAGCAGGACCGCGGCGGTGGCCAGCCAGAGCAGGGTGGCGCCCGTCTGCCCGGCCGTGAAGCCGCCCCGCGGGTCGTCGAGCAGGTGCCCGAGGAGGACGCCCAGGAGGATCACGGCGCCACCGGCCCACAGGACTGCGCCGGCCACGAGGAGGCGCGGCGCGATGGGGTCGAGGACGGGGAGCACGGTGGTGATGGCCCGGGCCAGGGTGAGCAGGAGGGCGACGATGACGACGGCCGCGACAAGGTGCGCCATCCCCACATCGGGGGAGAGCCCGCGGAAGAGCACGTAGGCCATGAGCGGGGTGGCGTAGAGCAGGGTCAGCGCCGAGGCGACGAAGGCAACGTGGAGGAGGAACCGGTGCCGCAGCGCCAGCGCGGACCCGGCCCAGACGAGAGCCACCCCGAGCAGGACGGGCACGCTCCAGTCGTGGCCGTCGGTGGCCGGGAGGACGGCGAACAGCGAGGACAGGCCGGCCGTGCCGAGGCAGATCTCGGTCAGTCGGTGGTGGGCCCGGGTGTGCGAGCCCTCCTCCGAGAGGCCGGCGACGAGGACGAGCATGCAGGTCAGGGCCACGAGCAGGCAGGTCCCGACCCACGGGTGGTCCGCGGCGAGCCCGGCGAGGAGCAGCGGTAGCGCCGCGACCGGGACCAGGCCACCGAGCTGCGCCGGCAGGGTGGGGACCCGGGCGCCGGCGAGGCTGGTCAGGAGGACGAAGCCGGTGGTCACGACCGCGAGGAGTGCGACGACGGCCTCCGGCTCATCGGTCGCGACGAGGATGCTGACGAAGAGGGCTGTCGGGATGACCCGGGCCAGCTCGAGGAGGAACCAGTCGCGCGAGATCTGGGCCGGCCAGGAGGCGATCGTCAGCACGAGGAGGAAGGCCCCGGTGAGCAGGAGATGGTCGTAGCCCACGGTCGGCGCGAGCACGGCCACCCCGAGGACGGCGATGACCCCGAGCAGCTGGCTGTCCCAGGTGCGGGCGAGGAGGAGGCCGCCGAGTCCGACGAGGGCGGCGAGGACGAGCCCGAGCGCGACCGGGACCCACTCGTAGATGCGGGTCACGGCGAGGACGTCGAGGAAGGCCGTGGCGATCCCGGTGGCGGCGAGGCCGAGGGCCCCGACGGTGCTCTGCTGGCGCCGACGCACGACGAGGGCGGCGACCACGAGGCCGGCCGCGAGGGCGGCCCCGCTGAGGACGCGGGCGAGCGGCCCGAAGAAGCCCATCTGGATGGCGAGCGCGAGGAGGAAGGCGACACCGATGAGGGTGATCGCGGTGCCGACGACGGCGAGGATCTTCGCCACGATCCCGTCACGCTGCCACCACGGCTGGGCGGGCCCCGAGGGCATCGGGTGCGGAGGCACCGGCGGGGCCATGTGCGGTTGCTGGGCGAAGGGGGGTGCGACCGGGGGCGGAGATGCCACCTGACCGGGGGCCGGAGTGGGGGCGGGAGCAGCAGTGGGGTCCGCGACGGGGGTCCAGCCGGCGGGGGAGGCCTCCAGTGCGAGCCGGGCCCGCAGCCGGGCCAGGTCGTTGCCGACGGAGTACATGTGCGACATCGCCTCGGCGAAGTCGTCCTCGAGTGCGCGGACCGACTCGAGGGTCGGATCCCCAGAAAGGCTCATGCCCCCAGTGTGCTGAGATCAGCACACCGGGGGCATGAGTTCGGCTACTCAACCCGCCATCAGACGCCACACCCGAAGGCGGGGGGTAGCACCCCTGTGGGAGCCAGAGGAAGGCGGTACCTACGTCGGGGGAGGAGACGAACGGGTGACCGTTGCTTCCTTCTCCTGTGCTCCTGACTCCTAGTCTGCACACCCGAACTTGGACCTCGCTGGCATCGACCTGTGAGTCTGCTGTGATCGCTCAGGTGTCCGAGCTCGGGGCCGTGCCCAGGGTGACGTCGACGCTCTTCTGCTCGCCGTCACGGATGATGGTGAGGGAGACCGACGAGTCGATCCTGCGGGCGTGGACCAGGCCGACGAGGGACTGCGCCGAGGTGACCGCCGAGTCGTCGATCCCGGTCACGAGGTCGCCCTCCTCGAGGCCGGCGTCGGCGGCGGGGCTCCCTTCGCTCACCGAGGTGATCTCCGCGCCGCTGTGGGTCGCCGAGCCCTCGGAGGCCTTGCCGTCCTGCGGCGTGACGCCGAGGAAGGCGTGCTCCGCCGAGCCGTCCTCGATCAGCTGCTCGGCGATCCACGTGAC
>JBQGNO010000006.1:0-14684 GCA_052087725.1 Janibacter sp. | reverse complement strand
GTTGACGGGGATCGCGAAGCCGATGCCGATGCTGCCCGACTGCCCACCGGAGCCGCCGCCGAGGGTGGCGATCGAGGAGTTGATGCCGACGAGGCGGCCGGAGGCGTCGACGAGCGCGCCGCCGGAGTTGCCCGGGTTGACCGCGGCGGAGGTCTGGATGGCGGCGGTCACCACCGGCGTGGACTTCTCCTGCTGCGGGGCGAAGGGGGACTGCTGCTGCTCCTCCTCGCTGGAGGAGGTCGCGACCGGGCGGTCGAGGGCGCTGACGATGCCGGTGGTCACCGTCCCGGCGAGACCGAGGGGGTTGCCCACCGCCATCACGGGGTCGCCGACGGTCAGGCCCTTCGACGAGCCGACGCTGATCGGGTGCAGGTCCTTCGGCGGGTCGGTGATGGTGATGACCGCGAGGTCGGTCGAGGGGTCGGTGCCCGCGACCGTGGCCGCATAGGTGGCTCCGTCGTCGAGGGTGACGGTGATCTTCGCTCCCTCACCGGCGCCGGAGACGACGTGGTTGTTCGTCACGACGTGGCCCTCGTCGTCGAGGACGACCCCGGATCCCTCGCCGCCGGCGGACTGGCCGCGCACGCCGATGGCCACGACACTCGGGGCGACCTCCTTGGTCACCGCATTCCAGTCCGGGGCCTGCTTGGCCGCCGAGCTCACGGGCTGTGCGTCGGCGGTGGACGAGTCCGAGGCGGTGGAGGAGGTGCCTGTGGTCCCGCCTCCGGAGCCGCCCGAGCCGTCGGAGGCCAGGGTGATGGCCCCCCAGGTGCCGCCGGTGGCCAGGGCGGCCGAGAGCAGCGAGACCGCGGTGAGCTCTCCGACGCGCCGGCCACGACGACGTGACCGCGGCGGCTGCGGCATGTACGGCATGAGTGGCTGGGTCGGCTGGTCCATGAGGGGCTCCTTGTCGAGACTGTGTCCCTCCACCGTCCCCCGTCGACATCGGATCTCCCTCGGGATTACCTCCGAGGTTGCTGTGCGTCCGAAGGGTCGGGGAGGGGCAGCCCGCCTCAGACCTGCTCGGGCCGCTCCGGGGTCCGTCCGGGCAGCTCGACGCGGAAGGTCGCGCCGCCGCCCGGAGTCGGGACGGCACGGACGGTGCCCCCGTGCTGGTGGACGATGGCGGTGACGATCGCCAGGCCGAGCCCGCTGCCCCCACGGGCGCGGGAGCGTGCCTTGTCGGCGCGGTAGAAGCGCTCGAAGACCCGGTCGGCCACGTCGGGGTCGATGCCCGCGCCGTGGTCGCGGACCTCGAGGACGGCGGTGGATCCCTCGGCGCCGGTGGCGACCTCGATCGCGACATCCTCCGCCGTGTGCATCAGGGCATTGCCGAGGAGGTTGCCCAGCACCTGTCGCAGGCGGCTCTCGTCGCCGGGGAGCATGACGGGCCGCAGCTCACCGTCGAGCCCGACGAGCTGGATCGTGCGGTCCGGCATCCGGGCGCGGGCGTCGTGGACGGTCTCGGCGCTGAGCACGACGAGGTCGAGGTCCTTCTTCTCGAGGGGGCGCTCGTCGTCGAGGCGGGCGAGGAGCAGCAGGTCCTCGACGAGCACGCCCATCCTCGCGGCCTCGCCCTCGATGCGGTCCATGGCCTGGGTGACGTGCTCGGGGTCGGGGACGGCCCCCTGCCGGTAGAGCTCGGCGTAGCCGCGCACGGTCGCGAGCGGGGTGCGCAGCTCGTGGCTGGCGTCGGCGACGAACTGGCGCATCTTCAGCTCGGACGCCTCCTGCACGGTGAAGCTGCGCTCGATCTGGCCGAGCATGGAGTTCAGCGAGTCGCTGAGGCTGGCCACCTCGTCGTGGCTCGCCCGCACGGGCACGCGGCGGGTGAGGTCGCCGGCGGCGATGGCTGCAGCGGTGTCCTCGATACGGCGAAGGGGGCGGAACGCCCTTCGCGTGGCGAAGAAGCCGAGGACGCCCCCGGTGGTCACCGCGATGAGGCTCATCAGCGTCGAGACGACCGCGAAGCGCTGCACCGTGTGGTTGACCCCCGACAGCTGCATGCCGACGGCGAAGGTCGAGTTGTCGGTGTACCGACCGGCGATGACCCGCCATCGGGTGTTGCCGTCGACCGAGTCGATGGTGAAGGGCTCATTGGTGCGTACCCGGGGGTCGTCCGCGGGCAGGGTGGGCATCTCCGGCCGGACGGTCGCGCCGGTCGGCGGGTCGTAGTCCCACGGAGACCCGTCCGCGGGCTGGCGGAGGAGGAAGAAGTTCGTCGGCATCGACCCGCGGTCCTGCTGGAAGAACGAGGAGCGATTGCGGGAGTACGCGTTGTCCTCGGCGATGGGGACGGCGACGGCACGCAGCTGCTCGTCGACATTCTGCTTGAGGTCGCGCTGCAGCAGGTAGGCCGTCGCCGTCGATGTCGTGAGCATCGCGGCGAGGAGGAGCGTGAGCAGGATCGCGACGAGCCGCCAGGTGAGGGGCATCCTCTCCAGGCGGCGGACGATCGGCGCGGTGACCCGCTGCACGCTGCTGGTCACTCCGGGGGCAGGCGCAGCACGTACCCGAATCCGCGCTTGGTGTGGATCAGGGGCTGGTGACCCTCGGTGTCGATCTTGCGGCGCAGGTAGGAGATGTAGGACTCGACGATGCCGACCTCACCGCGGAAGTCGTAGTCCCACACGTGGTCGAGGATCTGGGTCTTGGACAGGACCCGGTTGGGGTTGAGCATGAGGTAGCGCAGGAGCTTGAACTCGGTGGGGGAGACGTCGACCGAGACGCCGGCCCGACGGACCTCGTGGGCGTCGTCATCGAGCTCGAGGTCGGCGAAGCGCAGCACCGACTCGGTGGAGGGGACGTCGGTCGTCCGGCGCAGGATGACCCGGATGCGGGCGATGACCTCCTCGAGGGAGAAGGGCTTGGTCACGTAGTCGTCGCCGCCGACGGTCAGGCCCTTGAGCTTGTCGTCGAGGGAGTCGCGGGCGGTGAGGAAGAGGATCGGCTGGTGGCGCTCGGTGGCCCGGAGCCGGGACGCGACCTCGAAGCCGTCGATGTCGGGGAGCATGACGTCGAGGACGATGAGGTCCGGCTCGACCCGGTGGATGATGTCCAGCGCCGTGGTCCCGTCACCGGCCACCTCGACCTCGAACCCGGCAAAGCGCAGGGAGGTCGCGAGCAGCTCGCGGATGTTGGGCTCGTCCTCGACGACGAGCAGGACGGGGCTCGGCTCTGCGGAGGCTGGAGTGGTGTTCACCCCCACGATTGTGCGCCTGCAGTCTGGGTGTTGGCTGACAGGTGTCTGGGTGAATTTCGGTCGATGTCGACCTCAGGTACCCCTGCGCGGCCGGTGTGGTGTGGGTTGCGGTGGCATAACGAAGGGGGAGCGAGGGCGCTCTCTTCCTTGTCTGGGGGCCGTCGACCTGTTCAGGTAAGGGGGCAAGACGACGGGGGGCGACAACCGGCCCGAGAAAATCTGTGCGAGGAATCGCCTCGTCGAGGTCATCGGAGACCCCGGCGGTGGGGAGGAGTCACGGCTCCGCACGGTGCTCCCCGAGAGGGAGGAAGACCGTGCGTAACACGCGAATCATGGCGAGTGCAGCAGCCGCGACCCTGGCGCTGAGCCTGGCCGCCTGCGGGGTGGCCGACGAGGCCGGATCCGACGATGGCGGCTCCGGCGACGGGAGCGGCAAGCTCGAGGAGCTGAAGGACAAGGGCAGCGTCACGGTCGGCTTCGCCGGCGAGGAGCCGTACTCCTTCGAGAAGGATGGCGAGCTGCAGGGCGCGACCATCTCGCTGCACGAGGAGATCTTCCCGAAGCTGGGCATCGACGAGGTCAAGGGCGTCAAGACCGAGTGGAACTCACTCATCCCGGGCCTGAACGCCGGCGACTTCGATGTCGTCTCCGCGGGCATGTCGATCCTTCCCGATCGCTGTGCGCAGGCCGCCTTCGGCGACCCGGAGATCCTCTACACGACGGCGCTCATGGTGCCCAAGGGCAACCCCGAGAACCTCAAGGACCTCCAGGACGTCCAGAAGAACGACGCGAAGGTGGCGACGATGACCGGCGCGATCGAGGCCGGCTACGTCAAGGACCTCAAGATCAAGGATGCCATCGAAGTCGGTAGCCCGCAGGACGGGATGGACGCCGTGACCAAGGGTCGCGCGGACGCCTTCGCCCTG
The DNA here is from genome assembly GCA_052087725.1 of Janibacter sp. Classification (GTDB taxonomy): domain Bacteria; phylum Actinomycetota; class Actinomycetes; order Actinomycetales; family Dermatophilaceae; genus Janibacter. The sequence goes on along the minus strand of JBQGNO010000006.1, from coordinate 10,556 downwards.
ACGGCCATCTCGCTGCGCACCATGGCGGAGAAGGAGTCGAACTCGAAGGTCGATGTGACCGACCCCTTCGTCGCAGTGGTCGACGGCAAGGAGCAGGTCGGCGCCGGCGCCACGGTCTTCCGCAAGGACGACACCGCGCTGCGCGAGGCCTACAACGAGGAGCTCGCGAAGATCACCGAGTCGAAGGAGTCCTACGAGAAGGTCATCGGCGAGTTCGGCTTCACCGACGACGAGCGTCCCAAGGGCGACCTCACGACCCAGTCCCTGTGCGACGGTGAGCTCCCGGACGCGAAGTGAACGATGATTTCGAGGCCTTGAGGGGGGCCCTGCCGTACCTGCAGGAGGGGCTGACCATCACGGTCCTCCTCACGCTCGGCGGGGCCGCCCTGGCCTTCCTCGTCTCGGTGGTGTTCGGCCTGATGAGCATCAACCGGGTGCCTGTCGTCCGGTGGACCGCGACGGTCTTCGTCGAGTTCTTCCGGGGGACGTCCCTCGTCGTCCAGCTCTTCTGGCTGTACTTCGTCCTGCCGCTCTTCACCGGCATGCCGTGGTCGGAGCTGCTCGGCCGTGAGTGGGGTGGCCTCATCCCCGGCCTGCTCGCCCTCGGGCTGAACTACGGCGCGTACGGCGCCGAGGTGGTCCGCGGGTCGATCAATGCCGTGGACAACGGGCAGTGGGAGGGCGCCACCGCACTGAACATGTCGTCCGTGACGCGGATGCGCCGGGTCATCTGGCCCCAGGCCTGGGCGCTCATGCTGTCGGGCTACAACAACCTGCTCGTCATGCTCATCAAGGGGACCGCCGCGGTGACCGTCATCAGCCTGCAGGACTTCGGCTACCAGATCGACGAGCTGCGCAAGGACACCTCGACGATCTTCGCCTACGCCATCGGCTTCATCGGCTACTTCATCTTCGCGTGGCTGTTGGCGAAGCTGCTGCGGATCCTCGAGGTCCGGGCACGCAGGCAACTGGGCTGGACCATCGACAGCGAGCATGCCGGAGCGGGGGCAGCACTGTGACGGCCACGATCACGACCACCCCGGAGCGCAGCCGTACGGACAAGGTTCCCTACACGCGTTCCACGCTCTGGCTCGTCATCACCTCGGCGATCACCACCCTTCTCTGTCTCGGCGCCGGCCTCCCGTCGCTGGTCATCGGACTGGTGGCCATGAGCAAGAACTCGACCGATCACGCGTCCGCCAAGCGGCTGACGACCATCGGCTGGCAGGTCTTCTCCGTGTGCATCGCGGTGATGCTCGTGGCAACGGTGGCCTTCCTGTCGACGACCGAGGCCTTCCTGGCCTTCTGGGACTGGGAAGCTGCTGGTGAGGTCCTGCCACAACTGCTGGAGGCCTTCCTCAAGGTCACCCTGGTCGTCACGGTGCTCGGCTCGGTGATCGCCGCCGTGCTCGGACTCGTCCTCGCGGTGCTCATGACGGCACTGCCGAGTGTCGTCGCCAAGACCCTGCGCCTGGTCATGGACTTCGTGCGGATGACCCCGCTCGTCATCCAGCTCGTCTTCGTCTACAACCTCGTCCCCGGGTCGTGGAGCGGCCAGATGATCTGGATCGGAACCGCGGTCTTCGGCGTGCACTACGCGACCTACATGGCCGAGTCCTACCTCTCGGGGATCGCCTCCGTCGACAAGGGGCAGTGGGAGGCGGCCACGGCGCTCAGCCTGCCGCAGGCCCGGACGTGGACCGGGATCGTGCTCCCCCAGGCGATCCGGGCCACCCTGCCCTCGCTCGGCAACTGGGCCATCGCGATGTTCAAGGAGACCCCCTTCCTCATCGTGATCTCCGTCGTCGAGATGGTGACGGAGGCGCAGAGGTACGGCGGTAACACCTTCCGCTTCACCGAGGCCTTCACGCTCGCCGGCCTGATCTTCCTCGTCGCGAGCCTCATCACCGCCTTTGCCGTCCGCAGACTGGAGAAGTCCCTTGTCTACTGAGAACCCCACCGCCGCTCCCGCTGCCTCGCAGGAGGGCGCCGGCGTGCCCGTGATCCGTTTCGAGGACGTCGAGAAGAAGTTCGGAGAGAACACGGTCCTCTCCGACCTGAACTTCGACGTCGCGCACGGTGAGCGGGTCACGCTCATCGGGCCGAGCGGGTCGGGCAAGACGACGATCCTGCGGCTGGTGATGACCCTGGAGTCGCTCACCGATGGCTTCATCTGGATCGACGGCCAGCCGTTGACGCACGACAAGCGCAACGGTCAGCGGTTCGCGCTGCGGGAGAAGGAGATCGCCGAGACGCGCAAGAAGATCGGCATGGTCTTCCAGCACTTCAACCTCTTCCCCAACCTCTCCGTCATCGACAACCTCACCGAGGCCCCGGTGCACGTGCTGGGCCGGAGCAAGAAGGAGGCGACCGAGCGGGGGATGGCGCTGCTCGACCAGGTGGGTCTGGCCGACCGCTCGCACGCCCGCCCGAGCAACCTCTCGGGTGGGCAGAAGCAGCGCGTGGCGATCGCGCGGGCGCTCGCGATGGACCCGGAGATCCTGCTGCTCGACGAGGTCACCTCGGCCCTCGACCCGGAGCTCGTCGGGGACGTGCTCCAGGTGCTGCGCGATGTCGCTGACAACACCGATATCTCGATGCTCATCGTCACGCACGAGATGCAGTTCGCCCGCGATGTCTCGCACAAGGTGATGATGTTCGACGGGGGTCAGGTCATCGAGCAGGGCGCGCCCACGGACCTGCTGAGCAACCCCCAGCACGAGCGCACCCAGCGCTTCCTCGAGTCCATCCACTGACCCACCCGGTCGCGCTCCACCCCCGGTCGTTGAGGTGCGAGGCCGTCCGCGGCCGAGCCACGACACGACGAAGGGGAGCAGTCACCGCGATGGTGACCGCTCCCCTTCGTCATGTCCTCACAGGTCGTCGGCGTCGACGATCCGGTAGGCGTAGCCCTGCTCGGCGAGGAAGCGCTGCCGGTGGGCGGCGAACTCCGCGTCGACGGTGTCGCGGGCGACGACCGTGTAGAAGTGCGCGGTCCGGCCGTCCTCCTTCGGCCGGAGCAGCCGGCCGAGGCGCTGGGCCTCCTCCTGCCGTGAGCCGAAGGTCCCGCTGACCTGGATGGCCACCGTCGCCTCCGGAAGGTCGACGGAGAAGTTGGCCACCTTGGACACGACGAGGAGGTTGGTCCGCCCTTCGCGGAAGTCGGCGAAAAGCTCCTGGCGCTGCTTGACGGGGGTCTCGCCGGTGATGAGGTCGGCCCCGAGCTGCTCGGACAGCTCGTGGAGCTGATCGAGGTACTGCCCGATGACGAGCGTCGCCTCGCCCTCGTGCCGGGAGACGACCTCGCGGACCACCCCGAGCTTGACCGGCGAGCAGGCCGCGAGCCGGTAGCGGTCCTCGGCGTCGGCGGTCGCGTAGGCCATCCGCTCGGAGTCACCCATGCTCACCCGGACCTCGACGCAGTCGGCGGGGGCGATGTAGCCCTGCGCCTCGATGTCCTTCCACGGCGCGTCGAAGCGCTTGGGCCCGATGAGTGAGAAGACATCGGCCTCGCGCCCGTCCTCGCGCACCAGCGTCGCGGTGAGGCCGAGGCGCCGACGGGCCTGCAGGTCGGCAGTCATCCGGAAGATCGGCGCCGGGAGCAGGTGGACCTCGTCATAGACGATGAGGCCCCAGTCGCGGGCATCGAGCAGGTCGAGGTGCGGGTAGACGCCCTTCCGCTTGAGGGTGAGCACCTGGTACGTCGCGATCGTCACCGGGCGGACCTCCTTGCGGGCCCCGGAGTACTCGCCGATCTCCTCCTCGGTGAGCGTCGTGCGCGCGAGCAGCTCCTCGCGCCACTGGCGGGCGCTCACGGTGTTGGTCACGAGGATCAGCGTCGTCGCCTTGGCGGCGGACATCGCGGCCGCGCCGACGAGCGTCTTGCCTGCCCCGCAGGGGAGCACGACGACTCCGGAGCCGCCGTCCCAGAAGCCGTCGACCGCCTGCTGCTGGTAGGGCCGCAGGGACCAGCCGTCCTGGTCGAGGTCGATGGTGTGCGCCTCGCCGTCGACATAGCCGGCACGGTCCTCCGCGGGCCAGCCGACCTTGAGCAGCTCCTGCTTGAGGCTGCCCCGCTCGGAGGGGTGGACGATGACCTCGTCGGGGGAGAGCATCTCGCCGACGAGGGGCGTGATCTTCTTGTGGCGCAGGACCTCGGTGAGCACGGCCCGGTCGGTGGTGCGCAGGACGAGCTGCTCACCGTCCTTCTCCAGCACGAGCCGTCCGTAGCGGTCCATCGTGTCGGCGATGTCGACGAGGAGGGCCTGCGGCACCGGGTAGCGCGAGTGCGTGACGAGCGCGTCGACGACCTGCTCGGCGTCGTGGCCGGCGGCCCGGGCATTCCACAGCCCGAGCGGGGTGACCCGGTAGGTGTGGATGTGCTCGGGAGCGCGCTCCAGCTCGGCGAAGGGGGCGATGGCCCGCCGCGCATCGCCCGCCTTCTCGTGGTCGACCTCGAGGAGGAGGGTCTTGTCGCTCTGGACGATGAGGGCGCCGTCGGGCATCACCATGGGCTCAGGACTCCGACGCGATGATCAGGGCGATGAAGGCCGCGAGACCGATGACGGCCAGCACGGCGATCACCGCGAAGGAGATCCACCCGTACTTCGTCATCTGCGCCGCACGGTCGGGGTCGCTGTCCTGCTGGACGATCCCGAGGATGCCGAAGACGAGCGGGACGATGCTCAGGTAGCAGCACAGGCCCGTGAGGGTGGCCACTCCGGAGATCACGGTGAGGACGATGGCCGAGGAGTTCGGCTGCTGCGCGGGCCGTGGGTAGGCATAGGGCGGGGGGACGGGCGCACCCGGAGCGCCGGGAGGCAAGGGTGCGCCGGGTCCCATCGGCTGGCCTCCCGAGTAGGGGGGCATTGGTGGCTGCCCACCGTAGGGCGGCGGCTGCGGACGGTCGCTCGGGACGTACGGGTCGTCGGAGTACGGCGTGCCGCTCTCCGGGGTCTCCCGGCCGCTCGGGTACGGGTCCTGGCTCATGAATCCTCCTTGGTCAGCCCTGCACTGAACCGCAGCCAACGGTACGGGATGCGCCATGATGGCCCCATGCCCACCGCACTGCCGCAGCTGGAGCCCATGACCGGTCTGCCCTCCCGGGTGACGGTCTACGAGGTCGGACCCCGGGATGGTCTGCAGAACGAGAAGGCCACCGTGCCCACGGGGGTGAAGGCGGAGTTCATCCGTCGCCTCGTCGCGGCCGGCCTGGAGACGGTCGAGACGACCTCCTTCGTCTCGCCGAGGTGGGTGCCGCAGCTCGCGGATGCCAGCGAGCTCCTCGCCGGCCTCGGATCGGTGGGGGCAGGCCCCCTTCGTCCCGTGCTCGTGCCCAATGAGCGCGGTCTGGACCGTGCCCTCGCGGCCGGTGTCGGAGCGGTCGCGATCTTCGGCAGTGCGACGCAGACCTTCGCGCAGAAGAACCTCGGCCGCTCCCGGGAGGAGTCGGTCGAGATGTTCGCCCCGGTCGTCGCCCGGGCCAAGGACGCGGGGCTCTGGGTGCGTGCCTATGTCTCGATGTGCTTCGGGGACCCGTGGGAGGGGCCGGTGCCGGTGGACCAGGTGGCCGATGCCTGCGCCGAGCTGATGGACCTCGGCTGCGACCAGCTCTCCGTCGGCGACACGATCGGCACCGGCACGCCCGGCCACGTCGAGGCGCTGCTCGCGGCGCTCGATCACCGCGGGGTGGGGGTGGACCGGATCGGGGTGCACTTCCATGACACCTACGGCCAGGCCCTGAGCAACACGCTCACCGCGCTGCGGGCCGGGGTGAGCGTCGTCGACGCCTCCACCGGTGGTCTCGGCGGGTGCCCGTACGCGAAGTCCGCCACCGGCAACCTCGCCACGGAGGACCTCGTGTGGATGCTGCGGGGTGCCGGTGTGGAGACGGGCATCGACCTCGATGCCCTCGTCGACACGAGCGTGTGGATGGCCGAGCAGCTCGGCAAGCCCTCCCCGTCCCGCGTGGTCAAGGCCCTCTCCGGCGGCTGAAACGGGCGAAGGGGTCGACGCTCAGTCGTCGACGACGACGCCGGTGATCCGGTGCAGGGAGTAGACCTGCGGGACCGCGTCGACCTCGCCGATGACCCGGCCCCCGTCAACGGTGCTCGGGTGGAAGAGCAACCGTTGGGTCGAGCCCACGGCATCGGTCACCCCGATCCAGGCCGGCAGCCGGTCGGCCGCGGCCTCCCGCAGCAGCGCCGAGGTGCTCGCCGGGTCGAGTGCGGGGATCGTCGGGCCCCCGTCGTCGGGGCGGTTGCGCTGGTGCTCGGCGGCAGCCTCGCCGGCGCGGAGGCGGTCGAGGACCTCGGCGGAGGGCTCGGGACCGACCTCGGTCACCGGGCGGTCCCGCCGGGGCAGGACGCGGGTGCCGGTCGGGGTGGTGGAGACGACCCCGCCGGAGCTCTCGAGCGATGGCGCGAGGGAGATGTCGCGCAGCGCCTCGATGAGCACCGTCGGACCGACGGGGGAGATGAGCACCGTCGGGGCGAGGTGGCGCAGCTGGAGGTGGCTCAGGTCGCGGCGGGCGACCAACGCCTCGAGGTGGGTGGGGTCATCGCTGCGCAGGTAGCTGCCCGCGGTCCCGACGCGCAGCTGGCCGTGCCGCCGGGCGACGTCGCGGATCAGGTAGGTCAGGGGCTGCGGCACCTCGGTGGCGCTGAAGGTGGTGAGCGCCTCGAGGAGGTCGTCCGCGACCCAGCCGGCGTCGAGGGCCGTGCGCAGACTCTGCTCGGTGAAGCGGTAGACCCCCGCCCCGCCGCGTGACTCGAGGACGGCCGTCGAGCGCAGCAGGGACGCGAGCTGCGGGACGGGGGTGCCGGGGACGACCGCGGTGAGGTCGGCCTGGAGGAGGAGGTGGTCGACGGGGTCGGGGATGAGCGTGGCCAGCCGGGGGGCGGCCCCGTCGGGGTCGGCCAGGAGGGCCCGACCGACGCTGCCGATCGCGCTGCGGCCGGTGACCCCGAGCACCTCGCACTCCCGGAGGAGCCCGGCGACGACCTCGTCGGCCTCACGGGGCATCCGTCGGGGCCGGTGACGGCGCAGCAGCTCGGTGGCCTGGGCGGGCTCCGGCGCCGACCCGTCGGGGAGGTCGGCGAGGATCGTCAGCAGCTCGCGGCGCAGGGCCCGTACCGGGGGCCAGAGGAGTCCGTCGGAGAGGGCGTTGACCCGCCCCCCGTCGTCGGGTGCCGGGACGATCGCCGCCCGAAGGGAGTGCAGCCACGGCGTCGCGAGACCGGCCCAGCGGTGGGCGGGGTCGAGGGAGCGCCAGGTCTCGACCTCCGTGGTCAGCCGCCAGACGGGCTCGAGGGCGCGGTCGTCGGCGATGAGGCCGGCCCCGAGCGCGATCTCGAGCAGGAGGGTGGTGCCGGCCTCGTCGAGGTTGATCCGCCCGGCGAGGGAGCGCAGGTCGCGTACGGCGAGCCCACCGCTGCGCAGGACCCGCGGTCGCATGGACTCGAGGTGGTCGAGGAGCTCGTCGACGAGCGCGACGAGCTCGCTGGCCGCGGCCGCCGCGGCCCGGTCCACGTCCTCGGGAGTGCGTTGCGCGAGGGGCTCGCCCGTGTCGTCGACCGAGGTCTCGAGGAGCCGCCCGCCGCGGACGTGGAGGCCGACCTCGCGGGGGACGGTGATGTGCGCGGCGTCGACGGTGGCGACGAGGAGGGTGTCGACGAGTCGCGCGACGGCGCGGCCGGTCCGGCTCTCGGCGTCGGCCGGCAGGGCCGCCGTCGGTCCGTGCCAGCTGATCCGGCGCAGGACCGTGAGGGACTCTTCGCCCGCCTCGGCGATCGCTGCGTCGAGGTCGTCGGGGAGGGGGTGGGTGAGCGTCGCGGCGGTCGGGCCGAGTCCGGCAGGCGTGGGGCCGAGCACCTCGGTCGCGGTCCGGGCGATCTCGGGGCCGGTGTCGGAGGACCATACGAGCGCGGCGCGGGTGAGGTCGTCGATGAGGGTGGTGGCCCGCCCTGCGTCCGTGCCGAGGAGCTCGGCGACCGCGGCCGGGTCGACGGTGGCGATGGCGCACGCCTGGAGCGCGGCGAGGTGTGGGGCATCGAGGTGGTCGATCGCTCGGGCGGTGCTCGCCCGGGTGCTCGCCCGGGCCGCGAGAGCCGTCAGGTCGGCGGGCTGCGGCCGGGCCAGGTCCGGGCGCAGCTCCAGCAGGGCCACCAGCTCCTCGTCGGAGCGGTGGCGGATGTCCTCGGCGAGGGAGCGCACCGATCCACGGTAGTCCACCGCGGATCGACCCCGTGACGGCTGGCACCCACGTGCGTAGGTTGGCGCCATGGCGATCTCCCCGAGCGGTGAGCAGTGGCACCTGACCAGCGAGGACGTCGAGGCGGTGGTCGTCGAGGTGGGCGGCGGGCTGCGCAGCCTGACCATCGGCGGCGTCGACGTCGTGGCCGGCTATCCGCAGGAGGTCATGGCCTCCGCCGGTCGCGGCCAGCTGCTCGTGCCCTGGCCCAACCGGATCCGTGACGGCCGCTACCGCTTCGACGGGCAGGACCACGAGCTGCCGATCACCGAGCGGTCCACCGGGCACGCCAGCCACGGCCTCGTGCGGTGGGCGGCCTTCCGGCCCACCGAGGTCGGCGAGGACCGCATCGTCGTGGTGCACACCCTGCACCCGCAGCCGGGCTATCCCTTCGCGCTGGAGACCCGGGTGACCTGGCAGGTCGACCCGCGCGGCCTCACGTGCGGTGTCGCGGTGACCAACCTCGGGGAGGAGGATGCCCCGGTCGGTTTCGGCGCCCACCCCTACCTGGCGCTGGCGGGCACCCCGGTCGCCGAGAGCCGGCTGCGCGTGCCCGCCGAGCAGGTCGTGCTCGTCGACGAGCGCATGCTGCCCACCACGACGAGTGCGGTGGCCGGCACCCCCTTCGACCTGCGCGAGGGTCCGGCGCTGGCCGGACGCGAGCTGGACCACGCGTACACGGGCCTGCAGCGCGGTGAGGACGGCTGCTGGGTGGTGGAGCTGGAGACCGGTGAGCGGACCGTGGGCCTCTGGGGCGGTCCCGGGCTGGACTGGGTGCAGGTCTTCACCGGGCGCGCCGACCCCGGCACCCTGCCGCCCGGTCACCGCCCCGGTGTCGCGGTCGAGCCGCTCTCCTGCCCGCCCGATGCCTTCACCTCCGGGGAGGGGCTGGTGACGCTCAGGCCCGGGTCGACGTGGACCGGGCAGTGGGGGATCGAGGTGCGCTGACGCCGTTGACGTGCGGGGAGATGATCCGCTCCAGCCGCAGGAAGAGCCACGCGATGAGGGCCAGCCCGCCGAGCACCACGGCGATGAAGACCGCCGCGAGACCCCGATCCAGCATGACGCCCGCCACGAGGGGCCCGATGACTCCACCGGCCATGAAAGCCGTGGACTGGGCGGCGTTGACCCGGCCACGGAGATGGTCGGGGGCCATGTCGTTGGTGATCGCCGGGAGCGTGGGCTGCAGGAGGGTCTCGCCGAGGCCGAAGAGCGCGAGGAAGGCGATGACGAGGACGGCCGCCGTGAGGCTGTCGGGCAGCAGGCCGCTCACCCCGAAGGCCAGCCACGCGAGCGCCCAGATGCCGAGCATGATCAGGCCGACGCGGGTGCGCCGATGCCCCTCGATGCGCTGCAGCACCCAGAACTGCAGGAGGACGATGACCGCGGTGTTGGCGGCGAAGGCGAGGCCGATGACGTCGGTGCTCACCTGCGAGACGCTGCGGGCGAAGGCGGGGATGCCCGCCTCGAGCTGGCCGTAGCCGACGAAGCTCGAGACGACGGCGAGCAGCAGGACCCACCGCATGCCCGGCAGGCGCAGGACGGTGGCATAGCTCGCGGACGAGGTGTCCTCGGGCGGCTTCGTCGAGCGGGCGTGCACATGGCGCAGCGGCCCGAGCAGCCAGATGCCGGGGATGAGGATGAGGATCGCGTCGGCGAGGAAGACCAGCTCGAAGGTGATCGGTCGGCTGACGTCGACATAGGCCCCGGCGATGAGCCCGCCGGCCCCGATGCCGAGGTTGAGCAGGGCGAAGTTGACCCCGAAGTAGCGCTGCCGCAGCGGCCCCCGCACGAGCGCGGAGATGAAGGTGTTGCCCGCGGACCAGCCGATGCTCGCCGACAGGCCCATGAGGACGGCACCGAGGACGGCCAGCGGCAGGGCGGTGGCGAAGGCCATCGCGACGGCGCCGAGGCTCTGGCTGATCCCGGCGGCGATGAGCATCCACCGGGCGCCGACGAGGTCGGTCAGGGTGCCCATCGGCCCGGCCATGACGGCCGCGACGAGGGCGAGCAGGGCCATGATCGCCCCGGCGGTGTCGAGCGAGAAGCCGCGGACCTCGTGGAGATAGATCACCGTGAAGGGCAGGGTCATGCCGCGCCCGAGGTGCTGGATCGCCACGGTGGACAGCAGGAAGCGCCCCTCCCGGGGCAGCGCCCTCCAGAATCCGGACAGGCCCGAGCCGATCTCGTCGCTGGGCACATCGCGGGGCAGGGCACTCACGAGGAGCCATCGTGCCTCACCCCACCGACAGCCGCCTCCGGGTTTCTCATTCGGTGGTGACACGGCCACGGGTTAACCTTGACC
>JBQGNO010000005.1:38198-44336 GCA_052087725.1 Janibacter sp. | reverse complement strand
GGTGTTCCTCGCGGACGAGCCCACCTCGGAGCTCGACCACGACACGCGTGGCCGGGTCGTGGAGCTGCTGCAGGACATCGCCGGCCGGGGCGGGATCGTCCTGCTCGCGACCCACGACCCGGACGTCGCCGAGGTGGCCCGGTCGCACTGGCACCTCGACGACGGAGTCCTCAGGGCGTGAGCAGGATCTTGCCGATGTGACCGCTCTGCTCCATCTCGCGGTGCGCATCGGCGGCCCGCTCCAGCGGGTGGGTGCCGTGGATGATCGGGCGGACGGCGCCGTCCTCGATCAGCGGCCAGATGTGCTCGCGCACGGCGGCGACGATGGTGGCCTTCTCCTCGGCCGGGCGGGCGCGCAGGGAGGTCGCGATGACCGCGGCGCGCTTGCCGAGCATCTTGCCCAGGTCGAGCTCGCCCGTGCGGCCGCCCATGAGGCCGATGACGACGAGGCGGCCGTTGGTGGCCAGCAGGTCGACATTGCGGGGCAGGTACTTCGCCCCGATGTTGTCGAGGAGGACGTCCGCGCCGTGACCATCGGTCACCGCCCGGACCTCCTCCACGAAGTCCTGCTCGCGGTAGTTCACCGTGATGTCGGCGCCGAGCTCGCGGCAGAAGTCCAGCTTGTCCTGCGACCCGGCCGTCACCGCGACCCGCGCGCCGGCGGCCTTCGCCAGCTGGATCGCCATCGTGCCGATGCCGGAGGACCCGCCGTGCACGAGGAAGACCTCGTCCGGCTGGAGGTTCGCGGTCAGGCACCCGGTGTTGGTGCCGAAAACGTTGGACCAGACCGTGCACGCGACCTCGGGCAGGCCCGCCGCATCGGTGAGCGAGACCCCCTTCGGCACGGGCAGCAGCTGGGCCGCGGGCACGACGACCTGCTCCGCGTAGCCACCGCCGTCGACGAGCGCACACACCTCGTCGCCGACGGACCAGCCCTCGACGTCCGGCCCGAGCTCACGGATCGTGCCGGAGAGCTCCAGACCGGGCAGGGGGGACGCCCCCTTCGGCGGTGGGTAGTGCCCGAGGCGCTGCATGATGTCGGCGCGGTTGACCCCTGCCGCAGCGGTGTCGACGAGGACCTGTCCGGGGCCCGGGGTCGGTGCCTCGGCGTCGGTGATCTGCAGGACGTCCGCGTCCCCCGGCTCGGTGATCGAGATCGCGCGCATCACGAGTTCTGCTCGGCCTCCTCGAGGTGCTCGCGCATGGGCGCGGGGAGGTGGCCGGCCGAGCGGCGGTAGAACGCCGCGGCCTGACGGGTGGTCATCGTGCGGGCCAGCCCGACGGCGAGACCGGCGAGGGCTGCGTAGGCGAAGGCCTCGCCCAAGGAGGTCTCGTCGGGGTTGGTCGGGTCCATGGTGGCGTCCTTGCCGGCCTTGTGCCAGACCGCGGTGATCACCTTGTTGGCCACGATGCCGGCGACGATCGCCGACCCCGTCCCGAGCAGTTTCCAGACCATGTTGCCCACGTCGGACTTCCCTTCGTCGTCACGGGTGGTCGCGGCGGGCGCCGCACACCGGAGGTACGCGTCCAACACTGCCACAGCATGACCCGCACACACGGTGTCGGTGGTCGCGGGGCTATGCTGGAGGGGCACGACAGGGGAGCGCAGCAGCGCTGAGAGTGCGGGTAACCGCAGACCCTCGTACCTGATCCGGTTCGCACCGGCGTAGGGAGTCGAGTCTCAGGACCGTCGTCGACGCACGGCCGTCCCGGCCGGGTGACGGCGACGATCCCTCCCTGTGGGTTCAACGACACAGGAGAAGCACCGCATGACCACCACGACCACGGGCGAGCGTCGATCCGGCGCCGTCCTCGCCACCCGCCCGCTCCTGGGCTGGCGCACCGTCGACCTGCTCACCGTCGCCTTCCTCGGGGTCGCCTTCGGCGTCGCCTACTGGGGCTACGGCCTGCTCTACAACGGCCCGATCTCCGCGCTCGGGCTGGCCTTCCAGCCGCTCTTCGGCCTCTTCGTCGGCTTCTGGTTCATCGCCGGCGTCGTCGGGGGCCTGATCATCCGTCGCCCGGGGGCGGCCCTGGCCTGCGAGCTCATCGCGGCCAGCGTCTCCGCGCTCTTCGGCAACGAGTGGGGCGTGACGACCGTCGTCTCCGGCCTGGCCCAGGGGATCGGCGCCGAGCTCGCCTTCGCCCTCTTCGCCTACACCGCCTTCGGCCCGGTCGTCGCAGTCCTCGCCGGGGCGCTGTCCGCTCCGCTGGAGTGGATCTACGAGGCCGTCACCTACTACCAGGACTGGTCCTGGACGTGGAAGCTCGCCTACCTGCCGCTCATGGTCGTCTCCGGTGCCGTCGTTGCAGGGATCGGCGGCTGGTTGCTCACCCGGGCGCTGGCCCGCGCCGGATCACTCAACCCCTTCCCCCCGGGGCAGGAGGTCCTCGAGCAAAGGGCCGTGTGAGCGTGGCCGCCGCCGCGGGGCGGGTCGAGGTCCGGGGGCTCACCTGGCGTCCGATGGGGCGAAGGGAGCCGGTGCTGCGCGACCTCGACCTCACCCTGTCCGCGGGCCAGCGGGTGCTCCTCGTCGGGCCGAGCGGCTCCGGCAAGTCCACCCTGCTGCGGGCGCTCGCCGGGCTGCTCCTCACCGTCGACTCCGGCGATCTCGATGGGTCGGTCCGGATCGACGGCGCCGAGCCGGGGGACCGGCCGGGCGCCGTGGGGCTGGTCCTGCAGGAGCCGGGGTCCGGCACGGTCTCGGCGACCATCGGTCGCGACGTCGCCTTCGGGTTGGAAAACATCGCGCTGCCGCCGGAGGAGATGCCACCCCGGGTCGAGCGGGCCCTCGCCCTCGTCGGGCTCGGCCACCTGCCGCAGGACACCCCCACGCACACCCTCTCCGGCGGGCAGACCCAACGCCTCGCGCTCGCCGGGTCGCTCGCGCTGCAGCCCTCGCTCCTCCTCCTCGACGAGCCGACGGCCATGCTCGACGACGTGACGGCGACCGAGGTCCGCGACGCGGTGATCGCCGCAGGTGAGGGTCTGACGACCGTCCTCGTCGAGCACCGCATCGCGCCGTGGGTCGACCTCGTCGACCGCCTGGTCGTCCTCGGGCGCGACGGTCGGGTCCGGCACGACGGATCACCCGCGGAGGTCCTCGGCGAGCACGGGCAGACCCTCGCCGAGGAGGGGATCTGGGTCCCGGGAGCCCCGGCGCCCGAGCCCCTGACCGTCGACCTCGGGCCGCTCTCCCGGCCGGCTCCGTCCGGCGCTGTCGTCACTGCCGGTCCGGGCGGGGGCGAGTCGCTCCTCGTCGAGCGGCGGCGCACCCGCCTCGACGGCAGCAGCGAGACGGCGACCGTCCTCGAGACCCCCGAGACCCTCGACGCGGCCCCCGGCCGGGCCACCGCTCTCGTCGGGCCGAGCGGTGGGGGCAAGAGCACGTGGCTGGCGACGACGGCGGGACTGCTGCCCCCTTCGTCCGGGCGGGTGGTCACCCACGACTCCCGGGACGTGGCGGACGTCCCGGCCGAGGAGATCGCCCACGTCCTGGGCTGGGTGCCGCAGTGGAGCTCGAGCGCCCTGCTCGCCCGGACCGTGCTCGACGAGGTGCTGCTCACCGGGCGCACCCTCGGCACCGATGACGAAGGAGCCCCGAAGGAGCGCGCCCGTCACCTGCTCGAGACGCTCGGCATGGCACATCTCGAGCGGGCCGACCCCCAGACCCTCTCCGGAGGCGAGCAGCGGCGTCTCGCCGTGGCCGCGGCGCTCGCCCACGGGCCGGGCGTCATCCTCGCCGACGAGCCCACCGTCGGGCAGGACCGCGGGACGTGGGCCGCCGTGACCGGCCTGCTCCTGGCACATCGTGAGCGGGGCGGGGCAGTCGTCGCCGCGACCCACGACCACGACCTCGTGCGGCTCGTCGACGAGGTGCACACCGTCACGCCCCCGCCGCCCCGCGAGCCGGCACCCCGGCCCCGGGCGGTGCTCTCGGCCTGCGGCCCCCTCTCCCTCTTCGGGGCGGCGGCGCTGCCGATCATCGCGGCGGTGCTCTCCCCGGGCTGGCAGGTCTCGCTCGTCGTCCTCGGGCTGCTCGGGCTCGGGGCGTTCATCGGCCTGGCCAATCTCCCGGGTGCCGGCCATGGCTGGACCGTGGCCGGACGCTGGCGGGGACTGGCCCTGCGCCTCATCCCGGGCCTCGTCGGAGCGCTGGGCGTCGGGTGGTCGACCTGGCTGCTCGGAGATCAGGACGGGGAGGAGGGGCTCTCGGCGGCACTGCGGCTGCTCGTGATCGTCGTGCCCTCGGCGATCACCCTCGCCTTCATCGACCCGGACGACCTCGCCGACCACCTCGGTCAGCGCCTCCGGCTGCCGTCCCGCCCGGTCGTGGCCATCGGGGCCGCCCTGCAGCGCATCCAGTCCTTCGGCGCGGCGTGGACCGAGGTGGGCTGGGCTCGCCGGCTGCGTGGCCAGGGCGTGAGCTGGCGTCGACCCGGCAGCGTCATCGCCCACCTGTGGTCCTCGACCCTGGGGATGCTGCTGCGCTCCCTCGGCTCGGCGGCGACGCTGGCCGTGGCGATGGACGCCCGGGGATTCGCCTCCGCAGGTCGACGGACCTGGGCGGCACCGGCGCCGTGGCGCCTGCCGGACACGCTCGTCGTCCTCGCGGCATGCGTGCCGATCCTCGTGGTCGTGCTCAGCAGGATCCCTTGATCGGCTTCGTCCAGGCGACCTCCCACCCGCTGCTGGAGGGCCAGCTGCGGTTGATCACGTGGAACTCCACCGGGTGGGGGCCCTTGCCGTCGCTGCCCTTGACCTTCTTGCCCTTGGAGTCGACGACGTGGACCTTGCTCTCGTCGACACAGCCGCGCACGGAGACGAAGGGCGCCACCGGCTGGCCCTTCTTCTCGGGGGGATTGAGGTCGGTCTTGAGGATCCTGGGGTCCGTCGTGAGCTTCGACGAGCCCTCCTGCTTGCGCTTCTTGTCCTCGAGCTC
The DNA here is from genome assembly GCA_052087725.1 of Janibacter sp. Classification (GTDB taxonomy): domain Bacteria; phylum Actinomycetota; class Actinomycetes; order Actinomycetales; family Dermatophilaceae; genus Janibacter. Next base: position 39,393 of record JBQGNO010000005.1, on the reverse strand, counting down.
GAGGCTCTCGGCGATGATCGTCGTCGCGAGCTTGTCGTCGGCGAAACCGATGGACGACGCGCTGCGGTAGACCCCCGGCTCCTGACGGATCGCGTCCCGCCCGGCGACGAGCTGGTAGACGCTCGTGGTCGCCCGCTTCTGCGCCGTCGCGTTGTCGTCGCCGGAGTCGGAGGAGGCCGACGACTGGGTGCGGGGGAGTCGCTCGCTCGCGCGCTCCTCGCTGCAGCCGGACAGGACGAGCGCACCGACCGCCAGGAGGACGAAGGGGGCAGCCCCCCATCGCCGTCCGGTCACCGGTTCACCACCTGGTTCTCGCCGATGCGCACGATGACGGAGCGGTGCGGCAGCTCGATGTCGATCGAGTGCGTGCCCGTCTCGTCCCTGTAGTCGACGGTCCACGTCGTCTTGACCTTGACCGTGTAGCTGCCGGGCTCGGTGTACTTGTACCCGCAGGAGGGCTCCCGGCCCTTCATGTACGGCTGGTACGGGTCGGGGATGCCGGTGCAGGTGACCAGCCCCTTGCCGTCGCCCATGTCCCACTCGAGCTTCTTGACCTTGGCCTCGACGAAGTAGCCCCGCTCGGGCTCCTCGGCCCGGGGCGGCTCGAACATGCCGCCGAGCGGCTCGCGTGGCCACATCCACACCCAGGTGCCGATGGTGGACATCCGGTAGCCCTCCCAGTCCGTGTTCGGGGGGATGGGTGTCGGTGCCATGCCGGGGTACATCGCGAGGAAGTCGACGCCGACCGCGGTCTCCAGGTCCTCCTTGAGGTTGCCGCCGATGGGGGACTCCGGCGGCTTCTCTGCCCAGAAGGGCTCCTTGGGGACGGACTCGCCCTCGTCGTTGACCCCGAGGCAGTCGTAGTACGTGCCGGTGGGGCGCCACTCCGGGTCGCTGGGGTCCGGCTGGGGCTCCGAGGGAAGGACATAGCACTGGTGCTCATTGCTCCAGGTGCCTCCGGCGTCGCTGTCGCAGGCCACGCTCTCGTAGTCGGGCTTGCCGAGGTTGCACAGCGGGCGGTCGGAGCCACCGCCACCGCCGCCGTCCTCGCCGCCGCTGCCGCCCCCTTCGCCCATCTCCCCACCGAAGGTGATCTTGCAGTTGGCGCCGAAGTCGAACTTCTGGCAGATGCCGGCCTCGCTGCGGGGAGCCGTGACGAGGGAGACGGCGAGGAGCAGGGCGGTCGTGCAGAGGA
>JBQGNO010000005.1:10777-38188 GCA_052087725.1 Janibacter sp. | reverse complement strand
ATCGCGAGCAGTCGCTCACGCCAGTGCGCTGTCAGGAGTGTCATGTGGCGTCGGCCCCCTCAGACCGCGTGGTGAGTTCGGGTGGGCGCCTCGGCGGCGTCCAGCTCGGGCAGCGTATCGAGGAGATCGCGGGAGGCGCTCTCGAGTGGCTCCTCACGCAGGCGTCTGCAGTCGCGCAGGCCTGCGGCGGCCACGGCGCGGGCCTCCGGGTCGGCGATCTCGTGGGCAGCGAGCAGCTGCATCCGCCACAGGGCCTCGACACCGGGCTCGATGGTCAGGCCGACGACGCTCGCGTCGATGGCTGCGGTCCACCGGCCTTCCATGATGCGGCGGCGGGAGAGCTCGGTGGCCGCGGTGGTGATCGCGAAGATCATGTCGGCCTTGAGGTCGCCCGCCCAGACGTAGTGGCGGGGGTGGACCCCGGCGAAGGGTCGGCCGCGTACGAGCCCGAGCGCCTGCTCGAGGTGCTCGGTGCCGGCGGCGGTGGGGTCCGCCGGGACGAGCTGGGACCACAGGCCCCAGTCGCTGGTGAGCTCAGCGGCGGCCGTCCGACCGGCGCCGGCGTCGCAGTCGGCTTCGCCGGTGAGCCAGGCGCCGAGGGCGCTGAGGGAGCGGTGGCGCACGAGCGAGTGGTCGTGCTGGGCACGGTTGGGCCACAACGCGTCATCGACGTCGCTGCCTTCCGCATCGGGGTGGCAGCCGATGTAGGCGGCCAGCTCGGTCAGCCGCATCCGGTGGGCGGCCGCCACCTCGCCGACATTGTCGATGTCGACCGGGCCGAGGAGGCGCAGCACCGGCTCGTGGGTCGGAGCGGCGAGCTCGCGGACCCGCTCGGGGAAGGCGATGACCGGGGGCAGCGGCGTGCCCGGGGTGGGCGTGATCTGGTTGGACAGCCATCCGGGGGTGTCGGCCGGAGCCGTGGTCTCGAAGCCCGCGGACCGCCGCTGCGTCGGGACGTCCTCGCCGGGTAGCGCATCGGTCTCCGGGGAAGGCGTGGTGACCGGGGTGTTCCACCGCACCGGGGTGCCGGTGTCGGCGAGGTCGGCGCGCCGCACGGTGGGGTGGTCGTCGACGGGGAGGTCGTCGTCGGGGTCGACGAGGATGCCCGGTGCACCCATGGCCGCGGCTGCGGCGCCGACCTGCGCGAGCGTCGGCTCGCCCTCCGGCGGCGCCCAGGCCAGTGTGGACGGGGCCGCCAGCGCGAAGAGCTCGCCGAGCCGGGTCGCGTCGTCGGCGCTGAGGTGCTGGGGGATCACCTGGAGGTGGGCCGGGGCGAGCACGGCGGTGCCGGGGTCGGTGATGGTCAGGGACTCGCCACCCTCGGGGGCATCGATCGCCGCGTGGGCGAGCGAGACGCGGGGCGAGGAGGCGACGGCCTTGTCAAGGCGACGGCGGTCCGTGGGCCCGAGGTCGCCGCTGACGATGAGCACCTCGCGGGCACTCGGGTCGATCTGGACCTGCACCGACAGCGAGTAGGCGGCCATGTCGGGGACGAAGCGCACCCGGGGCGAGTCGATGATGCCGGCGAGCTCCGGGTGGCCTCCGACGATGGTGACCGTCGTCGCTGCGCTCCACGGGGCGGTCGCCAGCGAGAGTGCCATGGCCGCGAGGGCGCTGCGGGTGTGGACGTTGTGGCCGGCGACGGCGAAGGTCCGGGAGTGGGCGAGGTTGAGCAGGACGTGCGCGTCCTCCTCGTCCTGACCGATGCTCACGAGCGAGGGGAAGGGGGCGACCTCCTCCTCGAGTCCGCGACCGTGGAGCCCCGCGGCCCGGTCGGCGGAGAGGGTCCACAGGCGCGGGTCGGCGGTCGAGGTCCACGGGGCCGGCAGCCGCATGGGGTCGGCGAGCTGGACGTCGATCTGGTGGCGGCTCATCCGCACCGACCGCAGGCCGGGAAGGGCCCGGCCGGCCTCTCGGGCCGAGGCGGCGATGTGCCGCAGGGCCAGATCGATCGTCGAGGCGGTGTGCTCATCGGCGGCCAACCGCAGGTCGCGCTCGAGCGCGACGGAGCCGGGGGATCCGGGTCGGCCCAGGTGGCCCGCGCGCCGTCGGCGGGCCAGCTCGAGGAGGCCGACGAGTCCGGCCGCGGTGATCCCACCCAGGCCGAGGACGACCTCGCCCCAGCCGTTCGCGGGGTCCGAGACGATGACGGGGTCGCTCTCGCCCCGGTCGCTGTCGGCCGAGTCGGTGCCGCTCGGGCCTCCTGGGCCACCCGTCGCGTCGGCCGGGCCCGTGGACGGGGTCGACAGCATCGGGGCCGCCGCGGAGCCCTGGTCGGCGGAGGGGGCCGTCGGCTGCGAGTGCGGTGTGTCGGAGGTCGCGGCAGCGGCGTCGGGCACCTCCACCTCCCAGCCGGGCCGGATGAGGTCGGGGTCGGTGAGGCGGCCGCCGTCGTCCTGCTGCTGGGCTCCGGTGGCGGCGACGATCTCGGGGTAGCGCTCGCCCTCGCCGAGCTCCTCCTCGGCGATCTCCCATAGCGTGTCGCCCTGCTCGACGGTGTGGGTGCTCGTGCTGTGCTCGACCTCGGACTCGACACCACCGGCATCGGTCGATCCGCCGGTGTCGGGGAGCTGGAGGACCTGTCCGGGGCTGATCCAGTGCGACGACGGGACGGTGCCGTGGTTGAGGTCGAGGATCTCGGTGTAGCGCGTGCCGTCCCCGAGGCGCTGCTCGGCGATGGACCACAGCGTCTCGCCCTGGGCGACCTCGTGGTCCACGGTCGGCGGGGCCGTCGTGCTCTCCGCCGGAGTCTGGGTCTGGCTCATGGCCGAGCCTGCGGCGGCGCCGGTGGCCCCACCGACGAGCGTGCTCGAGGCCGTGGCCGAGTCTGCGGAGTCGGTGGCGGAGGCGGCATTCGCGCTGCCGGCCCATGCGCCGACGGCGGGTGCGCTGACGAAGAGCACGACGATCGCCCCGACGAAGTAGCGGGCGAGCCCCTGCGGCAGGGCGAGACCGGGGAGCTGGGGCACGTCGGTGCCGAGGATGCGGGCGCCGACCTCGAGGACGACCGAGACGGCGATGAAGAGCCAGGCAATCCACGCGGCGTAGCGGAAGAGCACGAGGAGGACGGCCCCGTCGTCCGGCGTGGTGAGCTCGGACCAGATCTCCCCTGGGGAGGCCCACTGGTCCGGGATGGGACCCGCTCCGATGGACAGCAGGAGCCACGGGACCCCGACCAGCAGGCCGAGGAGCCCGATCAGCGCGAGGAGCCCCTTGAGTCGAGTGCCCTCACCAGGTCTTGCAGCGTCCCCAGTCGCCGACATCCGGGTCATACTCCTCTCCTTGTGAGTCCGTGCGGTACTGGTAGGCCGTACCCTCGCCGTCGACCGTCGTGTCGTCGACTCCGAAGAGACCGAGGAAGACCGGGTCGTAGGTCATCGTCGTCTGCACGACGACGGTGTGCTCACCCTCGAGCGTGACGCTGCGCAGCTCCACGTCCGCGGGGTTGTGCTCGATGAAGCGCTGGGCCGCCAGCTTGGCTCCGGACGGCGAGATGCCGACCTCGGCGCCGAGGGTGGCGCAGCCGATGTCGATCGACTGGCCGGCGTATCGGGCGGTCTCGGCGGAGATGTCGTTGGCCTGCTGCATCGTGCGGATCTGCCCGCTGCCGTCGACGACGAGCCCGGTGAGCAGGATGACGGCGGGCACGGCACTGACGAAGTAGGTGGTCAGCGAGCCCCGCTCGTCGGCGAGGCGTCGTCGGACTGCCTGCAGGAGGCGGTGCGGCCGGGCCATCAGCGCTCCCGGAAGGTGTCGATGGGGCTCGAGGCGGTCGCTTCGATGGACCGCGACCCGCCGACCCCCGGCAGGGCGAGATCCGCGAGCGGGACGTCGCAGGAGACCGTGGCGTCGATGAACTCGTCGGGGGTGCCGGGGGCGCTCGTCTTGCCCTCCGCGTCGAGGGTGACGTCGACGGCGGAGCAGTGGAGCCCCTCGTCCGAGAGGAAGCCCTCCGCGGCGGCGAGGCCCCGGTCCTCCGAGTCCGCGCCCCGCTCGAGGGAGGCAGCGCGAGCGGCCTCGCCTGCGGCGGACTGGACGGACTGGTGGGCCATGGCCAACCGACCGCCCATGACGAGCATCAGCAGCAGCAGCATGAAGGCCGGGACGAGGAGGACCATCTCGATGGTGGCCGACCCTCGGTCATCGCGAAGGGAGGGAGTCACCATGAGGGGGGCGTCTCCCTGTCGTCGATGGAGGAGTGGCCCTCCTCCGGGCGCGTGAACTCCTCGATGGTGCGGCTGGCGGACTGGGTGACCTCGGGGTCCCACCCGGGGACGAAGGACTGGGTCCGCCCGGTCACCTCGACGGTCACCGTCCCGGACTGGGCGTCCCGGTCGATGGTGACGTGTGGGGCCATCAGCGACTCACCGGTGCGGTCGGTGAAGTTCAGCGCGGCGGTGCGGCCGTCGCCGGCGGTCGCCTCGTAGCCGGCGGCGCCCCGGGCGCCCTCCTGGGCGGCGGAGAGGGCCACGGTGCGGCCCTGGTAGTACATGGCACCCTGGACGGCGAGGAAGAGGATCGAGAAGGCCAGGGGGAGCAGGAGCACCATCTCGATCGCCATGGCACCACGATCGGAGCGGACCCGGGTGGATCCGCTCCTCGTCGTCGTGCTCCCCCTCGTCACCGGATCACTTGATCTCGTTGGCCTTGCCCTTGACATAGGAGGTGACGATGCCGATGACGGTGCCTGCCAGGGCGATGATGGCGACTGCCCAGAGCACCTGCTCGATGGTGATCGAGCCGCGGTCCTCACGCGCCCGACCGATGACTTCGACCTGGTCATCCAAGTAGCTGATGGCGTGCGTGCTCAGCACCTGCAGCGTCGCAAACAACTGGATCATGGATCTGCTCCCGGTGAGGTATTGGCGTCCGGGCGAGGCTCATTGCCGTCCCCCCCGGGATCAGGTCAAGAGTAGCGGAGGGAATGTCAGGAACCCAAGGTATGACTTCCCGTTCACCGGGGCGCCATCTCGGCACGTCGTCCGGTCAGTACACGACGTTGAAGTTTTCAGGCATGGAGCCTGTCAGACCGCTCACCTTCTGCCGAACGAATCCACCTCCGGTGAGGAGCCCTTGGTCGACGTGGAGTTTATCTGCCGGCAAGCACTTGGAAGGAACCCATTGGGATTTGGTGATGCTTGACTGCCCGGGCGGGATGACGTGGGTTGTCCAACCATCTTCGTAGTATTCGTATGGAGTACCGCCGGTGGACTGCGGGAAGCAGTGGAACTCGGCCTTTGTCTGGACCCTCTGGGGCGACTGGGTGTTGTTGAGCCACCGGATTTTGTACTTCGTGCTTCTACCGACGCGGACGGTCGACGGCCAACTGGTCGAGGTCATGGTCACGGAGCCGGGTGCTGCAGAACGAGGAGATGCCGGCTTCGCAGCATCCGCATCGGCGCTTCCGACCGAAGGCGCCGATGACGCGGGGGTGAATGCGCTGACAGCCATGCACAGGGCCGCCGCGCTTCCGACGCGGGCGGGACTGAACTTGCGAGCGGGCGATGTGCGTTGAGGCGTGCGCGAGTTCACGAGCGTCTCTCCTGGGTTGGGTGCGGGGTCCGACCAACGTAACCCGCACCCCAAGGACCCGCAGTCTGAGCACCTGTAGTCAACGGATCCAACAAGCCGATGACGGTGCCGGCCGCTCAGGTCTGGATGAAGTTGAGCAGGGCGGGAGCCACGAGGATGGCCATGAAGATCAGGCCGAGGGCCGACATCGGGATGGACATGCGCTCACCCGTGGCATTCGCGTCGGACAGGGCGGCATTGAGATCGGCCGTCCGCATGCTCTGGGAGCGGGACCGCAGGGTCTGGTAGACCTGCGCTCCCTCCTCGCCGGACAGACGCATGATGTCGGCGAGGTCGGCGAGCTCGGGCAGGCCGAGCTCGTCGGAGAGCTTGCGCAGGGCGTCCCACGGGGGCAGACCCGACCACCGGGAGCGGGAGAGCTCCTCCGCCAGCCGACGGAAGACCCAGGAGTCGCCGATGTTCGCCGCGATCTCCATGGCCTGCCGGGGACCGGAGCCGCTGTTGCGCTCCAGGGCGACGAGATCGATGTACGAGGCGAGTGCGCGTCCGAACTCCTTGCGTGCGGATTTTGCGTCATCGCTGATGTTGTAGTCGGGGAGGAAGAACATCAGAGCGCCTCCGACGAGAGCCCCGAGCAGGACGAGGAACCACGGGAGCCCGAAACCGAAGCTACGGAACAGGAGAACAAGCAGGGGAGGCAGCACGGCCCCGAGGATCGCGAAGAGGACCTTCTCACCGTAGAAGCGGTGGACGGGCATGCGCATCAGGGCGAGCTCGCGGTACGGCGGGGCGCCCAGTGTGTCGAGGGGAAGTACTCGCATGGCCCAACCGCCGAGCTTGTCCCGGGTGTCCTGCTCCGGCGACTCTCCCTGAGTGCTCGTGGCCGTGGGCCGACTCAGGGAGCGGTCCGGGGAGAGCCGGTCGAGAGCGGTCGCGAGGTCGACCTGGGCTGGCTTGAAGCGCCAGACGAGGAGCGATAGGCCGAGGCCGATGAGAGCGCCGGCGAGCAGGGCGACCTGCAGGGAGGTCGTCATCGGCGGGCCTCCGCCGCGATCTCGGAGCCGATGAAGCGGGGCAGCTTCTTCCCCTTCGCCATGGACTTCATCCACACGAGCGTGCCGACGTAAGTGGCGAGCAGCAGGACAAGGATCACCTGTCCGATCCCGGTGCGATAGGCGTCGAACATGTTGGTGAAGAAGAACATGACGAACAACGCCACCAAGGTGATGATCGTGACCACACGGGCCGTGGACCGCGGCTTCTCGCGATCTGCCTCGATCATGCGTCGGGAGCGGACGTCCTCGCCCACCGACACGGCGACCGACTCGAGGACATTGGCCAGGCCGGCACCGCGACGCCGGGCCCCGAGGAGGAGGTTGGCCGCGAGCAGGTCACCGGTGGAGTCGTCGAGGTCGTCGGCGAAGGCGCGCAGGGCGTCCTCGGTGTTCCAGCGGGCGCGCAGCCGCGCCGCGAGCAGGTTGACCTCCGGCCGGATCTCCTGGGGGGCCGAGCGAAGGGTGGCGACGATCGCCTGCTCGAGCCCGACACCCACCGTGAGCACTCCGGCGAGGGAGCGCGTCCACTCCTCCATGGCCTCCAGCCGCTCGATGTGGGCGGTGGCCTCACCAGAGCTGAGCAGCCACGGCAGGCCGATGATGGCCGCCGGGATGAGGAGGATCGCGATGACCCAGCCGGTGAGCAGGGCGATGATCACGCCGGCGGTGACACCGGCGATGACGATCTGCCGCTGCCGCCGGGGGAGGCGGTCCCACCTCGAGTCCTTCTCCGCGGCGGCGAGCTTGACCCGCTTCTGGCGCGGCGGGACCTTGCGCATCCCCTCGTAAAAGACGATGCCGCCGAGCACGAGCAGGGCACCGACGAGGGCCCCGGTCATCCACGGGCTCATCGGCCGGCCTTCGCGAAGAAGCCGTCGAGGTCGAAGCCCCATCGGGCCAGGCTGCGGTACTCGTCCGGGAGGATGCCGGGGACCGGAGGGCCGCCCTGCGCGCTCGGCGCGAAGACGTGCGTCGTCGCCGGCCCGTCCTCGCCGGGCTGGATGGCGATGATCTCGCTGACATAGCGGTCGCGGCGGGCCTCGCCCCCTTCGCTGGGAGCGGTGTCGAGCTGGACCTGGACGATGATGTCGATGTGCTCGGCGACCGCACGCTCGGCGTAGGCCTCGGTGACGTGCGACCCGGCCTCCATGGCGCAGGTGACGAGCTTGCGGATCGCGCCGACGGCATGGGCCGAGTGCGTCGTGCTGATCGAGCCGGACCCGGACTGCATCGCCTTGATCATCGCGAGCACCTCGCGGCCGCGGACCTCACCGACGATCTGGCGGGAGAGGTTGAATCGGAAGGAGTCGTAGAGCAGGTCGTCGAGCGGGATCTCGCCGGCCTGGCGGCCATCCGAACCGACCTCGCCGGAGCCCGGCCGGGACTCCCAGGCGACGATCCGGCGGTGCTTCTCCGGCAGCTCGTGCAGGTGCAGCTCGTACTCGGTCTCGAAGGTGCCGATCCGCTCCCACGGGTCGAGCTCGGCGCACAGCGCGCGGACCATGGTCGTCTTGCCGGCCCCCTGGGCACCGGCGACGACGATGCTCTTCTTCGCCTTGACGGCCGCGCGGAGGAAGGAGACCGCGACGCTGTCCATCATCCCGCGCTCGGAGAGCTCCTCGAGGGTGATCTCGCGCAGGCGGTGGCGTCGGATGACCAGGGCCGGGCGGGGGGTGACCCAGGCAGTGGCGGCGAGACGGGCGCCGCCGTCGAGACGCATGTGCAGGCGCGGCTGGGCCTCCGAGAAGGGCCGGGCGTTGACCTCGGAGCGGCTGGCGAGGAAGACGAGGAAGTCGATGAGCTCCTGGTCGGTCTCCGCGACGGGCGGCCCCTGGCGCAGGCTGCCGTCGGTGTACTCGAGCAGGACCTGGTCGCAGCCGGTGATCTCGATGTTCTCCACCCGGTCGTCGTCGACGAGCGGCTGGAGGCGCCCGAGGCCGAAGAGGGCGTTGAAGACGGCCTGGCCGATGCGGTCCTGCTCGTCCATCGACCACGCGCGGCGGCCGGCGGCGAGGTTGTTGGAGGCGGTTGTCTGGAGCAGCTCGACGATGATCGAGCGTCCGAGCTCGCGCTGGGCCTCCGGCTCGAGGTGACCGCGGTCCTGGAGTGTTCCGGTGAGCATCTCGGAGGCCTGCGTGCGCAGGTCGGCGACCTGCGCCCAGTCCACACCCGCCTCGTGGGCGATGTCGTGACCGAGGCGCTGGGCGGGCACCGTCGAGTAGCCGGACGAAGGGGGTGCCTCCCCGCCTGCCGATGCCGGCGGCTGACCCTCCTGCGGCGACGGGCGCACCTGGGTGGTGCCCCAGGTCGGAGGGGGCGGGGTCTGCTCGGCGGCCGCGTGCCGGTCGTAGGGGGAGACGGAGCCGGCCCCGGCCGCGAGCCGCTGGGACACCGTCTCGTCCTCCTGGGCGCCCTCCGTCGGAGTGCTGGGAGCGGCGAAGAGGGGCAGGGACGTGGGGTCGGAGGGCTGGTCGGCCTGCTGGTCGCTCACTGCGTCCCCTCCTTCGTGCGCTGGGTGCCCAGGCGCTGACGGTTGTTGGCGATGAGGCCCTGCGCGGAGCTGACGGCGGTGCGCAGACCGCGGTTGAGCGGGCCGGTGGCGAAGCTCTTCTTCGGCCGTGCGCCGGCGTAGTAGACCTGTGCTGCCTCGGGGTCCCACGGGATCTCGGCGACGACGGGCAGGCCGAGCACCGAGCGGATCTCGCGGCTGGAGTAGGGCCGTCCTGGTCCGACGAGGAGGACTCCGAGCTGGTGTGCGGAGCCGACGGCCGACAGCTGCTCGTGGAGGCTCTGGGCCCAGGCCCGTGCCCCGGCGACGGCCGGGAGGTCGCTGCGGACGACGAGGAGCGAGAGGTCGGCGGCACGGACGATGGGCAGCGGGGCATTTTCCAGCCCGATCCGACCGGCGTCGACGATGACGTCGACGCCGCGTTGCTCCATGCTGCGCAGCACCCCGGAGAGCGGCTCCCACAGTGGGGCGACCGAGGCCGCCTGCTGGTAGGAGCGGATCCCCGGGACGAACTGGACGGAGGACCCGGGCAGAGGCATCGAGACGGTGGCGATGGCCGAGCCGAGGTTGCCGACACGGTTGGCGACGGCCAGGTCGAGCAGGCCGCGGTCGTGGACGGTCTGTCCCTGGAGGTAGCCGGCGAGCACCGCCGAGGATCCGGAGGCGTCCGCGTCGAGGAGCATGACGTGCCGCTGCCAGGCGAGGGCCAGACCGAGCGAGGTCACCGTGACCCCCGGGGCCCCGGACGCCGAGAAGAGGGAGATGACCGCCATCAGTCGTCCGAGTCGCTGGACGACGAGCTGCTGGACGATGAGCTGCTCGGGCTCTCCGAGGGCTCGCTGAGGCCGTCGTCATCGCTGCCGTCGTCCTGCTCGGAGGAGCGCAGGACGACCGAGACCTCCTGACGGGAGCCGGCGGCAGCCACGGCCGCGGCGTGGTCCTCCTTGATCATCACGTCCACGAGCTTCGTCGTGCCGTCGGAGGACATTTCCTCGCGGGCGACCGAGCCCGCGAACTTGGTCGGTTCGGTCTCGACGTCGGAGTTCGCCGGGACGAGGACGACCCAGACGGGCGAGCCGGTCCTCAGGTCGCCGGAGACCGTCTGGCCCGGCACGAGGGAGAGGCCGACGGAGGTGTAGCCGGCCTTGGGTGCGTTCTCCGCCTTGACCGACTCCCGCGTCACGAGGGACCCGGAGGCCATGTCGACCGCCGCGTACTGCCCGACGGCGAGCCGCTGCTCCTCCCACCGGAGGGGCGCGATGGCGTTGTCGGCCTTCAGCTGGGTGCGCACCAGGTCCGACTCCGTGATCTTGTCCCCGCGCTCGATGTCGTCGCGGACCGCGATGTAGGACTCGGTCCCGGACAGGCCGGTGAGCAGCCAGGCGCCGAGGAGGGCGCCGACGGCGGTGAGGAGCACCGAGACCGCGATGAGCATCGGTCGCCGACGCAGCTTGGGCGGCTCGGGGGCCGTGCCCTCCTCGGTGGTCTCCGCGTGAGAGCGTCGGGAGGTCTTGTCTGGGGGCTGCTCCGCGCTGCCTGCGGTCATGTGACGACTGCTCCCTCTGCTTCGTGCACGGGGCGCGCGGTGCCCGCGGCAACCCCTGATGGCCGAAGATCAGCCTAAGGCACCTGACGAGGGCTTGCGGTGCAGGGCACCATGGACACATGGCACGTCTACTCGTCGTCCACCACAGTCCGACCCGCTCCACGCAGGCCCTGCTCGACGCAGCGCTCGAGGGGGCGCGTCATCCCGACATCGAGGGGGTGGAGGTCCAGGTCGTCCCGGCCCTCGAGGCCACGGCCGATGATGTCCTCGCCGCCGACGGCTACCTCCTGGGCACCCCGGCGAACTTCGGCTACATGTCCGGGGCGCTCAAGCACTTCTTCGACTCGACCTTCCTCCAGGTCGGAGGCGCCCTCGACGACTCCGGGGGCGCCGGCGACGAGCCCGGCGCCGGCCCGACGGCCAAGCGGCCCTTCGGCCTGTGGGTGCACGGGCGCTACGACGTCACCGGTGCGGTGCGGGCGGTGACCTCGATCGTGCAGGCCCTGGACTGGAAGCAGTCCGCGGACGTGCTCGAGATCGTCGGGGACGTCGACGAGTCCGCGACCGACCGGGCCACGGAGCTCGGGGGCACCTTGGCGGCCCTGCTCAGCTGAGGCAAGGGGAGCGCTCCCCATTCCCCCTTCGTCCCGCTGCCCCGAGGTTCGGGGCACCAGGTCGGACGACGAGGGAGACGTGATGACAGGGGAGCCCACGCGATTTCGCGCGCGCACGATCCGGGCGAGCACCCTGGATGTGCTCACGGGCGCGGTGCGCGGGGACCTGTCCGTGGGGCGGCGGGCGGGTAAGTGGGACGAGCTGATCGACGCGGGGATGGCCACCGCGCCGGGAGTGCTGGGGGCCCGCTGGCGCGAGGTGCTCGCCGAGGCCGCGGGCGCGCCCATCGCCATGGAGTTGCACTCCCGCATGGGTGGGGCGGGGATGTTCAGCGCCATCTCTTCCTCACCGACACCCTCGGGGACGTCGACATCACGGAGTAGGGACTGGCCGGGAGTGACATGCGGTTGACTGGAGCCATGCGAGCAACGGTGAGCACGACCGTCGCCCTCGTCCTCGCCGGTCTCCTCACCGGGTGCAGCCTCTTCGGTGGCGACCGCCCCAAGGTGCCCGAGGGGGACTCGTGGCGCGAGGACGTCGTCGAGGCGCTCGAGGGCACACCGGGCGTGACCTCGGCGGATGTCACGGTCAACGAGGTCGACGACGGTGGCGGAGGCAAGGGACCGGTCCTCTACGGCAAGTTCACCGTCACCGGTGACGCGCAGTCCGTCGTCGACGATGCGATGCACCGGGTGAGTGAGGTCCTCGGCCCGGACTCCCGGGGCGTGGGCGTCAACCTCTCCGTCACCTCTCCGGAGGGAGTGGGGCAGAACCTGCGCGACTTCGGCTACGGCAGTGCCCGGCACGGCGCGGCGCTGTGGGAGGCCACCCACTGACCCGGCCTCGGCCCGGATGCACGAAGGGGGGATCCCGCCCGTGGCGGGATCCCCCCTTCGCCCTGCCGGGGAACCGGGTGCGTCGCGGGATCAGCCGTGACGCGGGGTGTAACGACTGTGGCGCGGTGCATAGCGCGCATTGGCGCGGCGCACCGTGACGGAGGCGGCGATGACGAGGACCGCGTAGGCGGCCACCGCGATCCACCCGGCGAACCACGTGATGGCGGCTCCGAGCAGGACGACCGAGACGATGACGCAGGCGACCGCGACGAGGTTGCGACGGATGGCGGCGACCGACTCGGGGCTCGCATGCCGACGGCGCAGGCTGTGGCCGACCGGGGGCGTGGCGTGCTCGAGCTGCTCCGCGCTCTCCGGCCGCGTCTCGTCGACGACGCTCGTGACCGCCTCGTCACTCGTCCCGGCCGACTCCTCGACGGCTTCGCGGTAGGCGAGGCGCGGGATGGCGGCCGTGTCGACGGTGTCGTCATCGGTCGCGAGCATGGCCTCGAGGTCCTCGACCGGGATGGCCCAGTCGGGCATGGCGGTCGGGGACGTGGACGTCGTGCGGGCCGGGCTCATGCCCGCCATGATCCCGCGCCCTCGTCGCGATCCGACGCAGGTCCCCCGTCCGGGCGTGTCTCGAGAGCGGCCACGTGATCGGCGTCGCGGGCGACCTCGGCGGTCAGTCGCTCGACCTCGGCCCGGGCTGCTTCGAGGGCGAGCTGCGCCTCCGAGCGGGCGAGCCGGGCGGCACCGAGCTCGCGTTCGCTCTCGCGCAGGGCATCTCGCGCCGCGGTGAGCTCGCGCTCGTGGGCGCGCATCTCGTCGTCACCATCGGCATCGGCCGCGTCCCCGTCGGCGACCGGCGGTACCAGCCGGAGCAGGGCCACCGCGTCGTCGAGCTCGACCTCACCGAAGCCTGCGTAGGTGAGGGGCCGCAGCAGCCGGCCCGAGGCGAGCGCCTCACCGCTCGCGGGGTCGGCGAGGACCGCGACGGCGGTGTCACCCACCCCGTCGGCAGCGGCCGCGGTGAAGGTGGTGCCGGTGGCGTCCGCGCAGCGGCGGGCTGCCGCGACGAGGGCCTCGATCGACTCGCGGCGCTCCGGTCTCGCTGCAGCCAGGGCGGCGCCGTCCCCCTTCGCCTGGGCGGTGCGCATCCGCTCGCCGAGGTCCAGCAGGTCGGCGACGACCCGCGGCTCGTCGCGCGCCACCCGGTTGAGCAGCCAGGCGACGGCCGTGGGCTTGCGCAGGGAGGGCAGCTCCGCCGCGACGTCCGCGTCACCACGCTCCTTCGCCTCGGCGACGAGGCGCCTGCGGGTCGCGATGAAGTCGGGGAGGTCGGCGGCGTAGAGCTCGTCCACCGCTGTCGCCAGGTCCATCAGGCATGGTCCTCGGCGATGCGGGTCAGGCGGTCGACGTATGCCGCCCACTGCCCTTCGTCCCACTCCGGCAGGTTGTTGCCCTCGGAGCGGAGCCCGACGTGACCGTCGATCTGCTCGCGGAGGATGTCCGCGTGGCCGGCGTGGCGGGCCTCGTCGAGGGCCATGTGCACGATGATCTGGCCGAGCGTCACCTCGCGGCGGTCCGCCGGCCACCAGGCGACGGTTCCCGGGGCGTCGAGCGGGAGCGCCTCGATCGTCGCGTCCGCGTGGGCGAAGCATGCCTCGGTCCACGCGATGACCTCGGCCATTGACTCGCTCTCGATGGCAAACATGTCCGTGGTGTCCTCTGCGCTCACCCCGGCGGCATCCCACGGCATGGGCAGGTCGCTCGGGCGGCCGAAGGTGTCCCCGAAGTAGCCGAGCTCGCAGGTGCCGCAGTGCTTGTAGAGGCCCAGGATGGTGGTGCCGGTCGGGGTCCGGGGGAGGCGGGCCTCGCGCTCGGAGAGGCCGTCGAGCTTGAGCCGCAGCGCCGAGCGCTGGGCCCTGAGGTAGTGGTGCAGGTGCGCCTTGAGGTCGGTCATGGTGCTCCCGGGTCGAGTGCCCCCAGCATGGCAGTGCAGGAGGACCGGTGTCCCGGATCAGCTCTACTGCTACAGTGTGTAGTAGTTGAGCGCAGCTGGCTCGACACCGCGACAACATCACAGGAGGACACAGACATGGACATGGACACCAAGCCGGTCATCGTCGGAGTGGACGGATCCCCCGACTCCCTTCGGGCGCTCCGGTGGGCGCAGGAGCATGCCCGTCGCTACGAGGCGCCGCTCCATGCGGTCGCCGTCTACGACGTGCCCACCGTCTACGGCGGCCCCTATGCCATGGCCGCGCTGCCGGACGTGGAGGCTCTCGAGCAGCAGGCCCGGACGGGGCTCGCGGAGTCCGTGCGCGAGGCCCTCGGCGAGGACGCGCAGGTGACCCAGGTCGTCGAGCGCGGGCACCCGGCAAAGGTGCTCGTCGCCGCCTCCGAGGGGGCCGAGATCATGGTCGTCGGCAGCCGTGGTCGCGGCGGTTTCGTCGGCCTCATGCTCGGCTCGGTGAGCCAGTACTGCGTCACCCACGCGCGCTGCCCGGTCGTCGTCCTGCCCCACGAGGGTGACGAAGGGGAGTGACCGCCGCGTCCAGCATCCGTTGAGGATTGCTGGCCCTCGCTCCCAGCCGCGATCCGTACCGTCCTCGGGATGAACTCCACCTCGCGCACCGTCACGTGGCTGGCGGGCCTCACCGCAGTCCTCGTGGCCGGCACCCTGCTGGCCGCGGGGCTGCAGGGTGTGCGCGCAGAGCGCACCGGGGCGCCGGTCTTCGCCTTCCTCTCCTGGAACCTCTTCCTCGCATGGATCCCCTACGGGCTCGCGCTCGCCGTCGTCGGGCTCGACCGGGTCCGCGCGCCGGGCTGGTTGCTCGTCCTGCCGGGCCTCGTCTGGCTGCTTTTCCTGCCCAATGCGCCCTACATCCTCACCGACTTCATCCACCTCGGGGCGGTCCCCGGGGCGCCGGTCTGGTTCGACGCCCTGCTCATCGGGGCCTTCGCCGGCACCGGCCTGCTGCTGGGGCTCACCAGCCTCTATCTCGTCCACCACGTCGTCGCCGCCCGGCTCGGTGGTGTCGTCGGCTGGGTCGTGGCCATCGGGACGCTCGCCCTGTCCTCGATCGGCATCTACCTCGGTCGCTTCCCGCGCTTCAACTCCTGGGATGTGCTGACCAACCCCGACGGGCTCGTCCAGGTCGTGCTGCACCGGCTCGCCGACCCCCTGGGCAACCCCTTCCTCCTGACCTTCGCCGCGGCGATGACGACGGGGCTCATCTGCTCCTACCTCGCCACGTGGGCCGTCGGCCAGGTGGTCGTGAGCCGGCCGATCGGGAGGGTGGCACAGTACGGGGGGTGAGTACCCCGGATGTGACCGCTGACGAGCGGCCCAAGGTCCCCACCGAGATCCTCGTCCTCGTCGCCGCAGCATTCGTCATCGCCATCGGCTTCGGCCTGATCTCGCCGGTCCTGCCGCAGTTCGCCAAGAGCTTCGACGTCTCGGTCGCCGCGTCCTCGGTCATCGTCTCGGCGTTCGCCTTCTTCCGGCTCCTCTTCGCCCCTGCCGGCGGTTCACTCGTCTCGCGGCTCGGTGAGCGACCGGTCTATCTCACCGGCCTGATCATCGTCGCGCTGTCGACGGGGGCCTCGGCCTTCGCGCAGAGCTACTGGCAGCTGCTGATCTTCCGCTCCCTCGGCGGCATCGGCTCGACGATGTTCACGGTCTCGGCCATGGCGCTGCTCGTCCGGCTGGCCCCGCCGCGGCTGCGCGGACGGGTCTCCTCGATGTACGGCAGCGCCTTCCTCATCGGTGGCGTCATCGGCCCGGTCATCGGTGGTGCGCTCGGCGAGTTCGGCATGCGCGTCCCCTTCGTCGTCTACGGGGTCGCCCTGCTCATCGCGGCCGCCTTCGTCGCCTTCATGCTGCGCGATGCCCCCCTTCGTGCCGACCCGACGGCGGGTGCGTTGCCTCCGATGACCGTCGGCGAGGCCGTGCAGGACAGCGCCTACCGGGCGGCGATGGTCTCCGCCTTCGCCAACGGCTGGACCAACTTCGGCGTCCGCGTCGCGGTCCTCCCGCTCTTCGCCGTCGCGATCGTCGGCGAGACGTGGGCGGCCGGTGTAGCGCTCGCCGTCGGTGCGGCCGCGACGGCCCTGACTCTGCAGGTCTCGGGGCGGGCCACCGACACCCTCGGGCGCAGGCGACCGGTCATGGTCGGGCTCGCACTCAGCGCCGTCGGGATGGGCACGATGGGCCTGTCCGGCGGCCTGGTGATGATCCTCGTGCTCACGACCGTCCTCGGTGCGGGCGCCGGTCTGCTCAACCCGGCGCAGCAGGCGACCGTCGCCGACGTGGTCGGCAACGACCGCTCGGGCGGCAAGGTCCTCGCGGCCTTCCAGATGTGCCAGGACGCGGGCGGGATCGGCGGTCCGATCCTCGTCGGCCTCGTTGCCGACCTTGTCGGGTGGGACTGGGCCTTCGCGCTGAGCGGGGTGATCTCGGCGATCGCGATCATCCCGTGGTTGCGGGCCCGTGAGACGTTGACGATCCACGCGGGATGAAGCCCGGCGGTCCCGGCGTTGGCACGGACATGCAGATCGACATCTGGTCCGACATCGCCTGCCCGTGGTGCTACATCGGCAAGCGCCGCCTCGAGACCGCACTCGCCGACTACCCCCACCGGGACGAGGTGGGCGTGACTTGGCACAGCTACCAGCTCGACCCGAGCCTGCCCGAGCACTACGAGGGCACCGAGATCGAGTACCTCGCGACCCGCAAGGGCATGCCCGAGGAGCAGGTGCGCGAGATGTTCGGTCACGTCACCGAGCAGGCGGCGGGCGAAGGGCTCGCCTACGACTTCGACCGGCTCGTCGTCGCCAACTCCGCACGCGCCCACGAGCTGCTCCACCTCGCCAAGGACCGCGGGCACGCCGATGCCGTCAAGGAGGCGCTGCTGTCCGGGCACTTCGAGCACGGCACCGACATCGGTGACGTCGACACCCTCGTCCGGGTGGGCGTCGAGTCCGGTCTGGACGAAGGGGAGATCCGCGCGGCCCTGGAGGACGGCCGGTACCGAGCTGCCGTCGCGTCCGACATCGACATGGCCCGCCAGATCGGGGTGACGGGCGTCCCCTTCGTCGTCGTGGACATGAAGTACGCGGTGTCCGGCGCCCAGCCGCCGGAGGTCTTCCGCGAGGTCCTCGACACGGCGTGGTCCGAGCGCACGCCGGCGATCAAGGTCGTCGACGGCGACTCCGACTCGCAGGCCTGCGGCCCGGACGGATGCGCCATCTGAGGCTTCACGCGGTCGGGGCAGCGGCGTAGCGTCGAGCCCATGACACCTGCCGAGCTGCTCACCGACTCCTTCGAGCGGGTGCGCGAGGGCGCCCTCGCCGCCATCGACGGCCTGACCGAGGACCAGCTGGCGCACCGGATCACGCCAGACGCCAACTCCATCGCGTGGCTGGTCTGGCACGCCTACCGGGTGCAGGACGACCACCTCGCCGACGCGGCCGGGCTGCAGCAGGTCTGGGCGGCGCGAGGGTTCATCGAGCACTTCGATCTCGACCTCGACGAGGACGACACCGGCTTCGGTCACTCGTCGGCACAGGTGGCCAAGGTCCGCGCACCCGCCGACCTGCTCGCCCGCTACGTCGAGGCCGCCCACGCGCAGACCCTCGCCTGGATCGGCGGGCTCACCGAGGATGACCTCGACCGCATCGTCGACGAGTCCTGGGACCCGCCGGTGACCCTCGGCGTCCGGTTGGTCAGCGTCGTCAACGACGCGACCCAGCACATCGGTCAGGCGGCCTATCTTCGGGGTCTGCTCGAGTCGTGAGCGAATTCGTCGTGCGGGTCGAGACCCACCTGGGGCCGCAGGCCGCCTGGTCGAGGGTGTGGGATCTCGACCGGCACACCGCCGTCATCCCGCTGACGACCGTCGCGCTCGACCCGCCGGCTGTCGCGCTCGCCGCGGGGGTCGGTTTCACCGGCCGCACCGCCCTCGGACCGTTCGGCTTCGACGACACGATGCACGTGGATCGATGGGTCCCACCCACCGCTGACGCGGGAGGAGTGGCCGTCGTCGTCAAGACGAGTCGGCTCGTGGGCGGCCGGATCGAGATGGCGGTGGCGTCCACCCGGGACACTCCCTTCGCCAGGGGCTCCGCGATCAGGTGGCGCCAGAGTGTGCACCTGCCGTGGCTGCCGGCTCCTCTGCGGTGGCTGGAGTCCCTGGCTGTTCGGGCGGCCGCGCCCGGGTACCGGATGGTGCTGCGACGTTTGCTGGCCTGATCGCGCCCCCGGTGCCACCATCGTCGGCATGGGCGCCACGCTGCGGATCGAGATCTTCCCGTCCGACATCGACCGGGCGGTGGCCTTCTACGCGGCCCTCGGCTTCGAGGTCGTCGGCCGCAAGGAGGGGCCGCCGCGCTATGCCTCGATCCGCCGGGACGATGTCCGGATTGGCATGGTCCAGTCGCCACGGCAGCCACGGGAGAGTCGAACCGTGCCGATCGGCACCGAGATCGTCGTCGTGGTCGACGACGTGCGGGCCGAGCGGGACCGCGAGTGGGGCCTGACCGACTTCCGCGTCCATGACCCCGATGGCTACTACCTGCGGATCACCGACCGCCGCTGAACTACCTACGCGCGGGTACGACGACACGGTCGCTCCGCCGGGGTCGCGAGCGCCGCGAGTTGTCGCGGGAGCGAGGCGTGCCCATGCAGCAGCGTGTCGTCGTACCCGCGAGTCACATCCGACGCTTGGTGCGCGCGGTCGCCGGGGCAGCCCACGGGTCCTCCGGCCAGGGGTGCTTCGGGTAGCGCCCGCGCATCTCGGCACGCACCTGCGTGTAGGGCCCGGACCAGAAGGACGCGAGGTCGTCGGTCACCGCGAGCGGCCGTCGCGCGGGGGAGAGCAGGTGGAACAGGACCGGGACGCGACCGTCGACGAGCCGTGGCGTCTCGGCCAGCCCGAAGCACTCCTGGAGCTTGACCGCGAGCACCGGTGCGGCAGAAGGCTCGTCGTGCGGTGGCCAGGTGATCGTGATCCGTGACCCGCTGGGGACGGCCAGCCGCTCCGGAGCGAGCTCGTCGAGACGCGTCGCCTCCGGCCATGGCAGCAGGCGACGAAGGGGGTCGGTCAGGTCGATGCGTGCGACCGGCGTCCCCGTGGCGATCCGCTGCAGCTCGGGTCCCAGCCACTCCTCGATCCGGCCCGCGAGCGCGGTGTCCGAGACATCGGGCCACGGGGCGCCGAGGTGGTGGTGGAGCGCTGCGAGACGCCGTCGGAGCCCATCCGCGGCGGGGGACCACGACAGGAGGTCGAGTCCGCGGGTGGACAGGGCCCGCCCCACGGCCGCGGCCCCCGTGGCGGGATCGGGGCGGACCGGGGTGGAGCTGAGCTCGATCGCACCGATGGCGTCGACCTCCCGGGCGGTGACCCTCCCTTCGCCCAGGTCCGCGCGGACCTCGCGCACCCGCAGGCCCGCACCTGCGGTCTCGACGTCGGCTCGCGTGAGCCCGGCAGCCAGCCGGACCACGGCGCCGGTACCCGCGGCCACGCGACCGTCTGTGCGCGCGACATCCGCGACGACGATCCACTCGTGGTGGCGAAGGGGGCTCCCCGCCGGCAGCGCGGCCCGGGTCCCGGAGGCGAGGAGGTAGGTCGGGCCGTCGCCGACACGTCGGGCGATGCGGCCGGGGTGGGCGAGGGCGGCGACGAGACCCGACCCAGCGGAGCCGGGGTCCCGGGGTCCAGTCGCCGGTGCTCTCGCGGCCCGACCGCCGTGGGGCGCGGTGACGAGCCGGGTCAGTCGGTCGACCTCGCGCCGCCACCGAGTGGTCTCCCGCCCGCGACCGGATCGCAGCCCGGTGATCAGCCGGTCGAGGTCCCCGTCGTCGCTGCGCAGGTCATCGCCGAGGGCAGCGACGGTCTCGGCGGCGGCGATGGGTCCGACGAGCCGAGCGCCGTCGAGCAGCGCGCGGGCCAACCTGGGGTCGACCGGGATGCGTGCCGCCGCGAGGCCCTCCTGCGTGATCCGCCCCTCGGCATCGACCAGCCCCAACCCGCGCAGCCCGTCCTCGGCGGCGGTGATCGCCGCGGTTGTCGGCGGTGTGAGCAGGGGCATCCCTGCCCCTCGCGGAGATCCCCACGCGGCGAGGACGAGCGCCGCCTGGGTGAGGTCGGCCGTCGTGATCTGCGGGGTGACGTGCTCGGGGGCGTGCGACCACGAGGACTCCTCGATGAGGCGCACGGCGGTCCCCGGCCCGAGGCGCGCGGCGCGCCCGGCGCGCTGGGTCATCGACGCCCGGGAGGCCTGCACGGTCACGAGCCCGGACATGTCGCGGGCAGCATCGCGGCGCGGCTCGCGGGCGAGGCCGGCGTCGATGACCAGCCGGACCCCGGGGACCGTCAGCGACGACTCGGCGAGGTCGGTGGAGACGATGATTCGCGACGAATCACCCTCGTGCGTCCCGGTCGCGCGGTCCTGCTCGCGCGGTCCGAGTCGACCGTGGAGGGGCAGCACATCGGTGCCGGGCAGCAGTCCGCGGACCTCGTCGACGACCCGGTCGACCTCCCGGGCGCCGGGGACGAAGACGAGGGTGTCGCCCTTCGCACGGTGGTGGCGGGCGGTGGTCGTGGCGACGTGGTGGAGGAAGTCCCGGGTGACCCCACGCGCATCGGTGCGTGGGCCCGACGGTGGCGCCCACCGGATGTCGAGCGGGTGGAGCGCGCCGGGGCTGTCGACGAGCGGGGCCGGGCCAGCGTCGTCGGCGAGGACCTCGGTGACCGCGGGCGCGTCGAGCGTCGCGGACATCGCCACGAGCGGGAGGTCGCGCAGCTGACGGACCTCGGCGAGCATGCCCAGCAGCAGGTCGGTGTCGAGGGCCCGCTCGTGGATCTCGTCGAGGACGACCGCGGCCGTGCCGTCGAGCTCCGGGTCGGTGAGGACACGGCGCAGCAGCACTCCGGGCGTGACGAACTCGATGCGGGTGCCGGAGCCGACGTGCCGCTCGCCGCGGACGGTGTACCCGACGAGGTCGCCGATCCGGGTGCCGGTGAGGTGGGCGAGGCGGTGCGCGGCCGAGCGGACCGTGACCCGCCGTGGGCCGGTGACGACGACGCGGCCGCTGACCTCGGTCGCGACGAGGGGCGGCGCCAGCGTCGTCTTGCCGCTGCCGGGTGGCGCCTGCACGACGGCGACGCCCCGGTCGGTGAGCGCCGCCCGCAGATCCGACAAGGCATCGGCGAAGGGGAGGCCCGCGCCGATCGCGGTCAGGTCGAGGGGTGGCACCGGGACAGTCTCCCCGACGGGTCAGGGACGGGCCGGTGGGCGCACGGCGTGCGCTGACCGGCGGGCGATGTCACGCAGCGGATGGGCGAGGCCGGCGCCGACGACCACCCCGAGGGCGATGGAGGTGACGATGACGAGGACCTCCGCCACGGCGATGACCCCGGCCGTGGGCGAGGACTCGATCTGCGCGACGGAGACGAGCCCGAGCGACCCGGGCACGAGCAGCCAGAAGCTCGGCAGGAAGGCGACGACCCTCGGCACCTGCGGGCGGACGAACTCGACCACCGTCGCGACGAGGCTCGCGGCGCACGCCCCGAGGAAGGCGCCGAGCCACGGACCCTGGTCCGTCGCGCGGCCGAGCTCCTGGGCGAGGACGGTCGCGACGATCGTCAGGAGCAGGGCAGGGACGAGTGCGGGCGGCACGGACTCGAGCAGGGAGATCCCCACCGCGACGAAGAGCAGGCCGAGGAGGGGAGCCCACAGGCCCAGCTGGTCCGGGCGCTCGCCGTTGATCCGCGACAGCGGGACGCCGAGCACGGCGACGGCTGCCCCCACCCCGAGGGTCGCCAGCAGCAGCTGGGTCGCGCCGTAGGTCAGCCGGGACGTGCCGGCCACCATCGCCCCCGCGGACAGCTCGGTCAGACCGGTGACGATGAGGGCGCCCGGCAGCAGCACGGCGATCGGGGGGACGAGGGTCCACAGGGGTGCGTCGACGAGTCCGATCTCGGCACCTCCGAAGGCGGCCATCGCCGCGGCGAAGGCCGCGAGGAAGGGCATCAGGGTGCCGACCAGGAGCGTGCGTCCGCTGAGCACCATCAGTCCGGCGATGACCTGGCTGAGGACGGCCGCGAAGATCACCGATGTCCACGCCGGCGCCAGCACGAGGGCGACCCCGGTGCCGATGAGGAAGATGCCCAGCGGCAGACCGTAGGCGGGGTACCGGTGGGGGTGCTGACGCAGGACGGCCAGCCGGGACAGGGCCGCGGTGGGCGCGAGGCTGCCGGCGATGAGCGCGGTGTGCACGGCCGTCACCTCGGCGAGCTGGTCGAGCCGCACCCCGCCGTCGACGCCCTCGAAGGTCGCGGGGTCCCCGCTCGTCAGGGCGACCCAGAGCCCGGTGGGAGAGGCCGCGACCTCTGCTCCGTCGTGGCCGAGGGCGGCTGCGGCCTCGTGGACGTCCTCCTCGACCTCGTGCACGGGCATCCCGCCGGCGAGCAGTCCGGCACCGAGCCAGGCGAGCAGCCGGCGGGTGTCCTGCGGGGCGGTGGGGGTCACCGCGCCATTGTGAGGGATTGCCGCGCCTGTGGGTGGGTAGTGCGTCAGGGATCCCACCCAGAGGAAGGAGCCCCATGACCGCGCCGAGTACGCACGCCCACCAGCGCGTGGTCGTCGTCGGGAGCGGGTTCGCCGGATTCGAGGCAGCCCGCGGCGTGTCCCGTCGACTGCGTCAGGCCGAGCACTCCGCCGAGGTGGTGCTCGTCTCGCCCAATGACTACATGCTCTACACCCCGCTTCTGCCCGATGTCGCCGGCGGGCTCATCGACCCGCGCTACGTGGCAGTCCCGCTGGCCAACGAGCTGTCCGACGTGTCTCTGCGGCCCGGCTGCGTCGACCGCGTCGACCTGGAGAACCACACGCTCCACGTCAGCGACTGTGCCCCCGGCGACCGGGAGATGTCCTGGGACCGGCTCGTCCTGACGCCCGGGTCGGTCACCAAGCTCATGGGTGTGCCCGGGGTCGCCGAGCACGCCCGCGGGCTGAAGACGGTCGCCGAGGCGCTGTACCTGCGCGAGCAGTTCCTCCACCAGCTCGAGCTGGCCGAGCACGAGTCCGACCCGGAGGTGCGGCGTGCTCGCCGCACCGTCGTCGTGGTCGGGGCCTCGTACGCGGGGACCGAGCTGATCTCCCAGCTGCACGCCCTGGCCGAGGACCACGCACGCCAGCGCGGGCACGGGAGCGACCAGACCGCGCGATTCGTGCTGCTCGACCTCGCCGACCGGGTCATGCCGGAGGTCGGTGAGCGGCTGAGCGATCTGGCGGTGGAGTCCCTGCGTGAGCGCGGGATCGAGGTGCGCCTCGGGACGAGTCTGCAGGAGCTGACCGCGGAGCAGGCCACGCTGACCGACGGTGACGTCATCGGCACGCGGACGGTCGCGTGGGTCACGGGGGTGACGGGCAGCCCGATGCTCGAGACCCTCGGGTTGCCGCTGGAGAAGGGGCGGCTCGTCGTCGACGCCCACCTCGCCGTCCCCGGCCACCCGGAGGTCTTCGCGGCGGGCGACGCCGCTGCGGTACCCGACCTGGCCGGCGCGGAGAAGGGACAGATCACGCCCCCGACGGCCCAGCACGCCACACGGCAGGGCAAGGCGGTCGCCCGCAATGTCGCTGCCAGTCTCGGGGTCGGCCGGCGCAGGCGCTACAAGCACCGCGATCTCGGCCTTGTCGTCGACCTCGGGCCGGGCTATGCCGTCGCGAATCCCCTCGGCCTCAGGCTGTCCGGGTGGCCGGCCAAGATCGCGGCGCGCGGCTACCACCTCGCCGCGCTGCCCCGTGCGGCCAATCGGTGGGCGACCGCGCTCGCATGGACGGCCGAGGCGACGAGCGATCGCCCGATCTCGCGACTGGGCCTCGTCAGCGCGGAGGAGTCCGACTTCCGCGCCAGCGAAGGGATCGGCGACTGATGTCGTCGCGGGTCAGGGCCGCAGGTGCGAGGCGCCGTTGAGGTCGAGCGTCGAGCCGGAGGCCCAGACCGCGTCGGGAGAGGCGAGCCAGAGCGCGGCGGAGGCCACCTCCTCCGGGCGACCCACCCGGCCGAAGGGGGAGTCCCCCCGGATCGACTCGCCGGCCGGGGAGTCCAGCCGGTCGGCGACGCGCTCGGTCTCGATGAAGCCGGGCGCGACGGTCGCGAGGGCGATGTCGTGCGGCGCGAGTGCCACTGCGAGAGAGGCGCTCATAGAGTGCAGCGCGGCCTTGGACGCCGCGTAGGCCGGGTGGTCGGGCTCTCCGCGGTGGACTCCGCGGGTGCCGATGGTGACGACCCGGCCCGGCAGTCCCAGCTCGATGAGCCGCGAGGTCATCGCCTGGGTGAGGACGGCCGTGCCGAGGGTGTTGATCCGCAGGTACTCCTCCCAGCTGTGCTGCCACTGCTCGGGAACCGTCGTGGCGGGTGGGTGCCGCAGAGCCGGGGTCGTGGCGATCCCCGCGTTGTTCACGAGGACGCCCACCGGCGCCCCCAGGGCCGCCTCGGCCCGCGCGGTGAGATCGCGGGCCGCAGCCGCATCGCCGAGATCAGCCGTGATCAGGGCGTGCCCGGTGCCGCGAAGGGAGGCGAGCGTCGCCTCCCCTTCGTCCACCGCGGAGCGCACGTGGACCGCGACCAGGTCACCCTGCTCGGCGAAGGCCCGGGCGACGGCGCGCCCGATGCCGCGGGAGGCGCCCGTCACGAGGACGGCACGTCGGGGCGAGTCGGTGTCGGTCATGGATTCAGTCTCCTACGCGGACGCCGGGCCCACGGGAAGGATCATGACGATGACATCGGCGACATCGTCGGCGAGCCATCCCGGTCGTGCGGTGCCGACCTCCTGCCACCCGCTGCGGCGGTAGAGCCGCAGCGCCGCGTCGCTGGTGGGGACGACGTCGAGACAGGGGGCGAGGCCCCGCTCGCCCAGCGCCTCCACCGCGGTCGCCAGCAGGTCGCGGCCGGCGCCCGTCCCCCTGGCCGCGGTCGCGGTGAAGAAGACGTTCACCTCACCGAGAGCATCGGGAGTCCGCCCGTGGGCGCGCATCCACGTGCGCACGACGTCGGCATCAGCGGGGTCGAGCGTGTCCGGGTCGGACGGAGTCGAGATGGCGACGTGCCCCACCGGCACCCCGTCCACCTCGGCCACCCAGGCAGCGAGCTCGCCACGGCGCACGATGAACTCCTCGGCGGCCATGGGCAGCGGATGGCGATGGGGGTACCCCGACGCCGCCTGCTGCTCGACCAACGCTCGGCCGAGGGGAGGCAGGTCGGTGTCGTGGCGGGGACGGATGATCGCCGTGGTCATGCGCAGAGTCTGCCGCGGGGGGCGGGTGGTGGTTGTGGCGGGGTGGACGATGGAGCCATGAGTGCGCCCACGTGGATCCACTCACCGACCGGGACCCGCTGACCGGACGCACCGCGTGGGCCCGGCTCAGTCCGAGGGGTCGAGCACGCACAGCTCGTTGCCCGAGGGGTCGAGGAAGACGCGCCACGGCAGCTCACCCCACTCGTGGCCGAGCTCGCGGCCCCCGCGCTCGATGATCCCCGAGGCCACGGCCTCCGGGTCGTCCCCGACCTCGAGTCGGACGTCGAGGTGCATGCGGTTCTTGCCGCCTCCCTTCGCCTCCGGCTCGGGGCACAGCTCGAGCAGCGGACCGCGAAGGGAGGGGTGGCGCAGTGCTGCCCAAGGCTCCGGGACATCGGGGACGCGGACCCACCCGGTCAGCCACGACCAGAAGTCGGCGTCGCGCTGCGGGTCGGTGGAGTCCAGGGGCAGCGCGGCGACGGGCCCGGTGTCGGTGTAGGCCGTCCGCTCCTCCATGACGCAGAAGGGATTGCCCTCGACGTCGGCGAGGACGACCCACGGCACGTCCCCCTGACCGATGTCGAGGTGCGTGGCGCCTAGGCCGAGCAGGCGCTCGGCGGCCTCGGCCTGCTCGACGCCGCCGAGGAGATCGAGGTGCAGGCGCACCGGCTCGGACGGCGGGTTGGGCACCCGTGGGATGCAGATGTCGAGCCACGGCCCTCCGGGAATGGTCAGGCGGGTCTCGACGAGGTCGGGCGATGTCGTCCGGCGTTCGGTGCCGAGTGCGGCCTCCCAGAAGCCCGCCACGAGCGATGGGTCGACGGCGTCGATGGTGATGTTCTCCACTCGCATGTGTCCGGGCCCCGATCATCCGCCGGCCGGGCCCGGCGGCATCTGCTGCAGCGACCACGTGTTGCCGTCCGGGTCCGAGAAGTAGACGAACCGTCCCCATGGCTGGTCGTCGACATCGCTGCACTCGACTCCCCGCTCGGTCAGGCGGGCGTGCGCAGCGTCGGCGTCCTCGATGACCATCTGCACGCCCTTCTGGGAGCCGGGGGCCATCTCGGTGATGCCTTCTCCCAGGACGACCGAGCAGGCCGACCCGGGAGGTGTGAGCTGGACGAAGCGCAGCTGCGGTGTGACGACGTGGTCGTGGTCGGCGACGAACCCGACCTGGTCGACGTAGAACGACTTGGCCCGGTCGACGTCGGTGACGGGGATGGCTACGAGCTCGATCTTCATGTCCATGCTGCTTCAGGCTATGAGGGGCTGGCCCGCAGCGACAGCGAATTGTGGCGACGCGGGGCCGACCCGCCCTGATGAGCTCAGGGACGGGCCGGTTCCGGTGCGGGCGAGGGGCTCGTGTCGACCCCGTTGAACTCCTCGAGGATCGACTCGGTCATGCCGAAGAACCACGTGATGACGAAGCCGGCGACGTAGGAGACGAGCAGCCCGCCGCCGTAGACGGCGACGGCGGCGCCGATGCCGTGGTTGCCGGTGGTCAGCGGGAAGAGGGCCCAGCCGCTCGGGCCGATGGCCGTCGACCCGGCCGAGATGCCGAGCTGGTTGAAGACGCCGATGAAGGCGCCGCCCGCCGCGCCGCCGAGGCAGGCGGTGACGAAGGGGCGGCCCATCGGCAGGGTGACGCCGTAGATCAGGGGTTCGCCGACCCCGAGGACGCCGGCCGGGAGGGCCGACTTGATCGTGCGGCGCATCTCCGGGTCGCGGATCTTGAGGTAGACCGCAGCCGCCGCACCGACCTGACCGCCACCGGCCATCGCGAGGATCGGGAGCAGGGCGGTGTAGCCCGCCTGCTGGATGAGCGTGGTGTGGATCGGGATGAGCGCCTGGTGCAGGCCGAACATCACGAGCGGCAGGAAGAGGCCGGCGAGCACCAGGCCGGCGATCCCACCACCGGACTCGAGGAGGGTGTTGGCGAGCGAGCCGATGCCCTCGGCGATCCATCCGGAGACGGTCATCAGGGGGAAGATCGTCAGGGCTCCGGCGACGA
>JBQGNO010000005.1:0-10767 GCA_052087725.1 Janibacter sp. | reverse complement strand
AGGTCGGGACGATGAGCATGCTCACCGAGTGCGGCGCCCAGGAGCGGGCCCACCGCTCGAGGTAGGCGGCAAGGACTGCGGCGAGCAGCGCGCCGATGACGCCGCCCTGGCCCGGGGAGAGCTCGCTGCCGAAGACGCTGACCTCGGCGACACCGGCGAAGGGGATGATCGCGGCGACCGCACCGCCGAGGATCGGGGTCCCGCCGAACTCCTTCGCGGCATTCATCCCGACGAAGACGGCGATGAGCGACATGAAGCCGCTGGAGATGGGGGTGAGCACCTCGGTGACCTGCGCCGCCCAGGTCCAGATGCCGTCGGCGACGAGGTTGGTCAGCAGGCCGTTGATCCCGGCGATGATGCCGCAGGCGATGAGGGCCGGGATCAGGGGCAGGAAGATGTTGGCGACCCGGCGCAGCAGCATCTTGACCGGCGTCTGGTTGCGGGCCTTCTGCTCGGCCTTGATGTCCTGGCCGCGCTGCTGGAGCCGCTCGCTGGAGGCGACCGGGGCCGCGGCGAGGATCCGCTCGATGTCGTCGGCGACCTCGTCGACGAGGCCCGGGCCGAGGACGACCTGCATCGTCTGGTCGGGGACGACGCCGAGCACGCCGTCGACGGCCTTGACGTCGGCCGGGTCGACGACGGACTGGTCCCGGACGGGGATCCGCAGACGGGTGATGCAGTTCTCGACGGACTCGACGTTGTCGACCCCGCCGAGCGCATCGATGATCTGCTGGGCGGTGGTGGAGTCGTGGCTGGACATCGACTACTCCTTCGGCGTCCGGGTCAGGCGGGTGAGGGTCGTGCGCAGGACGCCGTGGTCGGCGTCCAGCTCGTGCTCGGCAGTGGGGGCGTCGAGGCCGGCGATGATCATGAGGATCGCGGTCGTGGCGCGTCCGCCGGCGGCGTCGACGGCCCGGGCGACGGTCGTCTCGTCGGCGCCGGTGGCGTCGCCGACGATCCGGTGCACGCGGGCGACGAGCTTGGTGTTGGTCGCGCGGACGTCGACCATGAGGTTTCCGTACGTCTTGCCCAGCCGGACCAAGGTCATCGTCGAGATCATGTTGAGCACGAGCTTCTGCGCCGTGCCCGCCTTGAGCCGGGTCGACCCGGCGACGACCTCGGGGCCGACGACGACCTCGATGGGGATCTCGGCCGCGGCGGAGAGGGCCGTGCCGGCATTGCACGAGATCCCGGCCGTGGCGGCGCCGGCCTCACGGGCGGCGGCGACGGCCTCGACCGCATACGGGGTGCTGCCCGAGGCAGAGATGCCGATGAGGGCGTCGGTGGGGCCGACCCGCAGGTCCGCGACGTCGGCGCGGGCGAGGGACCGGTCGTCCTCGGCTCCCTCGATGGCCGTGACGAGCGCGTCGCGGCCACCGGCGATGAGCCCGACGACGAGCTCGGGGTCGGTGTTGAAGGTGGGCGGGCACTCGGAGGCGTCGAGGACGCCGAGCCGCCCGGCGGTGCCGGCGCCCGCATAGATCAGCCGCCCCCCGCGGCGCATCCGCTCGGTCACCGCGTCCACCGTGCGGGAGATCGGGTCGAGCTGTGCCGCAACGGCATCCGGGACGGTCGCGTCCTCGCGGTTGATCAGTGCCGCGAGCTGGTCGGTGGGCAGGCAGTCGACATCGGCGAAGCGGGCATCGACGGTCTCGGTCGTCGTGGTCGACGTGCTGGCGCTCGAAGGGGGATGGCTCACCGGGCGTCCTTTCCGTGCCTGCGCTGCACGAGCTCGTGGTGGGAGGTGCTGATGGCGGCGGAGGCCTCGTCGGCGCGCCGCTGGAAGACGAGGGTGAAGAGGGCGTCCACGACGAAGAGCTGTCCGGTGCGTGAGCTCATGGCGGCCGAGCGCATCGCTCCCTCGCGGGCGGCGACGCCGACGAGGACGTGGTCTGCCGAGGTGAGGCTGCTGCGGGGGCGGACGGTGATCGCGACCGAGGGCACGCCGCTGCGCTGTGCCGCGGCAAGGGGCTCGACGACATCGGTGGTCTCGCCGGATGCCGAGATCGCGATGAGGAGGTCGTCGGGAGTCATGAGGACCGCGAGCGTCATCGCGTGGTGCCCCTCGGTGACGGCGCGGGCGCCCAGGCCGATGCGCTCGAGCTTGGCGGCGAGGTCCTCGGCGACGAGGCCGGAGGCGCCGATGCCGACGATGATGACTCGCCGGGCGGTGACCACGGCGTCGGCGGCGGCGGTGAGCGCCGTCGTCGAGACCGCGGCGGCGGTGTCCGTGAGGGCCTGCCGCTCCTCCGCGAGCAGCTTGGCGACGACCGTCGAGGGCCCGTCGTCGACGGTGATATCGGCCGGCAGCCCGCCGTCGGACGTGGCCTGTCCGGCCTGGGCCACGGTGGCGGTGAGCAGGGTGCGGAACTCCCGGTACCCGCTGCAGCCGATCGCCTTCGTCAGCCGGATGACCGAGGCCTCGCTCGTGCCGGCGTGGTCGGCGAGCTGTTGGACGGTCATCGGTACGACCGCGCGTGGATCCTCGAGCACGGTGCGGCCGACCTGGGCCGGCCCGTGGCTCAGGGAGGGGACGTGGGCGCGCAGCAGCGACAGCAGTGCCCCCGGGGCGACCGGCGACACTGCCTCGTCTGGAGTGGAGTTTTGCTCCACTGGGATGACCATCCACCGGAGTTTTCCGTCAGTGCGCGGCCCTGTCAAGGGCAGGCAGACTGTCCGCATGCAACCAGTGCTGATGACGATGACGGCGGGTTCGTCGGGCGTGACAGGAGTGCGCCCATGAGCAGGCGCTTCGAGGAGCTCGCGTTCAGCGAGACCCCGCGCGGTGAGATCAGCCTGCGCCGACGGCTGGAGCCGACGCTCAAGGTCGATGTCTACGAGGTGAAGCTCGGCGACGAGTTCCTCATGTCGAGTCTCTTCACCGTCGCCGAGATCGAGCTGGCTCGGCTGGGTCTGGCGCAGGCGAAGGGGGCGGACCTCGATGTCGTCGTGGGCGGCCTCGGCCTGGGCTGCACCGCACGGGCGGCGCTTGAGGACCCCCGGGTGCGCTCGATGGTCGTCGTCGACGCGATGGCGGAGGTCATCGACTGGCACGAGCGTGAGCTGCTGCCGGAGTCGACCGCGCTCGTCCGGGACCCGCGGACCCGGCTGCTCTTCGACGACTTCTTCGCGCTCGCGGCATCCGAAGGAGGGTTCGACCCGGAGGCTCCGGGACGGAGCTTCGACGCGGTGCTGCTCGACATCGACCACACGCCGCACCACCTGCTCCACCCGGACCATGCGCCCTTCTACTCCGCCGACGGGCTGCGACAGCTGAAGTCCCATCTGCGCACGGACGGCGTCTTCGCGCTCTGGTCGGACGACCCGCCGGATGCGGACTTCATCGACCTGCTCGGGGAGGTCTTCGACCACGCGGACGCGCACGTGGTGACCTTCGACAACTTCCTCACCGGCGGGGAGTCGAGCAACACCGTCTACGTCGCCCGCTGAGGCCGGTGCCCGACATGGCGAAGGGGGCCGGTGGCCGCGGCGCATGGACGACCACCACGCACGACTGGTCCGTGGACGTCGACCGGGGGCACCTCGTGGCGGGGCGTGCACTGGCGCGGTCGCTCGGCGAGGCGATGGCGCTGCACCTCGTCCTCGAGGTGGTCGCCTACGCGGATGACGAGGCCGCAGCGACCGGCCGGCGTGGCTCGGTGGTCGTCACGGTGACCGGCAGGGAGGTCGAGGTGACCGATGACGGTCGCGGCACCGACACGCGCCGCGATGGGGAGGGCCGCACGGTCCGCAAGCCCGTCATGGCCACCCGGGATGTGCGCTTCTTCGACTCCGACGAGCCTCCGCTGTTGCCCGACGGCCTGGCGCGAAGGGGGATGAGTGTGGTCTCTGCCGTGAGTCCCCTTCTCCTGCATGAGAACTGGCGACCCGAGGGATGCTGGGTCCAGGCCTACGAGCACGGCATCCCGCTCGATGAGCTGCGTGAGGGTACGGCCGTCGACCGGACCGGAACGACGGTGACCTTCCGGCTCCCTTCGCCGCACGTGGTGCCGGTCGCGCAGCTGCGCCGTCTCGCCCCCGCCTTCACCCACGTCGAGGTGCGCGTGGGATCGCGGAACTCGCTGGACCGAGTCCGGCCGGACTCCTATCCTTGAGTGCATGTACACAGGCATCGCCTCGATGAGGCTGCGGGCTCGCCGCTGACGGCGGCAGAGCTCACCCTCACTTCCTTCGCTCTGGACGCCGTCCCGCGCAATCGCCGGGCGGCCCCCTTTGGCGTGCCCGGCTCCACACGAGCCGAAGAGAGCACATGCAGCACATCCACACCCATGAACCAGCGACCCGCGCTGCCCTGACGCGGGGCACGCCCGCCGGGGGCAGCGCGCACGTCCGTGCCGAGGGCGTCTCCGTCGTCCTCGGCGGCCACCCCGTCCTCACCGAGGTCGATGCGACCGTCTCCGCCGGGTCACGGCTGGCGATCGTCGGCGAGAACGGACGGGGCAAGACGACGCTCCTGCACGTGCTCGCCGGGCTCCTGCAGCCCGACGGCGGCACGGTCACGTCCGCGGGGTCCATCGCCCTCGCCCAGCAGGCCCTCGAGGCCGGGCCGGGGGAGACCGTCGGATCGCTCGTCGAGCTGGCGATCTCGGACTCCCTGCGCGCCCTGGCCGACCTCGACGCGGCGACCGAGGCGATGGGGGCGGAGGCTGCCGGGGCGGATGATGCCTACGCCGAGGCGCTGGAGCGCGCCATCGCCCTCGACGCCTGGGATGCCGGCCGTCGGGTGGACGTCGCGCTCGCCGGGCTGCAGGCGTGCACCGACCGTGACCGTGAGCTGCGGACCTTGTCGGTGGGGCAGCGCTATCGGATCCGGCTCGCCTGCGTGCTCGGTGCCCGACCCGACCTCATGCTCCTCGACGAGCCGACCAACCACCTCGATGCGGCGGGGCTGGCGTTCCTCACGGCGAGCCTGCGCGAGCACCCCGGCGGGGTCGCGATCGTCACCCACGACCGGGCGCTGCTCCGGGACGTCGCGGACTCCTTCCTCGACCTCGACCCGAGCGAGGACGGCCGGCCCCGGTCGTACTCCGGCGGCTACGAGGGGTGGGTCGAAGGGAGGCGTGCCGACCGGGTGCGCTGGGAGCAGGACTACGCCGACCAGCAGGTCGAGCACCGTCGCCTGGTCCAGGCCGCGGAGGAGGCGCGATCGCGACTGCGCTCGGGGTGGCGTCCGGAGAAGGGGCACGGGAAGCATCAGCGTGCCACCCGCGCGGGTGGGGTCGTCCAGGCCTTCAACCGCCGGCAGGACGAGCTCCAGCAGCACGCGATCACGGTGCCCGCGCCGCCGCTCGAGCTTCGCTGGCCCACCGTGCGGACCCGGCAGGGGCGGCCGCTGCTCACCTGTGACGACGTCTCCGTCAGCGGCCGGCTCGACGAGCCGGTCTCGCTCGACCTTGCCGGCGGGGATCGGTTGCTGCTCACCGGGCCCAATGGCTCCGGCAAGTCCACCCTGCTCGCAGTCCTCGCCGGGACCCTCGAGCCGACGAGCGGACGCCGCATCCTGAGCACCGGCGCGCGGATGGCCGTGCTGTCGCAGGAGGTGCCCCGGTGGTCCGCACGGGAGACCGCCCACCAGCTCTTCGAGCGCCATCTGGCGGCTCGGGGTGAGGAGGGCACCTCGCGGGGATCGACGTCACTGAGCGCTCTGGGTCTGCTCGACCGGCGGGCGCTCGCGACGCCCGTCGGTGACCTGTCCCAGGGGCAGCAGCGCCGCCTGCACCTCGCGCTCTGCCTGGCCGAGGAGCCGGACCTGCTCGTGCTCGACGAGCCGACGAATCACCTGTCATCGAGCCTCGTCGACGAGATGACCCAAGCCCTGCGGTCGACCCGCTCGGCCGTGGTCGTGGCGACGCACGACCGGCAGATGCTGCGTGACCTCGGCGAGTGGCCGCGACTGGAGCTGCCCGCGTCTCACTCGTCCTTGTGACGCAGGTAGTACCGCGCCACGCGGGCCCGGTTGCCGCAGACACTCGCCATGCACCAGCGACGGCGAGGGTTGGTCGCGAGGAAGAGCACGGCGCACCACGGCGCCTCGCAGACACGGACCTTGGTGATGTCCGGCGAGGTGAGCAGCTCGAGTGCGGCCTCTGCGAAGGAGGCCGCCAGTCGCTCGGCGAGGGGGCCGGTGCGGTGGGTCGATGTCGTCAGGGCGGCGCCGTCCCACCGCGCCTGCGGGCTGGCGGGGGAGGTCCGTGCTGCGTCGTTGATCCTCGCCAGAGCTCGCTGCGGCGGTCGCTTGCCGTGACGTGCCGACTCGACGGCGTCGGCGACATCGCCGCGCAGGGCCTTGAGGGCTGCGGCCGCCTCGTCGCTGAATGCCGCGGCGTCCTTGGCGGCGATGCCGACCCGGTTGACCTCGGCGGTCAGCCACTCGGTGCGGTTGTCCCGGTCGTCGAGGACGTCGATCCACTGCTCGGAGAGGTAGACGCGGGTGTTCATCAGGTCCAGGGCCGGTGGCTCGCTGGTGATGACGGACGGCAGCGCGGGCAGGGTTGGCATAGGACTAATGGTACGTGCGTCGAACGTCCGTGTGATACCACTGTTCGCCAATTGTGACTAATGGTTCAAATACTTATTGACACGTTAGGTTGTCGGTGGTGCTCTGGTGTGACACACCGGACCGCGGGCGTCCACCCGGCCGTTCGCGAACACAGAGGGGACACCGGCACATGGGAGAGATGACAGGCGCGCGGACGGCCGAGCGCACGGATGGCAGCGGCGTGGAGGCGGCGTACATCTTCGGTTCCGACTCCGACCTGGGGCAGCAGCACGTCGCCCTGCTGGAGCACTTGTTCGACCCCACCACGCGAGAGGCCCTGCAGGAGGTCGGCCTGCGGCCGGGGCAGCGCTGCCTCGAGGTCGGCGCCGGCGGAGGGTCGATCGCGCGGTGGATGGCCGAGCAGGTCGGACCGACGGGGAGCGTCCTCGCCGTCGACCTGGAGACCGAGCACGTCGTCGAGCAGCCGGGGGTCGAGGTCCGTCGTCACGACATCAGGGACGGGGCGCCCGATGATGGTCCCTTCGACCTCATCCACGCGCGGCTGGTGCTGCCGCACCTGCCGGAGCGCGAAAGGATCCTCCGCGACCTCGTGGCGGCGTTGGCGCCCGGGGGGTGGCTGGTGCTCGGGGAGATGACCGATCGCCACCCCGAAGCGTTGGCGGCGCCGTCCTCGTCGGATCTCGCGCTCTTCTCCTACATGCAGCACCTGTCCATGGACGTGGTCTCACCGGCCAGCGGACTCTCCTTCGAGTGGGGCGTCGAGGCGCCGGGCCAGATGGTCGCCGCGGGGCTGGTGGAGATCTCCGGGGTGGAGCAGTCGCACACCTCCGCCGGGGGGTCCGCGGGCAGTCTGCTGCACCGCAACCTCAACATCCAGGCCGAGCCCCTGCTGCGGCAGGCCGGCGCGACGACGGCCCAGCTCGAGCGGTACCGCGAGCTGATGCTCGACCCGGCCTTCGTGGCGTGGTTCTACCAGTTCGTCTGCCTCCGCGGCCGGCGGCCGGCATGAGCAGGCCGGTGCATCGTGGCGGCACCCGTCCGCGGTCCTGACGTCGATGCCGTCCGCAGCGACGCTCATGGCCTTCGCTGCAGCGACACTGGCGATCGTCGCCCTTCCCGGTCCGTCCGTGGCCTACGTGGTCACGCGCAGCGTCGAGCACGGCCGCCTCGCCGGCCTCTGCTCGGTGCTCGGGATCGAGACGGGTGCCGCGCTGCACGTGCTCGCTGCGAGCGTCGGCCTGGCCGCCCTGCTGGAGAGCTCGCCGGCCGCGCACACCGGGCTGCGGTGGGCGGGCGCCGCCTACCTCGTCGGTCTGGCGGTCCATCAGTTCCGGGCCCCGCCCGGGGGCGAAGGGGGCGGGTCCCCGCTCCCGAGCCGACTGAGGCTCTACCGCGACGGAGTCCTCGTCGATCTGCTCAACCCGAAGACGGCGTTGTTCTTCGTCGCCTTCCTGCCGCAGTTCGTCGACCCGATGGCGGGCTCCGTGGCCCAGCAGGTGGGCGTGCTCGGGCTCTGCTTCGTCGTCCTCGCACTGGTCTGCGACGGGGGCTACGCCTTCGCCGCCGGTGGCTTCGCCGGTCGGGTGCACTCGTCGCACCGCGTGGCCGAGTCCGTCCGGCTCGGAGCCGGGGTCGTCTACCTGGCGCTCGCGGGTGCGGCCCTCATCGTTTGACTCACACCACTTCGCACACGAGGGATCCACGATGACGCAATCCATGACGAGCGCGGCCGGGGCCGTCGGCAGGACCGACGACTGGACAGGCTTCATGCGGGCCCAGCACGCCGCGCTGGCGGCACTGGTCGCCGGTGACCCGGCCCCCTTCCAGCGATTGTGGGATGACGCCGGCCCGGTGTCGCTGCTCGGGGCCTTCGGCGGGGTGGCGCTGG
Organism: Janibacter sp.; assembly: GCA_052087725.1. Taxonomy (GTDB): domain Bacteria; phylum Actinomycetota; class Actinomycetes; order Actinomycetales; family Dermatophilaceae; genus Janibacter. Next base: position 2,359 of record JBQGNO010000005.1, on the reverse strand, counting down.
GGCGAAGGGAGGTGTGTGCCCGGCTCGCCGCGGTGGCGCGCCTGTACGGCGACGGGCTCTATGAGCAACTCGAGTACGTGGTGGAGCGCGTGGGCGAGACGCAGGCGCACACCGTCCACCTGGAGGTGATCCGCTCCACGTCAGCGTTGGGTGAGGAAGTCGTGCGACGACGCCGCGTGACCAAGGTCTACCGGCGCGGTGACCGCGGCTGGCGCATCGGGCACATGCACGCCGACCCCTTGGTCACCACCGAGTTCCCGGGGCAGGAGGTGCCGACCTGAGGGTGGTGCCGGGGACGGCGGCGCTGACAGGGTGGAGGCCACGATCGACCTCACCGCATCGACCCAGCAGGTGGCCACCGTCGGTGACGGCGCCTCGCAGCTCGACCGCGCTGCGGCCGGATGACGCCGCCCGTCAGCGACAGCTGTGGATCGAGCGGGAATCGCGCGTCCCTAGGGTCTCGCCGGGCTGAGTGATGCGACGCAAGCTCCTCGCTGCTCGCCGGTGTGTCGTACTGCAGTTGGCCGACTTGCGGTGGTCCAGGTGCCGGAATTGCAGGGGCCAGCCCCGGAGCCGCAACCGAACTGCAGTACGACGCGCGGTCAGGTCTGGCGAGATCGGAGGATGAGTGCGTGCCCGGTGGTCAGGAGCGCGACGGCCACGAGAGACACGGCAGCCCAGATGGCGCCAAACCAGAAGACGTAGCCGTTGACGGGCAGGATCCCCTCGGTACCGCTGAAGAGACCGATGAGGTACGTGGTGGCCGAGGTGCCCAAGATGAGGCCGGGGATCAGCAGGAGAGCGACGAGCCATGCGGGCAGGCGGCTGCGGGCGGCACCTCGACCTCCGGCGGGAACAAACCCCCTTCGCCCGTAGTTGAGCCAAGTGAACTCAACTTTTGAGCCTCGGATTTGCGCAAGCTGTCGATCGGCTCCTAAGTTGAGCACCAGCAACTCAACTCCGCCGGGGTGACCACCCCGGCACCCGAAACGAAGGAGCGCCCCATGGCCCGTGCCGTTGGCATCGACCTCGGAACCACCAACTCTGCCGTCGCCGTCCTCGAGGGTGGCGAGCCGACGATCATCGCGAACGCCGAGGGTGGCCGCACCACCCCGTCCGTCGTCGCCTTCTCCAAGGGCGGCGAGGTCCTCGCGGGTGAGGTCGCCAAGCGTCAGGCAGTGACCAACGCCGACCGCACCCTCCGCTCCGTCAAGCGCCACATCGGCACGGACTGGACGTCGGAGGACATCGACGGCAAGAAGTACACCGCCCAGGAGATCTCCGCCCGCACGCTGCAGAAGCTCAAGCGCGACGCCGAGTCCTACCTCGGTGAGGACGTGACCGACGCGGTCGTCACCGTCCCCGCCTACTTCGACGACCACGAGCGCCAGGCCACCAAGGAGGCCGGCGAGATCGCGGGCCTCAACGTCCTGCGCATCGTCAACGAGCCGACCGCTGCCGCCCTGGCCTACGGCCTCGACAAGGGCAAGGAGGACGAGCTCATCCTCGTCTTCGACCTCGGTGGCGGTACCTTCGACGTCTCCCTGCTCGAGGTCGGCAAGGACCCCGAGGACGGCTTCTCCACCATCCAGGTGCGCGCCACCTCCGGTGACAACGCCCTCGGTGGTGACGACTGGGACGAGCGCATCGTCAACCACCTGCTGACCCAGGTGAAGAACAACACCGGCGTCGACCTGGCCAACGACAAGATCGCGATGCAGCGTCTGCGCGACGCCGCGGAGCAGGCGAAGAAGGAGCTCTCCTCCGCCTCGACCACGTCGATCAACCTGCAGTACCTGTCGATGGGCGACAACGGCCCGATCCACCTCGACGAGTCGCTCTCCCGCGCGAACTTCGAGCAGATGACCAAGGACCTGCTCGACCGCACGAAGCAGCCCTTCGAGAACGTCATCAAGGACGCGGGCGTCTCCCTCGACGAGATCGACCACGTCGTCCTCGTCGGTGGCTCCACCCGTATGCCCTCGGTCAGCGAGCTCGTCAAGGACATGACCAAGAAGGACCCGAACAAGGGCGTCAACCCGGACGAGGTCGTCGCGCTCGGCGCGGCCCTGCAGGCCGGCGTCCTCAAGGGCGAGCGCAAGGACGTCCTGCTCATCGACGTCACGCCGCTCTCCCTGGGCATCGAGACCAAGGGTGGCCTCTTCACCAAGCTCATCGAGCGCAACACGGCGATCCCGACCAAGCGCTCGGAGGTCTTCTCCACCGCCGAGGACAACCAGCCGTCCGTGCTGATCCAGGTCTTCCAGGGTGAGCGCGAGATCGCGCAGCAGAACAAGAACCTCGGCACGTTCGAGCTCTCCGGCATCGCGCCGGCGCCGCGCGGTGTGCCGCAGGTCGA
>JBQGNO010000004.1:18259-45835 GCA_052087725.1 Janibacter sp. | reverse complement strand
CAACGGCATCGTCAACGTCTCCGCCAAGGACCGTGGCACCGGCCAGGAGCAGAAGATCACCATCTCCGGCGGCTCCGCGCTGTCGAAGGAGGAGATCGACCGCATGGTCAAGGAGGCCGAGGCCCACGCCGACGAGGACGCGCAGCGTCGCGAGGAGACCGAGGCCCGCAACACCGCGGAGAACCTCGTCTACTCCACCGAGAAGTTCCTCTCCGAGTCCGGTGAGAAGCTCACCGACGAGCAGCGCAAGCCCGTCGACGACTCGCTCGCCGACCTCAAGGAGTCGCTGAAGCCCGAGTCCGAGATCAGTGTCGAGGACCTCAACAAGAAGGTCGACACCCTCAACGAGGAGAGCCAGAAGATGGGCGCTGCCCTCTACGCGGCCTCCGCGGAGGAGGAGCAGGCCGGCGGCGAGGCCCCCGGTGCCGAGCCGGGCGCCGACCAGGGCTCCACCGAGGGTGACGACGACATCGTCGACGCCGAGGTCGTCGACGACGCCGACACCGAGGAGAACAAGTGACCGACCCGAACCAGCCGATCGACCCGGAGGCGGCCGCCGACGCGGACGCCGTGAACCCGGAGGCCGAGGAGCAGGTCGACGTCGAGTCCGTCGCCGACGCGGAGGCGGCCCCGGTTGACGCCGGGGCCGCCCCCGACGCGGCCGTGGCCACCGAGGGCGAAGGGGAGGACCTCCCCTTCGACCCGGAGGCGGCTGCCGTCGAGCAGGAGCACCCCGACACGACCCTCGCGGCCGACCGTCTGGCCGACCTCCAGCGGCTCCAGGCCGAGTACGTCAACTACAAGCGACGTGTCGACCGGGACCGTGCGGAGGTCCAGATCCGGGCCGCCCACGACGTCCTCGAGACGCTCCTGCCGGTCCTCGACGAGATCCAGCTCGCCGAGCAGCACGGGGACCTGCCCGAGGGCAGCCCGGTCAAGGCCATCACCGACAAGCTCGAGCAGGCTCTGGGCAAGTACGGCCTGGAGGGCATCGGCGCCAAGGGCGAGGTCTTCGACCCCAACGTCCACGAGGCCCTGATGCACGGCGAGTGGGATGCCAGCGACGAGGAGCTGCCGAAGGACGCCACGGCGACCACGGTCACGGCTGTCCTCCAGCCCGGCTACCGCGCCGGCGAGCGCGTCCTGCGCGCCGCCCGCGTCGCGGTCGCCGACCCGCAGTAGCACCCACGAGATCCGAGAGGAGGAGACATGGCCAGTCAGGACTGGATGGACAAGGACTTCTACGCGATCCTCGGTGTCCCCAAGGACGCCGACGAGGCGACGATCAAGAAGGCCTATCGCAAGCTCGCGAAGCAGTACCACCCCGACCGCAATGACGGGGATGCTGCCAAGGAGCAGAAGTTCAAGGACGTCGGTGAGGCGCAGGCCGTGCTCTCCGACCCCGAGCAGCGTCGTGAGTACGACGCGATCCGCTCGATGACCGGCGGCGGTGCCCGATTCACCGCCGGCGGCCAGGGCGGCAACGGTGGCTTCGAGGACATCTTCTCCGCCTTCGGCGGGGGAGGGGGCGACCCCCGGATGCGCTACAGCTCCGGGGGCGGCTCCCCCTTCGCCGGGGGTGGGGGCGGTGAGCCCGACCTCGAGGACATCCTCTCGATGTTCGGAGGTGGCGGCGGCGCCGCTGGCTTCGGCGGTCAGGGGGCCGGCTTCCGGTCGCCCCCGCGCGGCCCGACGAAGGGCTCCGACCTCACCGCGCGCACCGAGCTGTCCTTCCGCGATGCCGTCGAGGGGCGCACGATCTCCCTCGAGGTCAACCGGGAGAAGGTCAACGCCAAGATCCCGGCCGGCGTCAAGGACGGGCAGAAGATCCGCCTGCGTGGCAAGGGCGGTCCCGGCGAGCGCGGAGCGGCGCGGGGTGACCTCATCCTCACCGTCTCGGTCGGCCGGCACCCGGTCTTCGGCCGCGACGGCACCAACCTCACGCTCGACCTGCCGGTGACCTTCGCCGAGGCGACGCTCGGGGCGACGATCGCGGTGCCGACCCTCGACGGGTCCAGCGTCAAGGTCAAGGTCGCGCCGGGGACCCCGAGCGGCCGCGTCCTGCGGCTCAAGGGCCGCGGTGTCGTCACGGCCAAGGCGAAGGGGGACCTGCTCGCCAAGGTGCAGGTCGTCGTGCCGACCGATCTCAGCGATGCCGAGCGGGAGGCCATCGAGGTCCTGCGCGACTCCCGGGACGACGACCCGCGTGCGGACCTCACCTCCGAGGCCAGCGCCTGACGTCGCGGGACGCTAGGAGCAGACGAAGCGTCGTCTTGAGGCGCGACGGAGGAGCCGCGAAAGGGGAGTGAGCTCGATGGTCAGGATCTCCGGACTGAGCGGGGACGACGAGACTCCGGTCTTCGTCATCTCCGTGGCCGCCGAGCTCGCGAGCATGCACGCCCAGACCCTGCGTCAGTACGACCGGATCGGTCTGGTCATCCCCTCACGCACCCGTGGTGGCGGTCGGCGGTACAGCGCTGCCGACGTCACCCGGCTGCGTGAGGTGCAGCGCCTCTCCCAGGAGGAGGGCGTCTCGCTCGGGGCGATCCAGCGGATCTTCGAGCTCGAGCACCAGGTCGACGCCCTGCGTGCCCGGGTGGCCGAGCTGGGCGAGGAGCTCGACGACGCCCGTGAGGAGCTCGGCCAGGGCCGGCGCTTCTTCGCCGTCGGCTCCCAGGGCGACATCGTCGCGCTGCGCCACGGCCAGCGACCGCGCCCACGCAATGCCGGTCAGGCCCTCGTCGTGTGGGATCCCCGCTCCCGCCACTGATACACACTCCGGCCGGCCCGCAGCTCACACCCGCTCGAGGGTCTCGCCCCACGCCTGCAGGCGCCGCTCGACCGCGGCCTGCTCGGCGGCGAGACGCTTCATCCCGTCGGCGGGGTGGATCGGGTCCGGCCACTTGGGCTGGGTGGTGTCCCCTTCGTACTCGCCGCGCAGACGCCGTTGCACCAGCGGGACGATCTCGTCGCGGACGAATTGCGCCTCCGTGCGCAGCACGTGCCGCCACCCGGGCGGCTCGTAGGTCACGAGGTCGCTCAGCTTGAGCGTGTGCGGCACCCCGATCCTCTCGGCGACGGCCGCCGCCATCCGCTTGTGACCGGGGCGGGTCATGTGGATCCGGTCCATCGACCAGAGCGTCCGGTTGTCGAACTCGCCCATGAGCGCGTGGTCGACGAGCGTCGCGTCGTGGGTGGCGGCGAGGTCCCGGATCGCCGTGTTGAAGGCCCGCACCCGCTTCACCAGGGGCTCGATCAGCCGGCTGGTCTGGGGCTCGAAGGTCGTGAAGACGATGACCTCGGCCCCCGACGCGATGAGTCGCTCGAGTGCGCTCTCGTAGCGCTGGGTGATCGCGTCGACATCGGCGCGCAGGGAGAGCAGGTCGTTGCCGCCGGCGCAGAAGGAGATGTGGGTCGGGTCGAGCGCGAGCGCCGCGTCGAACTGCTCCTCGACGACCTGGTCGAGGAACTTGCTGCGGATCGCGAAGTTGGCGTAGCGCCAGGTCGGGTCGGCCCGGCCGAGCTGGCGGGCCATCCGGTCGGCCCAGCCCCGCACGAGATTGGGGTAGTGCAGGTTGGGGTCGCCGATGCCCTCGGTGAAGGAGTCGCCGACCGCGACGAAGAGCCCACTCATGGTGCGCCCATGACACCCGACGTCCCGACCACGGGCAAGGCCGAAGGGGGCGCCCCGGCCGAGGTTTCGCCGTCCCGTCACCAGCGCGCGACGCGGTGTGGTCTGGCGTTCACCCCTTCGTCATCGGGGGAGCGCGCCCCACGGACAGGGGGCGCACGGCCGTGGATCCTCGGATCGATGTTTCCTCCAACCCGTGGAGTGTCATGAGCCAGAGCCTCACGCACGGAAATGACCCCGACCGACTGAGGTCGATCTCCGACGCGCTCCAGCGCGAAGGGAGCGGCCTCGGTGACGTCGGTCGGACCGGGGCCACGATGCTCACCGTGCTCGAGGAGTCCTGGGCCGGACCGGATCTCGAGGGGTACACCCGGTCCTGGGAGCTGGCGGCCCAGCACACCGACACCGCCTCTGAGCGGCTGGTGGCATTCGCGAAGGTCGCCCGCGAGCAGGCAGATGAGCAGGAGCGTGCCTCCGGAGGTGGGGGAGGCGGCGGCGCTGGGGACTTCGCCGGCGCGCGAGGGTCCGGGACGGCGAAGGCCGGGTTCGATATAGATCTGCCCGACATGCCGGACCTGCCTGATCTGCCCGACATGCCGGACCTGCCTGATCTGCCCGACATGCCGGACCTGCCTGATCTGCCCGACATGCCGGACCTGCCCAACATGTCCGACTTGCCGTCGTGGGGCGACGTCAAGGGCGCCGCGGGCGATGTCACCGACGGCATCGCCGACCTCTGGAAGACGACGACGAACAGTCTCGACGAGATCACCGACCACGCCAACGAGTGGTGGAAGGACAACATCGAGGACAGCTGGCTCGGTCGACAGGCCCAGCTACGTCTCTCCCAAGGTGCGTACTGGCTCGGTGAGGGCGCGGACTGGGTCCGCGACAACCCGTGGATCCCGCTCAGTCCCTCGGTGGCGTACATCATCGACATGGGCGGCGACACCCTCGGCGACGTGTCGAAGTACATCAACGACCCGAAGGGCGCCTTCCTCGACGACTGGAACGACTCCGGCGTCCTTGGCAAGATCCTCACCCTCGCCTCCGTCGTCCCAGTCGCGCGACTCCTCAAGAAGCCGGCCGACGATCTCGACGACATCGGACGAAAGGCGCTCAAGAAGGACCCTCCCGGGTGGAAGGACGACTTCACCGAGAAGGCTGCGAAGAAGGACTCGAACGACCCGCAGGAGGCGGCCCAGACCCGGCTGAATGACCGGGCCAACCGCTACGTCGAGCGGTATGGCCTCAAGGAGCCCGAGGACGTCTGGGACACGGACAAGATCGACCCGAAGAAGCGGGGCATCATCGTCGAGGCCGCACAGGACGGCAACCTTCCCGGGTCCTACAAGACCTGGGACAAGTACGAGGTCCAGGCGAACGGCGACCGGGTTGCGACGAGCATCAAGTCGATGGACCCCTCGTTGAAGACCTATGGCACGGACGGTGCCGTCGAGAGGCAGCTCAAGGACTACGTCGACGAGATCGACAAGGCGACACCGAACAGCCGTGGCGGTGTGTCTATCAACCCCCAGCAGCTCGACGGGAAGGTGCTCGAGGTGGTGACACCTCCGGACGGGTTCACCCCGAGCCAGCTCGAGGAACTGAACCGCGCCCGGACGTACGCTGACAGCAAGGGCATCGACATCGTGGAGAAGGAGTACCCGTGAATCAGGAAGTCCAGGTCTTTCGGTCGCCATCGGGCCTGGTGGTGGCTTCCATGTCCTTGGTGCCGCGACGCGGGTACTTCATGGACGGGTGGACGAGGGGCCTCCCACGCGACGACTCCTCACCGCAGGCCGTGGGTGACGCCGTCCTCGACGGGTTGGCCCACAATGGCACCATCACCGTCGACGAGTTGCCCGCCCTGGGTGGCACTGGCGCGACGGTGGCGTCGCTGGCACTGGGGTACGAGACGGAGGACGCGATGCTCGCGGACGGGGCGTCCCACGTGCACCTCTTCATCAAGCGTGGCACCTGGCACGTCACCCCCATGGTCAACGAAGGACCCGGGAAAGGCTGGTCCGGGCACGAGGACGCTCCGGCGGTGGTCCGCGAGGCGGAGGACTGGGTGGCCGAGGATCTCGGCGCGACGGTCTTGGCTGCCCTGGACGCGGCTGAGCGCCTCAGCCGGGTCTGACGAAGGGAGAGTTGCATGGCACTGCTGCACACCGTCGCCATCACCCGGTTCCGCGGGCGGTATGCCGTCGAGTCGCTCAGCCCCACGTCGGGGCCGGAGGACCTCCCCAACGGCTGGGTCCACGTCCTCGGCGAGGGCGTGGCCGATGACGTCGTCGGGACGACCGTCATCGCCGGCCTCAACGAGTCCGACCGACCGCTGCCGGAGGCTCCCGTCGAGCCCGCCGCCGCCAATCTCGGCGTCGACCGCGATGTCCAGCTGGCCGAGCCCGGCGCGGCTCGCGTACTTGCCGAGTACGACGGCACCGCCATCCTCATCCTCGGGCTGCGCAATGCGGGGCAGGAGCAGGGCTTCGTCGCGGACGAGGACATCGATGAGCGCGAGATCCTCGCCGAGGAGTCCGCCCAGACCCTGGGCACGGCGGTCCGGCTGGCGCTCGACGAGGTGGCCGGGTGACGGCTGTCACCACTCGGTGACAGGCTGACCCCATGCCACTTCCCCAGGACGCTGCCTCGGTCTTCGACCGCAAGAACACCCCGCTGATGCGGCTCATCGACTCCGCCGACCCGGCGGCGCTCGACGGGCCGAGTCCGTGCGAAGGGTGGTCCGGCAGCGATGTCGTCCAGCACCTCATCGACACCCAGCGCGACTTCCTGCTCAAGGCGGGGGCGGACCTGCCCGACCCGGCGCCGACGGTGGCTGCCCTCGGATCCGCTACCGCCTGGCGCACCCACGCGGAGGCGGTCGCCCGGCAGCTCGCCGACGACACCCTTGCGGAGCGGGCGTACGAGACCCCCTTCGGCGTGAGCACCGTCGGGGGGGCCTTCGATCAGTTCTACGGTTTCGACCTGCTCGTCCACCGCTGGGACATCGGTCAGGCGGCCGGCACCGAGACGACCTTCAGCGATCGCGAGCTCGACGCCCTGGAGGCGGCCATCGCCGGTTTCGGCGAGCACATCCGTGGCGAGGGGGTGTGCGGTCCCACCGTCGAGGTGGCGGCCGACGCCCCGCGGCAGGACCGGCTCATCGCGCTCACCGGGCGTTCGCCGGCCTGAATTCGAGGCGCGTCGCTGGCGCTCCTCACGCCTCAATCACCGTTCGGCAGGCACGGCGGTTGAGGTGCGAAGGCCGTCTTCGGCCTGAGCCCCGAAACCACCGTGGTGGAGCCGCGATCACCGTCCGGCGAAGAAGTCCGTCAGGCCGGTGAGCAGCCGATCGACGTCCGCGTCATCGGTGTAGGGCGCCACCCCGACCCGCATCCCGTCCGCGACCGGCAGCCCGAGTGCCCGGAAGGGCTCGTGCGCGTAGAAGGTTCCGGTGGGCGCGAGGACGTCGCGCTCGGCGAGGAATCGGGTGGCGTCGGCGGCCGACCGGTCGGCGAAGGTGAAGAACAGCGTCGGGGTGCGGTCCACGGCGCGCGAGTGGAGGGTGACGCGCTCACCGAGGTCGGCGAGACCCCCTTCGATCCGCTGCCGGAGCCGGACCTCGTGCTCCTCGACGATCGCGTGCGCCCGCGTCAGGCGCTCGCGTCGGTCTCCGCCCTCGGGAGCCAGATCGGCGATGAAGTCCACGGCGGCGGTGGTGCCGGCCATGAGCTCGTACGGGAGCGTGCCCAGCTCGAAGCGCTCCGGAACGGCATCGGTCGACGGAAGCAGCTTGTCCGGCCGCACGGTCTCCAGCAGGGCCGGGTCCGCCGCCAGAGCGGCGCAGTGCGGCCCGAAGAACTTGTACGGCGAGCACACGTAGAAGTCCGCCCCGAGGGCGGCGATGTCGACACTCGCGTGCGCCGTGAGGTGGACGCCGTCGACGTAGACCAGCGCCCCGACCGCATGGGCGCGTTCGGCGATCCGGGACACCGCAGGCCTGGTGCCGACCAGGTTGGACGCACCGGTGACCGCGACGACCCGGGTGCGCTCGGTGACCGCCGCATCGAGGTCGGTCAGGTCGAGCTCGGCCGTGGTCGGATCGAGGCGCAGCCACCGGACGGTCGCGCCGACGGCCGCAGCGGCCTGAACCCATGGACGGACATTGGAGTCGTGGTCGAGCTCGGACACCACGACCTCGTCGCCGGGCGACCAGGACTTCGCGAGGGCCCGCGAGAAGTCGTAGGTGATCTGGGTGGCGCTGCGTCCGTAGACGATCCCGCCCGGCTCGCCGCCGACCAGATCGGCGATGGCCTGCCGGAAGCCGGAGATCGCCTGCTCGGCGTTGCGCTGGCTGACGATGTCGGTGCCGCGGTTGGAGAGCGGGCCGGTGAGCGTGCCGGCGACCGCCTCGCCGACGGCTGTCGGCGTCTGGGTCCCACCGGGTCCGTCGAAGTAGGCGACCCCCGAGCCCAGGGCCGGGAAGGAGGCACGCAGCGCAGTGACGTCGAGGGCAACCATGTCGTGACCAGATCATGTCCGTGTGGCGCTGCAAAGCGATCAGGTCCGCATGCCAAAGTGGTGCTATGACCGAGCACCTGATGGTCTTCCCCGACCGCGACGACGCCGAACGCATCGCCGACGACCTGCGCGATGAGGGCTTCACCCAGGTCCGCGTCATCCGGGAGTCGCTGGCCGGCGAGGACGACGGCGAGGACCATGAGTGGGCGGTGTACGTCCGCGAGGACATGATCGCCGACGAGTCGGGGGCGGTGGAGCACGGACTGCGTGACCGCTTCACCGCGCTCGCCGAGAGCTTCGACGGGTGGTACGACCCCGATCCGGGCACCCGGGGCTGAGCCGAGGGCACGAGCGTGACGGACCCGATCCGAGGGGTGGGGAACTTTTAGGAGTCAGGTCTCCGTTGTGTCACGATTGACGACGAAAATGCCCTGAGGACGACTGAGAACGTCCACGGGTACCTGAGCGAGGAGGGTGGCACCTGTGGCTTCTCAGAGCGACCAATCCGGGCGTCATGGCTCCCTCGGAGAGCGTGGGATGACGTCCCGACGGCAGGCGCGGCAGACCCGCCGCTTCTACACCCTGACCGCCGCGAGCACGATCATCCCGGGGCTCGGCCTCATCCCCTCCCGCCGGCGCACCGGCCAGGTCATCGTCGGGGTGTTCGTCCTCGGCATCCTCGCCATCTGTGCCTACGGCCTGGCGAAGGGAGTGACCGACTCCGTCATCAGCGTCGGCGTGAGCCGCACGGCGCTCCTCGTCGCGGTGCCGCTGATGTTCATCGCCGCCGTGGTCTGGATCTGGGGCATCATCACCACCGCCCGGGACAACATGCCCGAGGGCAGCCGTGGCCGGCCCAAGATCGCCATGATCGTCTTCACGGCCTTCGCCGCGTCGCTGATCTTCGCGCCCGCCGCGCAGGCGATGCGCTATGCCGTGATCCAGCACTCGCTCCTCGGCACCGTCTTCGACACCCTTCGTCCCGACGGCGCAGCGGCGCCCGGCGACGGTGACGACCCTTGGGCGGGCACCGGCCGGGTCAACGTCCTCCTCGTCGGCTCGGACGCGGACCAGGACCGCTCCGGCATCCGTCCGGACTCGATCATGGTCGCCAGCGTCGACACCACCACCGGCGAGACCGTCCTCTTCGGCATCCCGCGCAACCTGCAGAACGTCCCCTTCTCGGCGGACAACCCGCTCTCGGAGAAGTACCCGCAGGGCTTCAACTGCGGCGACGAGTGCCTCATGGAGCACGTCTGGACGCTCGGCGAGAACAACAAGGATCTCTTCGCCAAGGACACCGAGCCCGGGCTGACCGTGACCAAGGACGCGGTCTCGCAGGTCCTCGGCCTCGACATCGACTACACGACCGTCGTCAACCTCGAGGGCTTCTCGCAGCTCGTCGACGCCATGGGCGGGGTGAGCATCCACGTCAAGGAGCGGGTCTGCATCGGGTGCAAGATCGACCCGGTCACCGGTGAGACCGTCGGGACCACGGACTACATCGAGCCGGGGTACCGCAAGCTCAAGGGTTATCACGCCCTGTGGTACTCCCGGTCGCGCGCCGGCTCCCAGGACGGTGACTTCTCCCGGATGCGTCGCCAGCGTTGCATGGTCGGTGCCCTGCTCAACCAGGTCAACCCCACGACGATGATCACTCGCTACCCGGCCCTGGCGGAGACGCTCGAGGACAATGTCCGCGTCGACATTCCCCAGCAGGACCTCGATGAGTGGGCCGAGCTCGTCCTGCGGATCCAGGACGGCGGCTCGATCAAGTCGCTGCCGCTGACGAACGAGAACATCAACGTCAACGACCCCGACTACGCCAAGATCCACGCGATGGTGGACAAGGCGGTCGACCCTCCGGAGCCGACCCCGAAGAAGAAGTCGAACCCCACGACGCCGAAGCCCACGCAGGAGAAGACGCCCTCGTCCTCGCCGTCGTCCACGACCGAGAGCGACACCCTGAGCGACATCGCCACCACCTGCTGAGGCAGCGGTGCCGGCCCTCAGGCGGTGCCGCGCACCAGGTACTGCAGGCGCGGCCGGTGGCCGGGGGCGACCCCGAGGTCCTCGTCGACGGCGAGGACCTCGGTCAGCGGCGTGATCGTCACGTCGGAGAAGCCTGCCGCGCGCACGACCTCGGCCGTGGCCTCGATCGAGCCGGCCGTGGCGAGCGGGAGGTCCTGCATCACCTGCCCGTAGGACTCGATGAATTCGGGCGGTGAGCCCTCGAGGCCGGCGTCGAACCACGTGCTGTCGACGACGGCGAGCACCCCGCCGGGGCGCAGCAGCCGGCGCCAGCGCTCCAGCGCGGCCAGCGGCTCGCGCAGGGTCCACATGAGGTACCGGCTCGTCACCGCGTCGAAGTCGGCCGCGACGATCTCCGGGTCGCAGGCATCGCCGAGGACGAAGGTGGGGGCAGCCCCCTTCGTCCCGGCGTGCGTGGCGCGGGCCCGCGCGATCTCGAGCATGCCCGCGGAGGAGTCGAGTCCGGTCACCTCGTGGCCGAGGGAGGCGAGGACGAAGGCGGCGTGCCCGTTGCCGGTGCCGAGGTCGAGGACGCGGGCCGGGGCCGACGGCAGTGCCGCGTCCCAGACCCGGCCCCACAGGTCGCGGTCCACGCTGTCCCGTCCGCCGCGGTGCTGCGCCTCGTCGTAGATCCGGGCGCGGTGGTCCCAGTAGTCGTCGATCCGCGCCTGGAGCTGCGTGTCGGTGGCGGGTGCGGTCGGGGGCGTGCTGGGGGTGGTCATGCGACCTCCTGTCGAAGGGGGGTGAAGAGCAGGTGGAGGCCGTCCACGTCGTCGACGCGGCGCACCCCGATCTCGTAGATGCGGGTGAGCAGGTCGGGGTCGAGGACCTCCTCGGTGGTCCCGGCCCCGGCGACCTGGCCGTGGCTGAGGAGCACGACGTCGTCGCAGTAGCGGGCCGCGAGGTTGAGGTCGTGGAGCACGACGACGGTCGTGGTGGCGAGGCCGCGCAGCAGTCCGAGGACCTCGTGCTGGTAGCGGATGTCGAGGTGGTTCGTCGGCTCGTCGAGGAGCAGGTGGTCGGCGTCCTGGGCGATGGCGCGGGCGATGAGCACCCGCTGCTTCTCCCCGCCGGAGAGCCCGGTGAAGTCGCGTCGGGCGAGGTCGAGGGCGCCGACGCGGTGCAGCGCCGCGCGCGCGGCGGCGATGTCCCCTTCGCTCGTGCGCTGGAAGCCGGACAGTCGCGCGGTACGCCCGAGCAGGACCATCTCGGCGGCGGTCATCGTCGACTCGCCGCCGGCCTCCTGGACGACGACGGCGATCTCCTGCGAGATGGTGCGCCGGTCGAGCCGCCCGAGCGGGGTGCCGTTGACGTCCACCTCGCCGGCGGCCGGGGTGAGCCCACCGTGGAGGAGCCGCAGGAGCGTGGTCTTGCCGCTGCCGTTGGGGCCGATGAGGCCGAGCACGCGACCGGGGCGGGCCGCGAGCGAGATGTCGCGGATGATCTCGGTGCGCCCGTAGGAGAATCGCAGTCCGGTGGCGGTGATCACGAGCCGTCGCCCACCTCGTCGATGAGGCGCTCCAGCCCGTCGACGGCGAGGGGGCTGGCCGGCTCGGCGAAGTTGAACAGCTCGGTGTGCACGTTCCCCTTCTTCACCGCGGTGAGCTTGTTCGCGCCGGGGAGGTCGGTCAGGGCCTTCTCGACGTCCTTCGGGTCTCCGTCGGAGTGCAGCAGGACGATGACGTCCGGGTCCTCCTGGAGGAGCTTTTCGGTGGTGACCTCGAAGACGCGCTCGTCCTGCTCGCCGAAGACATTGGTGATGCCGGCCGCCTCGAGCTGCGGGTCCGGCATCGACTTGTTGCCGTACGCATAGGTGGTCCCGCCGCCGATGGTGGGGTAGAGGACCGCTCCGGTCCGCTGGTCGGCGTGCTTGGTCTGCTCGGTGATTGTCGCGACCCGCTTCTTCAGGTCCGCGACGGCCTGGGTGGCCTCCTTCTCGCGGTTGAAGACCTGGCCGTACATCTCGATCTCGTCGTAGATCTGCTGGAAGCCGGGCGTGGGCAGGGCCTTCGTGCACAGGCCGGAGGCCTCGAGGGAGGGGATCCCGACCTCGTCGAGGGACTCCCGGGTGAGGTTGTCGGTCTGCCCGAGGACGAGGTCCGGCTCGCGCTCGACCACCGCCTCCTTGGAGATCAGGAGGTGCCCGGAGGCGTCGGTGCGATCGGTGAGCGACTCGATGTCCTCGACCTGCGCCGCTACGTCACCGGAGAAGTAACCCTCCGGGTAGGCGCCCGCCTTGGCGCTCACGTGGTCGAGGACGCCCACCGAGGTGAGGAAGGGGACCATCGCGGACTTGAGCATGACGACATTGGTCGGCTCGGACTCGATCGTCACCTCGTCGCCGCAGTTCTCCACCGTCACCGGGTAGTGCCCGTCGTCGGAGCGGGTCTCGGCGTCGGTGCTGCCGGAGGAGCCGCCGCAGGCGGCTGCCAGCAGGGCGGTCGCGGAGACGAGGGCGACGGTGCGGGCACGGCGGAATCGGGGGCGGGGCACTGTGGACTCCAGGGTGGTGGTGGGTCAGGTCGACGAGACGTGCATGCGGCGGATGAGGATCAGGAGGAAGGGGGCGCCCACGAGCGAGGTGAGGATGCCCAACGGGATCTCCTGGGGCGCGAGGACGGTCCGCGCGACCATGTCGGCCCACAGGAGGAAGATCCCGCCCATCAGGGCTGCCGCCGGGATGGCGTGGCGGTGGGCGGACCCGACGACCCGTCGGGCCAGGTGGGGGATGACCAGGCCGACGAAGCCGATGCTGCCCGAGGCCGAGACGACGACGCCGATGCACAGCGCGACGAGGAGCAGCAGCTGTACGCGGAAGCGGTCGGGGTGCAGGCCCAGGGTCTGTGCCGTCTCGTCGCCGATGGCCAGGGCGTCGAGGCGCCGCCCGAGCCAGGCCAGTCCGAGGACGGTGGCCGCGACGACGATGAAGACGATGACCAGCGGTGCGCCCCAGGCGGCGAGGGAGAGGGAGCCGAGCAGCCAGAAGAGCACCGAGCGCGAGCCCTCGGCGGAGTCGGAGGCGAAGATCAGGAAGCTCGTCACGGCGTAGAGCGCGTAACCGACCGCGACTCCTGCCAGGAGCAGGCGGAGGGAGGTCACCTTCCCGCCGGAGCGGGCGACGAGCAGCACGAGCAGCGAGGCGGCCAGGGCGCCGATGAAGGCGCTGAGCGGCAGCGCGTGGGCGCCCGCTCCTGCTCCGGCGCCGAAGAGGATCGCCGCGGCGGCGCCGCTGGAGGCGCCGGAGTTGACCCCGAGGAGATAGGGGTCGGCGAGGACATTGCGGACCATGGCCTGTAGCGCCATGCCGCAGACGGACAGCCCGGCGCCGACGCCGACGGCGAGGAGCGCGCGCGGCATGCGCACGTCCCAGACGATCGCGTCACGGGCCGGGGTCCACGTCTGGTCGCCGATGCCGAGGAGGTGGAAGGCCGCGATCCTCGCCGTGTCACCGGGCGGGATGGCGACGGCCCCGGCGCCGACGGAGGCGATGACCGAGGCGATGAGGATGGCGAGCAGGCCGAGCGCCCAGAGGATCGCCCGCCGGCGACGGGCCCCGATCCCGAGGTCGTCGACGGGGGCCTCGTGATCGGTCAGCTCCGTGGAGGAGGCCTGGGTGATGGTCATGGACGCCTGTCTTCTTGCAAATGATTCGCGATCAGCGTACGGCACGGCTGCAGCCGGACGGTGGTTGAGGTGCGAAGGCCGTTCGCGGCCGAGCCTCGAAGCCACCCCAACCAGACTTGAGCGGAATAGACTCAACTCTGGTCAGGTTGATCACCACGAGATCATCTGCCGCGAACCGTGAAGGAGAAGCATGGACTTCCAGCCGACGACCAAGGTTGCCGAGGCGCTCGCCCTCGCCCAGCGGTCCGCCCAGACCGAGGGCCACCCCGAGGTCACCCCTGCCCATCTCGTGAGCGCCTTGGTGCGCCTCGACACCCCGCAGTGCGACACCCTCCTGCAGGCGGCCGGCACCGGCGCCGCGCACGTGCTCGCCCAGGCGGACAAGGCGGTGGCCGGGCTGCCCACCACGAGCGGTGCGGCACAGTCCCCTTCGCTCGGCCGTGAGCTCGTCGGCGTCCTCCAGCAGGCGGACACCCTCATGCGGGCGAAGGGGGACACCCACCTCGCCCTGGACGTGCTCCTGCTCGCCCTCGCCGAAGGCGGTCATCTCGCCGCCGTCGAGAAGCGCGGCGCGCAGGACCTCGAGGCGAAGCTCGACGAGCTGCGTGCCGGTCGCACGGTCACCTCGGAGACGCCGGCCGACGGGGGAGAGGCCCTCGAGGAGTACGGCACCGATCTGACCGCCGCCGCCCGCGACGGTCGGCTCGACCCGGTCATCGGCCGCGACAGCGAGATCCGCCGGGTCGTCCAGGTGCTCGCGCGCCGGACGAAGAACAACCCGGTACTCATCGGCGACCCCGGTGTCGGCAAGACGGCCGTCGTCGAGGGCCTCGCGGCCCGGATCGTCGACGGCGACGTGCCGGAGTCCCTGCGCGGCAAGCGTCTCGTGAGCCTCGACCTCGCGGCCATGGTCGCCGGCGCGAAGTACCGCGGTGAGTTCGAGGAGCGGCTCAAGGCCGTCCTCGAGGAGATCAAGGGCAGCGATGGCGAGGTCATCACCTTCATCGACGAGCTGCACACCGTCGTCGGCGCTGGCTCCTCCGGCGACGGGTCCATGGACGCCGGCAACATGCTCAAGCCGATGCTGGCCCGTGGCGAGCTGCGGCTCGTCGGCGCGACGACGCTCGACGAGTTCCGCGAGCACATCGAGAAGGACCCGGCCCTGGAGCGGCGCTTCCAGCAGGTCCTCGTCGGTGAGCCGAGTGTCGAGGACAGCGTGGCGATCCTGCGCGGGCTCAAGGAACGTTACGAGGCGCACCACAAGGTGGCCATCGAGGACTCCGCGCTCGTGGCGGCGGCGACCCTGTCCGACCGCTACATCACCGGTCGCAAGCTGCCCGACAAGGCGATCGACCTCGTCGACGAGGCCGCGTCCCGGCTGCGGATGGAGATCGACTCCAGCCCGGTCGAGATCGACGAGCTCCGGCGTGCCGTCGACCGGCTGAAGATGGAGGAGCTGCACCTCGCCAACGAGACCGACGCCGCGTCGCAGGAGCGCCTGCAGCGACTTCGTGCCGACCTCGCCGACAAGTCGGAGGAGCTCGCCGGCCTCACCGCGCGGTGGGAGTCGGAGAAGACCGGGCTCAACGCCGTCGGTGACCTCAAGGCGCGTCTCGACGACCTGCGCACCCAGGCCGACCGGCTGCAGCGCGAGGGTGATTACGAGGGAGCCTCCCGCCTGCTGTACGGCGAGATCCCGACCCTCGAGGACGAGCTCTCGCAGGCGAGCGAGGCTGAGGCGGCCCGTGACTCCGAGGACCTCATGGTCAAGGAACGGGTCGGCAGCGACGACATCGCCGAGGTCATCGCCATGTGGACCGGCATCCCCGCGGGGCGACTGCTCCAGGGCGAGAGCGAGAAGCTGCTGAGCATGGAGTCGATCATCGGCTCGCGGCTCATCGGCCAGACCGAGGCCGTGCGCGCGGTCTCCGACGCCGTGCGGCGCTCGCGGGCCGGTATCGCCGACCCCGACCGCCCGACGGGTTCCTTCCTCTTCCTCGGCCCCACAGGTGTCGGCAAGACCGAGCTGGCGAAGTCGCTGGCCGACTTCCTCTTCGACGACGAGCGGGCCATGGTGCGCATCGACATGTCGGAGTACGCCGAGAGGCACGCCGTCGCGCGCCTCATCGGTGCGCCCCCCGGTTACGTCGGCTACGAGGAGGGCGGTCAGCTGACCGAGGCGGTACGCCGTCGGCCCTACTCCGTGGTCCTGCTGGACGAGGTGGAGAAGGCGCACGTGGAAACATTTGACCTTCTCCTGCAGGTGCTCGACGACGGGCGCCTCACCGACGGGCAGGGGAGGACGGTCGACTTCCGCAATGTCCTCCTCGTGATGACCTCCAACCTCGGCAGCCAGTTCCTCACCGACCCGCTGCTCGAGGGCGACGCCCGGCGCGAGTCCGTCATGGGCGTCGTGCGGCAGTCCTTCAAGCCGGAGTTCCTCAACCGTCTCGACGAGATCGTCGTCTTCGACGCGCTGAGCCGCGACGAGCTCGGCCACATCGTCGAGCTGCAGGTGCGTGAGCTCTCGGCCCGCCTGGCCGACCGTCGGATCGAGCTCGAGGTGACGCAGCCCGCTCGCGAGTGGCTCGCCGACCAGGGCTACGACCCGGCCTACGGTGCCCGCCCGCTGCGTCGCCTGGTGCAGAAGCAGATCGGTGACCGGCTGGCCACCGGGCTCCTCGCGGGAGACATCCGCGACGGCTCGACCGTGGTCGTCGACCTCGACGGGGACGGACTCGTCCTTCGCTGAGGCGGGTGCGCCCACCTCAGCGAAGGACGAGACGTCATACGTCGCGCCGGGTGCGCGAGCGGAGCGCGCTCCACATCGAGACGCCGAGGACCAGGGCGAGCAACCCGTAGATCGCCCAGGTGATGCCGCTCTCGACGAGGACGCTCGGGTCGCCCACCGAGGACAGGAGGGCGTCCCGCAGCGAGGACTCGGCCAGCGGTCCGAGCACCATGCCGATCATCAGCGGCGCCAGCGGGTAGTCGTAGCGACGCATGATGAAGCCGAGCACGCCGAGGACGAGGAGCAGCACGAGGTCGAAGACGGAC
Source organism: Janibacter sp. (assembly GCA_052087725.1). GTDB lineage: Bacteria > Actinomycetota > Actinomycetes > Actinomycetales > Dermatophilaceae > Janibacter. Next base: position 28,965 of record JBQGNO010000004.1, on the reverse strand, counting down.
GCCGCGGTGGCATAGATGCCGAGTCCGCAGAAGAGCGTGATCCCGCCGTAGAGGTACGGCTTCGGGATGAGCAGGAGCTTCGCCCAGACCTGCGCGAAGGGCAGGTTGATGATCAGCAGCACGACCATCGCGATGAAGAAGCTCGCCAGCAGCGCCCACACGAGGTCCGCGCTCTGCTCGAACAGCAGAGGCCCGGGCTGCAGGCCGTACTGCTGGAAGGCGGCGAGCAGGATCGCCGCGGTCGCGGAGATCGGCAGGCCGAGCGCGAGCAGGGCGCCCATCGCCATCCCCGTCGTGGCGTTGCCGGCGGCCTCCGGCGCGGCGAGGCCGCGGATCGCACCCTTGCCGAACATCGGCTTCTTGCGCCGACGGTCCAGACGCCGCTCGACGTCGTAGGCGAGGAAGGTCGGGACCTCTGCGCCGCCAGCGGGGATGACTCCGAAGGGAAGCCCGATCAGGGTTCCTCGGCCCCAGGCGGGCGCGGCCTCGAGGAACTCCTTGCGGCTGAGGAGACCGCGTCCGGCATGGCGGACCTCGAGGTCCTCCCGGTCGCGGCGCACCCGTGAGGCGATGTAGAGCACCTCACCGAGGGCGAGGATCGCGACCGTGACGGTCACCAGGGAGATGCCCTCGAAGAGCTGGGGGGCGCCCATGGTGAAGCGCTCGACCCCCGACACCGAGTCGATGCCGATGACGGTGAAGCCGATCCCGAGGACCAGCGCGGCCAGACCCTTGAGGACGTTGTCCGAGACGACCGAGGACGTGGCGATGAAGGCGAACATCGCGAGCGCGAAGAACTCGGGCGGGCCGAACTGCGAGGACAGCTCCACGAGGCTCGGCGAGATGAAGACGACGAGGGCCGAGGCGATCATGCCGCCGACGAAGGCGCCGATGGCCGCGGTCGCCAGGGCCTGCGGCGCACGCCCGGAGTTGGCCATCCGGTGGCCCTCGAAGGTCGACGCGATCGCCGAGGCCTGTCCCGGGGTGTTGAGCAGGATCGCCATGGTCGAGTCGCCGAAGAGCCCGCCGAAGTACACGCCCGCGAAGAGGATGAAGGCGCCGGTCGGGTCGAGCGCGAAGGTCATCGGCAGCAGCAGCGCCACCGCCATGGACGAGCCCATGCCCGGCAGGACGCCGACGGCGGTGCCGAGAAGGCAGCCGATGACGACCCACAGGAGGTTCATCGGGGTGAGGGCTCCGGCGAAGCCCTCCATGAGGAGGTTGAGCTGGTCCATCAGAAGCCACCTCCGAGGATGCCGGACGGCAGGTTGAGGCCGAGCGCGGTGTCGAAGATCAGGTAGACCACCGAGCTGAGGAAGAGCGCGACGAGCACGTCGAACGCCGGGCGTCGGGACCCGAAGCCGTGCGCGGTGCACCAGAAGACGAGCGCGCCCGCGAGGATCCAGCCGAGGTTGGGCAGGAGGAGCGCGAAGGCGAGGAAGCCTCCGACAACCCACGCCAGCGCAGCGAAGTCGGAGTAGGTCCGGTACCGACCCGGTGTCGGGTCGTCGACCGGCTCCGGCCGGCGCAGGGCGAGCAGCAGCGCGATGAGGAGCCCGGCGCCTCCGACGATGACGGGGACGAAGCGTGGGCCGGGGAACTCCGCCTCTGCGCCCGGGTCCAGCATGGCGCTCCCGATGAGGAGGAAGAGGCTGAACCCGCCGACGAGTGCCGGCATGACGAGGGTGGAGCGGCCGTGCCAGAAGCTGCCGCCGCCGGTGGTCCCCGGCGGGGGCGGGTCGACTGCAGGGAGGTCGTTCGTGTCGGTGTCGTTCACGCGCCCATCTCCTCGATCAGGCTGCTGATCTTCTCGGTCTCGGACGCGATGAAGTCCGTGAACTCCTTGCCGGTCGCGGGCACCTCGACCCAGTAGTTGCGTTCCACGGCGGACTTCCACTCCTTCGTCGCGGTGGTCTCCTCGAGGAGGGCCTTGAAGTCGGCGATCTGCTCCTCGTCGGCGATCGGCGGCGCGAACATCGCGCGCCAGTTCGTCAGGGTCACGTCGAACCCCTGCTCGGTCATCGTCGGGACGTCGACCCCCTTCAGCCGCTCTTTGGCAGCGATGCCCAGGCCGCGCAGGCGACCGGACTGGACCTGCGGGTACATGTCCGCGAAGCCACCAGTGGAGGCCTGCGCGGAGCCGTTGAGCATGGCCTGGATGGCCTCTCCTCCACCGGAGGAGGGGATCCAGGTCGTGTCCGACGGGGCGACCTTCGCCTCGATCGCGAGCTCGGTCATGACCATCTGGTCCGAGGAGCCACCGCCGGTCCACGCCAGGGCCTTGGGGTCCTCCCGCCAGGCGTCGACGAGGGACTGGAGGTCCTGGTGCGGCGAGTCGGCCGGGACGGTGACGATGGCGTACTCCTCGATCACCCGGGCGACGGGCGTGACGTCGGAGAGCGTGGAGGGGGTGTCGTGCTGGGCGTGCGCGGCGATCTGCCCCGTGCCCCCGACCATGAGGTAGTTGGCGGTGTTGCGCTGCGCCAGGCTCCCGACGGCGATGGTGCCGCCCGCACCGGGGATGTTCAGGACCTGGACGTTGCCGACGAGGCCGTTCGTGCGCATCGCCTCCTGCATCTCCCGCTGGAAGGCGTCCCAGCCGCCTCCCGCGGTCGCGGGGGCGATGAGGGTGAGGTTGGACCGGACGTCCGGGCCCTGCTCGGCCGCGCGCACCGACTGGTAGCCGGCGGCGGCGATGACGGGGACGGCGAGGGCGCCGAATCCGAGGCTCATGGCCCGACGGCGGGTGAGGTCGGCTCCCGGTGGTGCGGCATCGTCGTGGGCGTCGGCAGGGGGCATGGGGGCGACTCCTTTGTCGGGGTGGGCCGGTCGGCACGATGGGAGGCGTGCGTGAAGCGGCTGGCCAGTATAGGTGCGGCCGTCGCTCTCCCGCAGGGGGAGAGCGACGCGGTTAGGGTGCTCGCACGGACCAAACTGCGACAGGAGATCCTCATGACCGTTCTCGTGGCCGGATCCGCCACCGCTGAAGGTGCTGCGGCCTACCGATTCGGGATCGAGGAGGCGAGGCGTCGGGGCGAGGACCTGATCTACTTCGTCCTCGACGGTGAGCACACCCCATCGGAGCAGCTCGGCGACATCGTCGAGCGCGTGGAGCATCCGGATGAGCGCTCGCACTCGGCCGTCGGCGATCTGCTCGACTGCGTCGAGCGCGAGGAGGTGTCAGCCGTCACCGTCGGCATCCGCCGCCGGACGGCAGTGGCCAAGCTCATCCTCGGTTCGCAGGCCCAGCAGCTCATCCTCGAGGCGAGCGCGCCGGTCATCTGCGTCAAGGCCTGACCAGCGGCCATCCCCTACGCTGGCCGGGTGAGACCTCGGCACCACGTCCTCGTCGTCGGCGGAGGTATCGCCGGTCTCGCCCTGAGTGCCTCCCTCGACCCGCGGCGCATGCGCGTCACCCTCGTGGAGGAGCGCCCCGACAGGGCGGGGGCCGGCACCGTCCTCGCCCTCTGGCGCGGCGGCCGGGACGCCCTCGACACGATCAGGGTGGGGGAGCGGGTGCGGTCCGCGTCCTTCCTCGTGGAGCACGGCACCCTGCGTCGCCAGGACGGCAGCGTGCTCCACGACCGCAGCATCCCGCCCCTGTGGTTCGCGCCCCGTCCGGACCTCGTCGCGGCCCTCGAGTCGGTCCTGCCCGAGCAGGTGCAGCGCCTCACCCGCGAGGTCACCGATCCGCGCGCCCTGGCGGCCGAGGTCGGGGCCGACCTCGTCGTCGGGGCCGACGGGGTCCGCTCGGTCTGCCGGCAGACCGCCTTCGCGGGCACCGCTCCGGTGGTCACCGGCTGGGCCGCCCTGCGGGGCCACCTCCCGGGGCCCCCGGTCGACACCGCCACGGAGTGGTGGGGGCCCGGCGGGGTCTTCGGGCTCACCCCGGGGCCGCAGGGCGCGGCGTGGTTCTGCGCCGTGCGCGCGGACCATCGCAGCGCCACCATCGACCCGGCCGAGGCCCTCGTGCTGGCGAAGGGGACCTTCGGTGACTGGGATCCGCGGCTCCGCGAGATCCTCGAGCAGGTCGGCGAGGCGGCCGACGCCCAGCGCATCCTCGTCGCCCCACCGTTGCGGACCACCGTCGGCGACGGGCAGGTCCTCATCGGCGACGCGGCCCACGCGATGAGCCCCAACCTCGGACGCGGCGCCAACGAGGCCCTCCGAGACGGGGTCGCGCTCGCCGAGGCGCTCCACACCCATGGACCGAAGGGGGCGCCCGCCGCCTTCCGCAGGCGTCGCCACGCCACCGGCCAGATCATGCGAGTCACCGCCTCCGCGGCGATGCGGACCGCGACCACCCGACGGGCAGCACCGCTGCGCGACGGCGTGCTGAGACTGACGTCACGACGGTGACCGACCCGGCCCCTCCCACCGGTTAGCGTGTGGCTCATGCGACGACGGACGCTGCTGGTCAGCCTTCCCCTGGTGCTCGGTCTGCTCGGCGGATGTTCGGCCTTCGAGGAGGCGGCTCCCCCCGGTGAGGCGCTCGAGACGGCCCGCACGACCTTCGTCGACGCGGGGTCCGTGGGCTTCGACCTCAAGCACTCGGCCATCCCCAAGGGCCGCAACGGTGTCTCTGCTGCCGAGGGCAGCGGGATCATCGACAAGGACACCCCGAAGTTCAAGGGCCAGGTCACCGGCACGATCAAGGGCGCCTCGGCCGGCGTCGAGATCGTCGCCGTGGACGACAAGACGTGGATGTCCTTCTTCACCAAGGACTTCAACCCCGTGAAGATGTCCGACCTCGGTGCCCCCAACCCGGCGGAGTTCTTCCGCACCGGCAGCGGCGTCGACCAGGTCCTCGAGCACACGAAGGGCGCGAAGGAGGGCGAGCAGACGCGCGACGGCGACACCGTCCTGCAGGAGTACACGGGGACCGTCCCAGCCAAGGACATCCAGCGACTCTTCAAGCTCGGCGAGGGGGCCGACGACTTCGACGTCACCTACGGCATCGAGCCCGACAGCGGCGAGCTGCGCACCGTGGTCATCGAGGGGGACTTCTACACGGAGAAGCCCACGGAGTTCACCCTCGAGCTGTCCGACTACGGCAAGGACGTCGAGATCACCGCGCCGAAGTGATCACCACCTCCGGCCGCGGCGGCCCCCGGACGCTGCTGGCACTCGCCTCGACGGCCGTCGCGCTCGCCGCAGCCGACACCTATGTCGTCGTCCTCGCCCTGACCGACATGATGAACGGCGTCGGTCTCGGCCTCGACAACCTCCAGCGGGCCGCGCCGATCATCTCCGGCTTCCTCCTCGGGTACATCGCCGTCCTCCCGCTCATCGGCCGGCTCGCGGACCTCGTCTCCCGCTCGAGGATCCTGCTCGGCTGCCTCGTGATCTTCGTCATCGGCTCCGGCGTCACGGCACTGGCGGTCGACCTCGACATCCTCGTCGCGGGCCGAGTGGTCCAGGGCGTGGGCGGTGGTGGCCTCGTGCCCGCCACGCTCGCGCTCGTCGCCGACCTCTGGCCCCCCGGGCGACGCGGGATGCCGCTGGGCATCGTCGGCGCCGTCCAGGAGCTCGGCTCCGTGCTCGGCCCGCTCCTCGGGGCGGCCGTGCTGGCGGTCGCCGACTGGCGGGCGATCTTCTGGCTCAACGTCATCCTCGGCGTCCTGCTCTTCATCGCCATCGCGGCGGTGTCCGGCGGGACGGGGCGGCCCCCCTTCGTCCCCACGGTGCTCGGACTCGTCGCCGTCGGTCTGCTGTGGCTGACCCTCGCGGCGCCGGACGCGCTCGCCACGGACGTGACGCTGGGCCTCCCCTTCGTCCCCTTCGTCGGGGAGAGCCGGCTGCTCACGCCGATCGGCCTGCTCGCCGGGATCCTGCTGCTCGTGCTCGTCGTCATCACCCGCCACCGCTGGTGGCCGCCGCTGCGTGCGAGCGACCTGCCGGGCGCACTGCTGCTCGGCACGACGCTCGGCTGCATCGTCCTGACCTTCGCCTCGGCCGACCCGGAGACCGAGGTCGTCGGGCCGCTCGGCTACGCGCTGCTCCCGGTCGCGGTCGTCACCGCGCTGCTCTACCTGTGGCGCCACCGGACCGCCGAGGCGCCGCTCGTCCCCCGGGGCACGGTCCGCGGTCGCACCGGCTGGGCGCTCGTGGTCTCGCTGCTCGTCGGTGTGGCCCTCGTGTCGGTCGTCGTCGACGTCCCGCTCTTCTCCCGCCTCACCACGGACGGCTCGCAGACGGACGCGGCGATGGAGCTGGTGAAGTTCCTCCTCGCCGTCCCCGTCGGCGCGCTCCTCGGTGGATGGATCCTGCGGTGGGTCGGTGACGGGTTGTCCGCCGGCGTCGGTCTCCTGGTGGCGACCGGCGGGCTCTTCGTCATGTCGGGCTGGGAGAGCGGCTCCCTCGAGACGGTCACCGCGACGGTGACTCTCGCGGCGGTCGGTCTCGGCCTGGGGATGGCGCTCGCGCCGGTCAACGACGCCGCGCTCGCCGACTCGCCCCAGGATGCCCACGGCACCGCGTCGAGTCTCGTCGTCGTCGCCCGCATGGTCGGGATGGTCGTCGGCCTCGCGCTGCTCACCGGCGTCGGGCTGAACCGCTACTACTCGGCCGTCGAGGCACTGCCCCGCGACCAGCAGACCGATGGCCAGGCGCTGCTCGACGCGGCCCTGCTGCAGGTCCACACGGTCTTCCTCGGGGCCTCGGGCGCGGCCCTGGTCGCCGCGGTCCTCGCCTTCGCCTTCCTCGGCGTCCGTCGACGCGAGGGGTCAGGCTCGCTCGCCCGCGGGTTCGGCGTCGAGGAGTAGCTCGATCTTGTCGGCCACGGTCGACGTCGCCTCGTAGGTGATCATGTGACCGACGCCGGGCAGCGACCAGAAGGTCGACCCGGGGATCCCGGCCGCGAGCCGTCGACCTGCGGAGACCGGGGTGAGCCGGTCCCGTGTCCCGGTGAGGACCACAGTGCGCAGCGAGGCGAAGGGGGCCAGCCCGGACCGCAGGTCGAGCTCCTGGATCGCGCCGTACCAGTCGGCGACGACATTGGCCCGGGTGCGGCTGGTCATGCGGGAGGTGGCGCGCACCGCCTCGGGGTCGGGGTCCGTGCCGAAGAGGTTGGCCGCGGTGAGCCGGGGAGTCGTGGGGATGCCGCGGTAGGAGGCGGGCAGCCGCCCGAGCAGGGCCATCGCCAGGCCCTCGCCGCGGATGCGGCGACGGCGCAGGAGGTGGGAGGTGCCGACGAGGGCGACGCCACGGACGCGCTCGCGGACGAGGTCCGGGTCGACGGCGCCGAGGGCCATGACCGTCATGCCGCCCATGGAGTGGCCGGCGAGGACGACGTCGCCGTGGGGGACGCTCTCGGCGACGACCTCGCGGAGGGTGGCTCCGAGATCGAGCAGTGTCACCGACCGGGTCAGGCCGGAGGTGGAGTGCCCGTGCCCGGGCTGGTCATAGCTGATGACCCGCAGGTGGGGACGGCGCTGCTGGAGCTCCGTGACGACGCGCTCCCAGGACTCGTGGGTCAGGCACCACCCGTGGGCCAGCACGAGCGCCGGCCCCTCCGGTGTACCGCTCGGGGCCGGGTGGTCGAAGACGGCGATCCGGGCGCCGCTGGGGGAGTCGACGGTGAGCCGCTCGGCGGTCACTGCGACGGTCGTGCTCACGCCACGACCCCCGGGGCGCCGTCGTCCCCGTCGAGGCCGACGATGACGGGGGCGTGGTCGCTGGCTCCCTTGCCCTTGCGCTCCTCACGGTCGATCGCAGCACCGCTGACCCGGTCGGCAAAGCTCGCCGAGCCGAGGACGAAGTCGATGCGCATGCCGCGCTTCTTGGGGAAGGCGAGGCGCTGGTAGTCCCAGTAGGTGTAGGTGCCCGGCCCCGGGGTGTGCGGGCGGGCGACATCGACGAAGCCGGCGTCGAGGAAGGCGTTGAAGGCCGCCCGCTCCGGCGCGGTCACGTGGGTCTTGTCGGCGAAGTACTCCATCGACCACACGTCCTCGTCCTGCGGGGCGACATTCCAGTCGCCGCACAGCGCGACGGGGGTGCCGTCGGAGGCCCACTCGGTGGCGCGCTGCTTCAGCTCCGCGAGCCAAGTGAGCTTGTAGGCCATGTGGGGGTCGTCGACGGCCCGGCCGTTGGGGACGTAGAGCGACCAGACGCGCACGCCACCGCACAGCGCACCGATCGAGCGCGCCTCGGGGGCCACCGGGTCACCGAAGCCGGGGTCGCCGTCGAAGCCGACCTGCACGTCCTCGAGGCCGACGCGGGAGAGGATCGCCACGCCGTTCCACTGGTTCAGCCCGTGGTGGGCCACCTCGTAGCCGAGGTCGGCGAAGCGCTGATGAGGGAACTGCTCCTCCTTCGCCTTGGTCTCCTGGATGGCGAGCACGTCGACATCGCTGCGCTGCAGCCAGGCCTCGACGCGGTCGACACGGGAGCGGATGGAGTTGACGTTCCAGGTCGCGATACGCACGGTCGCCACCCTAGCCACCGGCGCGAAGGGGGAGCCCCCCGGCACGAGGCCGTGGCCTTTCGTACGGTGAGAGCCATGAACACGCAGGACCCCGCGGCGGATCTTCCGTACCAGCCGCAGCGGATGGGTGAGGCCGCCGGTCAGGCGGTCGTGGGTCTCGTCGCCCTGGCCGTGGTGCTCGTCGTCAGCGCTGATCCTGTGGAGAGCCTTCGCATCCTCGGGCTGATCGTGCTGCTCTGGCTCGTGTTCGCGGGGCTCGAGCGGACCGTCCGTCTCTTCCGGAAGCGAGCCGTGGTCCCCGATGAGCTCCGGCTCGCAGCACGGCCGGCGCGCCCGGACCGGGGCCTGGCGCTCTCCACGGGTCTGCGCAGCGCCGTGGTCACGAACGCAGTGATGGCCCTGGTCGTCGGGGTCCTCTTCTGGCTCATGGACGGGCTCGACATCCTTCCGGGGCTGATGCTGGGCCTGGCGGGGATGGCGTTGATCGAGGCCATCGACGTCCGGCAGTGGGAGCGTGCTCGCGGACTCACCGTGTACACCCGGGTGGGCACCCGTGGCTGGCGGCCGACGCTGCCCAAGGAGAGCGACAAGCTCGTGGGCGTGCGCCGGGAGCGAGAGGCCGATGGCTGAGCACGACACCACCGCCGTGACACCCGGGATCGACCAGGGCGTGGGCTTCGGCGTCGGCGCCGGGGTCTCCGGCCTGGCTGCACTGGGTGCGGTCGCCGCCCTGAGCGACAGCCCGCTCCGGGAGCTGGTCTCCTGCCTGGTCTTCGCCCTGATCTTCGGTCTGATCATGTGGCTCCTCTCGCGACGAAGTGAGCCGGGTGCCATCTCGCGTGGCGGGCTCAGCGACGTCGGTCCTCGGCGAGAGTTCGTCCGGGGTCTGCTGCAGGCGGTGGTGGTGGCAGCGAGCGCCGGCGTGTTCTGGATGCTCTACGTGTGGGCCTTCGGAGGGCGTGACACCGCTCATGTCAGCGTCCCGGGTGTCCTTCTCGGCACCACGCTGTGGGTGGCGCTCGAGATCTGGCGCCCCGGCCGCCGGCGCGATGACCGGGTCGGCGAGGGACCCCCTTCGTCCACGACGTAGACATCGTCAGCGGGCGGGGAAATAACCGCGCCCGCTGACGATATCCGCGTCCGGGCCCCGGACAGTGCCTCGTCCGCTCTGGCCAGATCCCCGGATGGCCGCATACGTTCGGGGCCATGCGACCGCTCATCGAGATCCCTGCCGCCGACGGCACCGCCGAGGCCCTCGTGGCCCGACCCGACAGCGATCCGCACCCCGGCGTGCTGCTGTGCATCGACGCCATCGGACTGCGGCCGCGCATCGAGGAGATGGCCGACCGGATCGCGTCGTGGGGCTACATCGTCCTCGCGCCCAACACGATGTACCGCTCCGGCACCGCGGCCGAGACCACGCCGACGACCGACCTGCGCATCCCCGAGGAGCGAGCCGCCTACGGCCAGGTCATCGGGCAGTACCTCGCTCCGCTCACGGGGGCGGCGATCGACGCCGACCTGCCGCACTATGTCTCCGCACTGCGCGGACTCGAGGGCGTCACCGATGGGCCGATCGGCGTGGCCGGCTACTGCATGGGCGCGAAGTTCGCCACCCGCTGCGCCGGGCTGGACCCGACCGTCGGGGCCTGCGGGGGTTTCCACGGCGCCATGCTCGCGACGGACGATGCGGACAGCCCGCACCTGACGCTCGCCACTGCGCGGGCGGAGTTCGTCTACGGCCATGCCGACCAGGACCAGGCCATGCCGCAGGAGAGCGTCGACCTGCTCGACCGGACGCTCTCCGATCACGGCCTGACGGCGACGACTGCCGTCTACCCGGACGCGCCGCACGGCTACACGATGACCGACACCGCGAGCCACCAGCAGGCCGGTGAGGACCGCCACTGGCGCGAGCTGCGCGACCTCTTCGCCCGTACCCTCGGCGCATGAGCACCGCACTCGTCACCGGCGCGACCGCCGGGATCGGCCATGAGTTCGCCACCCAGCTCGCGGCGAAGGGAGAGAACCTCGTCCTCGTCGCCCGCGACACCGCACGCCTGGAGGCGCTCGCCGTCGAGCTGACCGACGCCCACGGCGTGGCCGTCGAGGTGCTGCCGGCCGACCTGGCCGATCGCGAGCAGCTCGAGCGGGTCGCCGTGCGGCTGCGGGACCCGGCACGCCCGATCGACCTCCTGGTCAACAACGCCGGCTTCAGCCTCAACTCCCCCTTCGTCGAGAGCGATGTCGCGGCCGAGGAGAAGCTGCTCGACGTCCTCGT
>JBQGNO010000004.1:4037-18249 GCA_052087725.1 Janibacter sp. | reverse complement strand
CCTCGTGCGGGCCGTGCTCGTGCTCAGCCACGCGGCAGCCACCTCGATGTCCGGTCGTGGCCGGGGACAGATCATCAACGTCTCCTCGGTCGCCGGGCTCCTCGCCAGCGGGACCTACGCTGCGGCGAAGTCCTACGTCACGACCTTCAGCGAGTCGCTCTCGGGGCAGCTCGCGGGCACCGGCGTCGGGGTGACGGTCCTCCTGCCGGGCTACGTGCGCACCGAGTTCCACCAGCGCGCGGGCATCGACAAGGGTGCCCGCACGGGGCCCTTCTGGCTCGAGGCGTCCGACCTCGTCCGCGGCGCGCTGGAGGATGCTGCCTCCGGCAAGGTCATGTCGGTGCCGAGCCCGCAGTACAAGGCGGTCGTCGGGCTCGTGCGGCACGTGCCGAGGGCCCTGATCCGCGGCAAGCGCGTGAGCTCCCTGCACCGCAAGCAGCCGTAGACTGGCTGACCGTGACTGACATCGCTGCTGCCCGTGCCCGCCTGCTCGAGATCGTCAAGGACAAGGCGATCGTCCACGGGCGAGTGACCCTCTCCTCCGGCACGGAGGCCGACTACTACGTCGACCTGCGGCGCATCACCCTCGACGGCGAGGCCTCCCCGCTCGTGGGGAAGGTCATGCTCGACCTCGTGGCCGACCTCGACTTCGACGCCGTCGGCGGGCTGACGCTCGGTGCCGACCCGGTCGCGACCTCGATGCTCCACGCCACCGCGGCGAAGGGGGAGCGCCTCGACGCCTTCGTCGTGCGCAAGTCCGGCAAGGCGCACGGCCTGCAGCAGCGCATCGAGGGCCCCTCGGTCAGTGGCCGGCGCGTCCTGATCGTCGAGGACACCTCGACCACGGGCAGCTCCCCGCTCGAGGCGGCCACCGCCGCACGCGAGGCCGGCGCCGAGGTCGTCGCCGTCGCGACGATCGCCGATCGCGACACGGGGGCCGCGGAGAAGTTCGCCGAGGCGGGGCTGGAGTACCGGCACGTCTTCGGCCTGACGGAGCTCGGTCTGGGCTGACCTCTCCCGCGCATCGCGAAGTGGGTTAGGCTCGCCTAAGTCAGTCTTCCCCCGTCTGCAGGAGCAGTCATGCAGTTCGCCCAGCTCAAGGACAAGGTCGTCTTCGGCGCGGCGCGTCTCTGGTACCGCAACACGATGGCCGATGTCGCCGAGCGTGACGGGCAGGCGCAGTTCGAGGCGACGGTCGCGCGGGTGCGCGACCTCAACCCGGTCGTCCGCCGGGTCACGCTCGCTGCCCCCGAGCTGACCGGCTACGCGCTCGCCGGCCCCGACGAGTACTTCGGTCTGCTCATGCCGGGCGCCGACGGCCGGCTGCACATGCCGGATGCCGAGCGGACCAATGTGCGGGCGGCGATCACCGAGATGCCCGAGGACGAGCAGCCCGGGCTGCGGTGGTACACCGTCCGCGAGCTGCGCCGGTCGCAGGGCGAGGTCGACGTCGACATCGTCACCCATGGTGACTCCGGCCCCGGCTCGGCGTGGGCGGTCACGGCGAAGGTGGGGGACCCGGTCGGGTTCCGTTCCGGCGGAGCGCTGTACACGACCTTCGATGCGCAGCGGCAGCTCTTCGTCGCCGACGAGACGGCCGTCCCGGCTCTGCTGGCGATCCTCGAGGAGCGGGAGCGCCGGGGGCTCAACGGCCTCGGTCAGGGTGTCATCGCCCATGTCGAGGCGCCTTCTGCCGCAACGCTGGCCGGCATGGAGCTGCCCGTGCAGATCACCATCCACGAGCGCGGCGATGCCGATCCCGGCACCGCGGTGCACGCTGCCCTCTCCGACGACGCGACCTCGACGAGCGACCTCGACTACGCCTGGCTCTGCGGCGAGGCGGGGCTGGCGACCTCCCTTCGCCGTCACCTCGTCCAGGAGGTCGGCATGGACAAGAAGGCGATCACCTTCTCCGGTTACTGGAAGCTCGGCGCCGCCCGCGGCTGATCCCGCTTTCGCCGAGTCGTCCCCTTCGCCGAGCCGATGTGAAATCGAGCGGCTGGGCTCACCCTCGTACATCGACCCGACCGGCGGGCGGATAGCGTGCACGGCATGGAGCCGCACCTCGTCGCCCTGGATGTCGACGGCACGATCCTCACCCACGACGGCCACCTCGGCGCGGAGACCCGGGCTGCGGTCCGAGCCGTCGCCGAAGCGGGCCACCACGTCGTCATCTCCACCGGTCGCTCGGCCATCGCGACGCTCCCCGTTCTGGAGATGCTCGACCTCACCCACGGTTGGGCGGTCTGCTCCAACGGATCGGTGACCCTCGCCCTCGACCCCGACGAGCCCGAGGGGTACCGCATCGAGGACACGGTGACCTTCGACCCCCGGCCCGCCCTGACCCTCGTCATGGAGCACGCACCGCACATCCTCGTCGCGGTCGAGGAGGTCGGGGTGGGCTTCAAGGTCGCTCGGCCCTATCCCGAGGGTGTGCTGCAGGGGGAGCAGGTCGTCGTGCCCTTCGAGGAGCTCGTCGCGACGCCGACGACCCGCGTGACCTTCCACGACCCCGAGGGGGCGAGCGAGGACTTCCTCGAGCTCGTCGAGCGGATCGGCCTGCACGGCGTGAGCTATGCCGTCGGATACACCGCGTGGCTCGACCTCGCGCCCGAGGGCGTCTCCAAGGGGTCTGCCCTCGAGATGGTCCGCCGCCGTCTGCGGATCGAGCCGGACCACACCTTCGCCGCCGGTGACCAGCGCAATGATCTCGAGATGCTGCGCTGGGCCGCCCGTGGTGTCGCCATGGGCGATGCGCCCGACGAGGTCGTCGCCGCCGCGGACGAGACGACGGGGGCGGTCGAGGAGGGCGGGCTGGCGTACGCCCTTCGTCCGTTGCTCTGAGCCGGCCGAATCCGCTTGCCGCCGGCGGCGGGGGAGTCCTAGTCTGATCGAGTCCGGCCCGGTGGTGACAGCGCCCGGCTCCTCCTGACGAAGGTGATGACCCCGCTGATGCGGCACGAGATCTCCCGCGACCACTGAGCGCGACCGACCGCGGCCCACGCACCGCGAGTCCCGTCGGCGTGCAGGCAGCGACGGATGAGATCTCCCATGTCTTCACCCACCTCGAGGGCGGATGCCCTCGTCACCCTCACCGATGTCACCCTCGACTGGCCCGACGGCGCCCGCGCCCTCGACGCGGTCAGCGGGTCCTTCGCTCACGGACGCACCGGCCTCGTCGGACGCAACGGCTCCGGCAAGACAACCCTCCTGCGGCTGGTCACCGGCGAGCTGACCCCGACGTCCGGCACCGTCCACGTCGCGGGCTCGGTTGCGACCCTGCCGCAGCAGCTCGGCCTCGACACCGGGCGCACGGTCGCCGAGGCCCTCGGCGTCGCCCCGATGCTGGCTGCTCTCCTGCGGATCGAAGGGGGTTCCCTCGACCAGGCGGACTTCGACACCGTCGAGGACCGCTGGGGCATCGAGGCCGAGGCGTTGTCCGCCCTCGGCAGCCTCGGCCTGGCCGGAGACGAGAGCCTGCTCGAGCGCACCCTCGGGACCCTCTCCGGAGGCGAGATCGTCACCGTCGGGCTGGCGGCACTCCAGCTCCAGCGTGCCGATGTCGCGCTGCTCGACGAGCCGACGAACAACCTCGACCGGTCCGCTCGGGCGCGTCTCGTCGAGGCGATCGATACCTGGCCGGCGCAGCGCTCGCTCGTGGTCGTCAGCCACGACCTCGAGCTGCTCGAGCACGTCGACCGGATCGCCGAGGTCCACGGCCACGAGCTGCGGACCTTCGACGGCCCGTGGTCGGTCTACACGGCCGCGATCGATGCCGAGCAGCAGGCCGCCGCCGATGCCGTCCAGGCGGCCGGGCAGGACCTGCGCCGGCAGAAGCGCGACCGCATCGAGGCCGAGGTCAAGCTCGCCGGTCGACAGCGGATCGCCAACCGGGACTTCGCGAACAAGCGCGCCCCGCGCATCGCCATGAAGACCTGGGGAATGCAGGCCGAGCAGTCGGCGGCCAAGCACCGGGCGCTCCACGACGACCGGCTGGACCGGGCACAGTCCGCCCTCGGAGAGGCCGAGGCGCGTGTCCGCGAGGACCGCTCCGTGAGGATCGACCTGCCGGCGACACGGGTTCCTGCCGGGCGCACGGTGCTCGAGCTGCAGGCGAAGGGGGCGGACATCCCGTTCGTCATCCGAGGGCCCGAGCGGGTCGCCCTGACCGGGCCGAATGGCTCCGGCAAGACCACCCTCCTCCACGAGATCCTCGGTCTGCCCACCCCCGTGGCGCCCGTCGCTGAGGTCACCCGGTGCATCGACGAGGTCGGGCACCTGCCGCAGCGCATCGAGCTCGACGAGGACCTGACGATCCTCGAGACGGTCCGTGCCGCGGCCCCGCAGGCGTCACCCCAGCAGGTGCGGGCATCGTTGGCGCGCTTCCTCTTCCGGGGAGCCGCGGCGGAGCAGGGCATCGCGGGGCTGTCCGGGGGCGAGCGCTTCCGGGTGGCCCTCGCCCGGGTGCTGCTCGCCGACCCCGCACCGCACCTCGTCGTCCTCGACGAGCCGACCAACAGCCTCGACGTCGACAGCGTCGACCAGCTCGTCGACGCCCTGACGGCCTTTCAGGGAGCGCTGCTCGTCGTCAGCCACGACGAGGCCTTCCTCGACCGGCTCGGGATCACCCGTCGCTGGGAGATCGGCGGCGGCCGGCTCCACGACGTTCGGTGAGGCGCGTCCCTTCGAGGCTCGCCCGCTGCGCGGACTCACACCTCAGGGAGCGTCGGGGGCGGCTTGAAGCGGTTTCAGGATGGCCAGGCCGACGAGCGCCATGACGGAGCCGAGAGCCAGCCCGGCGAGGACATCGGACGGGTAGTGGACCCCGAGGACGATCCGGTCCGCTGCGGTCAGGGCCGCTACCGCGAGGGCCGCGACCGTGGCGCCCCACCGGACCCACGCCGCGCGCACCGACTGCAGGAGCACGATGAGCAGGACCGCGCCGAGGGCGATGCTCGTCGAGTGTCCGCTCGGGTAGGACCAGCTGCTGTACTCGACGACCGCCTCGGCCGGTCGGGGCCGCTCGACGATCTCCTTGCACATGGCGCCGAGCCCCCAGCCGACGACGCCGATGAGGGCGGTGAGCAGTGCCGGGGGCCTCACCCTGCGCCGTGCCAGGAGGACGAGCGCGACGACGAGGACGCCCGCGTGGACCAGCGCCGGCCTGGTGAGATCGGACCACACGAGCGCGGCCGACTCGAGCCACGGGATGTCGGCGAGCAGGCCGGTGCCCCGGGCCACGCCCCCTTCGTCCACTCCGTGGACCCACGAGGAGGGGATGAGGACCCGCTCGCCGAGCGCTGCGACGAGCAGCATCACCACGGTCATCGCCAGCGCGGCGGACACGAGACGAAGGGGGGACACGCGGCGGTCATCGGACACGCATCGATTGTGCGGCATGCTGGGTCCGCCATGACCGATCTCGTCATCACCTCCCCGGCCAACCAGCGTCTCAAGGACCTCGTGGCCCTCCGTCGTCGTCGCGTGCGCGAGAGCGCCGGGGCATCGCTCCTCGAGGGCCTCGAGGAGACCACGCTGGCGCTCGACGCCGGTGTCCTCCCGCGCACCCTCTTCCACTGCCCCGAGCTGATGCTCGACCCGGCCGTCGGTGCCGCGCTTGTCGAGCGCGCCCGCGATACCGGCGCCGAGATCGTCGAGCTCGGGCGGACCGCCTTCGAGAAGGTCGCCTACCGCGAGGGGCCCGACGGGATCCTCGCCAAGGTGCCCTCCCCCGGTCGTGCCCTTGCCGACATCGAGCTGCCCGATGGCGCCCTCGTGCTCCTGTGCGAAGGGGTGGAGAAGCCAGGCAACCTCGGCGCCATGCTCCGCACGGCCGACGCCGCCGGCGTCGCCCTGGTCATCGCCGCCGATCCGGTCACCGACTGGGGCAACCCCAACGTCATCCGCACGAGCAAGGGCACCGTCTTCTCCGTGCCGGTGGCGTCGGCGAGCACCGACGAGGCCTTCACCTGGCTGGCCGCTCGGGGGGTCGAGGTGGTTGCGACGACACCGGAGACGGACGTCGAGCACACCGGGACCGACCTGACGGGCGCCGTTGCGGTGACGGTCGGCTCGGAGAAGTACGGCCTCAGCGATGCCGCCCTCGCCCGGGCCGCGCACCGGGTGCGCATCCCCATGGTGGGGCGGGCGAACTCGCTCAATGTCGCGACGTCCGCGGCCATCGTCGTCTACGAGGCGGTCCGTCAGCGCAGGGCCGGCTGACCCACCCCGATTACGGGGCGGTAGTCCGGCTGTGCCACGATGCCTGCATGCGCGTTGACCACGTCTCCTATGCCGCAGACAAGTCCGGTGTCAAGGCCACCGCCCAGCGTCTGGGCGAGGCACTGGGGGTGACCCCTGTCGACGGCGGCCTGCATCCACGCTTCGGGACACGCAACATGATCCTCCCGCTCGCGCACGAGCGGTACGTCGAGATCGTCGAGGTGCTCGACCACCCGAGCTCCGACAAGGCCCCCTTCGGCCAGGTCGTGCGGGCCCGCTCCGAGGCCGGCGGCGGCTGGATGGGCTGGGTCATCCGGGTCGACGACGACCTCGAGTCCGTCGAGAAGCGACTCGACCGCTCCGCGGTCGACGGCAACCGTCGCCTCGCCGACGGCCGTGAGTTCCTGTGGAAGCAGATCGGCATCAAGGGCACCCTCGCCGACCCGCAGCTGCCCTTCTTCGTCAAGTGGGGCGAAGGCTCCCCGCACCCCTCGCAGGAGGCGGACACCGACGTGACCATCGCCTCCCTCATGGTCGCCGGTGACCCCGACCGCGTCCGCGACTGGCTGGGCCACCCCGCCGAGGAGACCTCCTCGGTCATCGGCTTCGAGTTCGTCGCTCCGCACGGCACGCCGGGCCTGCTGTCGGTCACCTTCAACACCCCGGGTGGACCGGTCACCCTCTGACCACCATGACGACCTGGCCCGATCGCATCGGCGAGCTCTTCGCGCTCGATGACGACTGGGTCCGGCCGGGCGGCGGGATCAGCCGCAGCGACGTCGTCGTCACGGCCACGACGGTGGTCCTCTCGGTCTTCGTGCTCGAGTGCATGCGCGGGCTCGGGAGCCTCGTCGAGGTCGACGCGTCACCGTGGCAGCAGTGGGTACTCACGGCGCTGCCCTGCCTCTTCCTGCTGACCCGCCGTCGTCTCCCGCTGATCAGTGCGTCGCTGGCGACGCTCTCCTACTGGGCGATCGGGACGTACGTGCCGATGATGTCGAGCCTGCTCTCGACCCAGATCGTCTACTTCCTCGTCCTCCTCGGCGGTGTCGCCTGGGCGCGCAACCGTCGGGCGATGGTCGTCGTCTACACCGTGATCCTCGCGGCGATGTTCATGTGGCTCGTGTGGGGCTTCGCCGTCGGTCGGGTCGCGAGCGAGATGGCGACCGAACCCGACCCGGAGGCCCTGATCCCGGCCACGGTCGCTGCGCCCCTGATGATGAGCATCATCAACATCCTCTACTTCGGCGGTGCGGTCATCGGTGGTCAGGTCGCCTGGCGCTCCGCCCGCCAGCGTTCCGGTCTCGAGGAGCAGACGGCGACGATCCGCGAGCAGGCCGAGCAGCTGCGCGACAACGCGATCATCGAGGAGCGGCTGCGCATTGCCCGTGAGCTCCACGACGTCGTCGCCCACCACGTCTCCGGGATCGGGGTGCAGGCGGCCGCGGCCCGGCGCGTCCTCGACACCGACCCCGAGGCGGCGAAGGGGGCCCTCGGCCACATCGAGAGCGGCAGCCGGGACGCGGTGACCCAGATGAGGGGTCTCCTCGGGACGCTGCGGATGCGGGAGCGGCCGAAGGCTCCCGAGGACCTCGCCGGGTCCGGGGACGCCGGCGACCACGCTCCCGAGCCCGGTCTCGTCGACGTTCCCGCCCTCGCCGACACCCGCGACGGCAGCGGGCTGCAGGTCATCCACCAGGTGGTCGAGGGTTCCGAGGGGGACCTGGCGGGAGTCCCCGGCCCGATCGGGCACTCGCTCTACCGCACCGCCCAGGAGGCGCTGACCAATGTCACCCGGCACTCCACCGCCCGGATGGTCCGCGTGACCGTGCGCGTCGATGACGCCCACGCCGAGGTGGAGGTGACCGACGACGGACGACAGCGTCCCGGCACCTCCGGCACCGGGATGGGTCAGCTGGGGATCCGCGAGCGGATCTCCTCCCATCACGGCAGGGTCGAGATGGGCCCTCGACCCATGGGCGGCTACCGGGTCAGGGCGTGGATCCCCCTTCGCTCCGAGGAGAAGGCATGACGGACACACTGCGGGTCCTGCTCGTCGACGACCAGCCGATCATCCGGTCCGGCTTCGCGATGATGCTCTCTGTCGAGGAGGACCTCGAGGTCGTCGGGCAGGCGTCCGACGGACGTGAGGCCATCGACCTGGCCGAGGCCCAGCGCCCCGATGTCATCGTCATGGATGTGCAGATGCCGGTGATGGACGGCATCGCGGCCACCCGGGAGGTCGTCGAGCGCGGGCTCGGTCGGGTGATCATCCTCACGACCTTCGACTCCGACAGCTACCTCTTCGATGCACTGCAGGCCGGGGCGAGCGGGTTCCTGCTCAAGAACGCCGAGGCCGAGCAGCTCGTCGAGGCGCTGCGCGCCGTCGGTCACGGCCACGCGCTTCTCGCTCCCGAGGTGACCCAGCGCGTCATCGCGCAGATGACGTCGGCGGGGTCGGCCCCGGGCCCCGGCGAAGGGGCCGGGCGCCACGCCGACCTGCTCGGGCAGCTCACCGGCCGGGAGCTCGACGTGCTGCGGCTCATCGGCGCCGGTCGCTCCAACCAGGAGATCGCCGCCGAGCTGGTCATCGGTGCCGCCACGGTCAAGACCCACGTGTCGAGCATCTTCGCCAAGCTGCAGGTGCGCGACCGGGTCGGCGCGGTGATTATCGCGCACGAGGCCGGGATCGTGCCCAACTCTTGATCTGGGTCGATGTACCCGGGAAGTCGCGATCGTGTGACTTGAAGGCACGGCTCAGCCTCATCCATCCACCCGGCCCGTTGGTCCTACGCCTGGGCTACGCCGGGATCAGGGGACAGCCCAGGCGTATTCAGATCGCCGGGGGTCTCCACGGCTCGCGTCACGGACCCGTCATCCGCATCCACTCGCTTCGGCACGGTGAGGCAAGCCAGCCCTCCCACGACGGCGATCAGTCCGAAGAAGCCGAACAGCCAGGCGTTACCAAGGCCAGTCGCCAGGAGAGCGCCTGCAACGGTTGGCCCGGCGACGGCACCGAGGCGTCCGATCCCGGTGGTGAGCCCCAGGGCCGTTCCACGCACTGCAGCCTCAAAGTATGTTGCGACATAGCCATAGACGATGATCTGGGTGCCGATCGAGCCCATGCCGGCGGCGAAGGTCGCGAGGGACATGAGTCCGGCTGGCGGTCCGGACGCCATGGCCGCAATCGCCACTGCCGCAAGAGCGAAGGAGGCGGTCGCGATGCGGCGGGCTCCCATCCGGTCAGCGAGTGTCGAGCCGCCAACGCCACCGACGACCGCCCCGAGGTTCAGGACAAGCAGGAAGGTGAGGGCTGATCCAAGGTCATAGCCCGCCTTGCGCATGAGTTCCGGCAACCAGGTGTTGAGCCCGAACACCAGCAGGAAGCCGGAGAAGTTGGCTGCCGCGAGAAGGGCCAAGGCAATCAGGGTGCGGCCGTTGGTGAGCCCGCGAGCAGACGATGTCTTTGCGGTCGACGACTCACCCAGGACGCGCGGGGCAGTCTCGGGGATGAAGCGCCACGCCAAGGGCACCACGGTGACCAGAGCAATACCACCGAAGGCCCACAGCCCTCGGAAGCCAACCACATCCAGCAGGGCCATCGCGGAGAGCGCCGCGAGGACTCCGCCCACAGAGAACCCGGAGAGCATGATGGCGTTGAGCCGCTGCCGCTCATGAGGGCGTGCCACTTCGACGACCAGCGCGATCGCGACCGGCGCCACGCCACCAAATCCCAGACCGGCAACGAATCGCAGAACTCCAAGCGTCGTGGGGTTGGGAGAGAGCGCCGTCAAGGGCATTACGACGGAGTACAGGATCATGCACCCCAGGAACACGGAGCGTCGGCCGAACCGATCGGCAAGCGGCCCCGAGGCGATGGCACCGAAGAGCATGCCCAGGAGGGCGTAGGCGCCCAGGGCGCCGACCTCCGCTGGCCCCAGGCCCCACTGCTCGTACTCCAAGAGGGAGGGGACGGTCGAGCCGAAGACGATCAGGTCGTAGCCATCGAAAACGATGGCCATGAAGCAGATGAGCACTACGAGGAGGCGTCTAGACGTGGAGAAGGATGGTAGGGAACTGGTCATGGTCACTCCAATGGGGAGTAGGGGAAATCGGGTGACGACAGCCAGCATTGCCAATGGGTGACACTGGCGTCAAGATCTGAACGTAACTGTTTGCTTTAAATCTTCCGAGTCGCTAATATGACATCCATGTCAATCCATGCGTCCCCACCAGAAGAGGGCCTCGCGCCCTACGACGAAGAGACCATGCGGCACTACCGGCGGCAAGGCTGGTGGACCGGCAGGTCCTTGCCGGCCGAGCTGGATCGGACGGCAGTGCGGCATGCCGACGAGGTCGCCCTGATCACCCCAGAGGTCGCGTGGACCTACGGTGAACTCTTCGGCGCGGCCCGGTCCTTCGGGCGCGGGCTGGTTGCGATGGGTATCCGGCCGGGCGATGCTGCGATGTTCCAGATGGGTAATGCTGCCGAGAGCGTCGTGGCCTACTTGGGATGTCTGTTGGCGAGCGGTCGCCCCGTGTGCACTCTGCCGCAGCACGGCCAACGCGAAATCCACCTCCTGGCCCAGCACACCGGGGCCCGTCTCCTCTTCACCCAAGGGGACTTCGGGGGCGGCAGACTGCTGCAGCAGGCGCAGGATCTAGTGGACGAAGGGTTCATCCAGAAGGTCGTGGTTGCTCGAGGAGAGCCGTTTGCGGGCGCGATCTCCTACAGCGACGTCCTTGACGGGGGCGACGCGCACACCCCGCTGCCGTACCCGCAGGAGGACCACGGCACCATCGCCGTCTTTCAACTCTCCGGCGGCACGACCGGGCTGCCGAAGGTGGCCCCCCGCCTGCACGAGGAGTACACCTACAACTCTTTGGCCTGGGCTCAGGCCATGGGCTACGACACCCGGACCACGGTGCTGTACCCGCTCCCGCTCATGCACAACGCGGGAATCTCCCTCGCTCTCCAACCAGCGATCCTCACCGGCGCGTCCCTGGTCCTCGCGCCCTCGGCCGATGCAGACGACCTGCTGGACCTCATCGAGCAACACCGCCCCGACGTCCTGCCGCTGGTGCCTCCGGCCGTCGCGATTCGTCTGCTGGAGGCACCAAATGTGCGTGAGCGGGATCTCTCCAGCGTGCGCGACTTCGTCGTCGGCGGCCAGCGGCTGCCTGTCGACGTCGCGGAGCGACTACGTGACGAGCTCGGCATCCACGTCCGGCAGATGTTCGGGATGGCCGAGGGCATGTTCTTCCTGACCCCGTCCGGCGCCTCTGAGGCTGTCAGTCACCACACGGTCGGTGCCCCGATCTCACCCGGTGACGAGGTCCGCATCCTCGTGCCGGGGATGGACATTGACGCCGAGGACGGGGAGCTGGGTGAGTATGCCGCCCGCGGCCCCTACACGATCCGCGGCTACTACCGCGCACATGCACATAACGTGGGTTCCTTCACCCAGAGCGGCTTCTACCGCAGCGGCGACATCGCACGACAGCACGCCACCGCCGACGGCGTCGTCTACTCCATCGAGGGGCGCATCAAGGACGTGATCAACCGGGGGGTGGAGAAGATCCACGCAGAGGAGGTCGAAGAGCTGATCGCCCACCACCCCGACGTCAGGACCGTGGCCCTGGTGGCGATGCCCGACCCCGTCCTCGGGGAGAAGGGATGCGCCTATGTGGTCTTGGAGCCGGGTTCCGTGACGTTGACCGTCAGTGCCCTGGGCGAGCACCTGATGGCTCTCGGACTGGCGAAGTACAAGCTCCCGGAGCGCATTGAGGTCATGAACGAACTCCCCCTGACCAACGTGGGGAAGGTGGCGAAGAAGATCCTTCGCGAAGACATTGAGCGCAAGCTCGTCGACGAGACCACCCTGGAGGGCAAGTGAGCCGGAAGATTGACATCATCGGGGGTGGCCCAGCGGGCCTCTACGCGGCATTCCTGCTGAAGGTGCGGGACCCGCAGCTGCAGGTCACCGTTCGAGAACGCATGAGTGGCGCGGAGACCTTCGGCTTCGGCGTCGGCCTGACCGAGTCGACGATGCGCAACCTCGCCGCCGCCCACCCCGGCACGGCCGAGGAGGTGCGGTCCGCCTCCTACGCAGGTCACGACCTCCGACTCAAAGGCGGGGGGACATCGGTCCAGCTGCACGGTGCCAGGAATCTCGCGATCGGGCGCGCCACCCTCCTGCAGATCCTTAGCAGGGCCGCGCTCAAGGTCGGCGTCGAAATCGTCGAAGGGCGCGAGGCCGACGCGACGCAACTGGATTCAGACGTCATCATCGCCGCAGACGGCGTGGGCAGTCGTACGCGGGAGCAGTACGCCGAGCAGTTGGGCGTGCACTCGACAGCCGGGGCCACTCGCTTCGTCTGGTGCGGCGCCGACTTCGCCGTGGACTCCGCCTTCTTCTCGGCCGCCCGTCAGGGCGATGCCCTCTTCGTCCTGCACGCGTACCCGTACGCGCAGGATCGCAGTACCTTCCTCATCGAGGTGGACGAGACCACCTGGCAGGCTGCCGGTCTGGAGGCCAACGATCAGTCAACGCCTCGAGGCGAGACCGATCACGCCAGCGTCGCCCTGCTCGAGGAGGTCTTCGCGTCGGAGCTTCATGGCCTTGGGCTGCTGACCAACCGCACGCGGTGGAGCCGCTTCGTCAACCTCACGGTGCCTCGCTGGTCGATCGACAACGTCGTCCTCGTCGGGGACGCGGCGCACACTGCGCACTACACGCTCGGGTCGGGCACCAAACTGGCCCTCGAGGATTCCATCGCACTGGTGGACGCTCTCGTCGGTGAGTCGAGCGTGTCGGACGCCTTCGCTGCCTACGAGGCGGTCCGGCGGCCGCCGATCGAGCGCTTCAAGAAGCTCGCACACCGCAGCCAGGCGTGGTGGGACACGTACAGACTCCGGGCCGAGCTGCCGCCTGAGCGGCTCGCCCTGTCATACATGACGCGCTCAGGAAATCTGACGCTGGTCGACTATGCGACCCAGGAGTTCCAGAGTGCGCAGCGTGCGCTCGGCTGGCTGGGTGACGACGTGCCGAGCGACATCGGTGGGATCGAGGACTGGATCTTGTCCCGGCCCCTGGACACCCCGGACCTGCAGTTGTCGAGACGGCTGCTGGCCGCGGGCCAGGCCGGCAGCGACCTTGCTGAGGTCGCGTGGTCGCAGCCTGACGTCTGGGGTCGCGAGGCGGACGCCGTCAGCACGGCCATCGCGGGTAATGCAGATGGCCGGCCGGTGCTGCTGACCGGGTCCGATGGACCCGAGTCGGTTGCCGCGCGTGTCGACTTCGCGGAGAGGCTCCGCTTCGAGGGCCGCCGACCGGTTGGGGTGCGGCTTCCGGCCGAGGGCGCGCGAACCACTGCTGCCACGGCCATCGCCGCGGCCAGGCTCGACTTCGCGGTGAGCGCATGACACTCGTCACCACCGGGCCGAAAGGTGGTAGGTACACTGCCCGCATGGCCAGCGCTCCGACTTCCAAAGAACCGCGCAGCGGCCTGAGCCGCCAGTTGGTCACCTCGGAGCTCCTCGACACCGCGACCTCCCTGTTCGCGGAGCAGGGGTATGAGTCCACCACCCTGCTCGACATCGCCAAGGCGCTGGGGATCTCTCGGCCGGCGTTGTACAACTACGTGAGCAGCAAGGAAGAACTGCTCACGATGCTCGTGCAGCAGGTGAGTCATGACATGGCGGAGGTGCTCGAGCAGCTCACTGCAAGAGCCGATTTGTCGCCCACCGAAAAGTTGCGCGACGTCGTCGGACTGCTGGTGCACCAGCGGACGAAACACCCTGATCAGTTCCGCATCCTTGACCGCTCAGAGAATGCACTTCCGGAGCCCATCGGTGCCGAGCACCGCGAGGCCAAGCGCAAGATCCTGCGTGAGGTCATGGTGGTCGTCGAGGACGGCATCGAGAAGGAGGAGTTCCGCCCTGTCGACGTCCGCACGACGGCGCTCTCCCTCCTTGGCATGTGCAACT
>JBQGNO010000004.1:0-4027 GCA_052087725.1 Janibacter sp. | reverse complement strand
CAGGTCGTGGACACGGTCACGGACCTGGCGCTGAACATGGTCGCCGCGACCAAGTCGTCGAGCGCGTCCCCTGACTCAGCTCGTGCGGTCGAGGAGATCCGGTCGCTCCTCGACCGCATCTCACCTCAGCACTGAGCCCAACGCTCTTCCATCAGCGCTGAACTGCGCCCAAGCAGGGCGCAGCCTCCACACCTACGTAGTGGGGTCCCGCACACCCACCCCTGACGTGGGTGTTGTTAATTCAACACATGCGTTATCATGGAATCCGGATCAGATTGGAGATCACTGGTGAGCACTCCTCATAGAGTCGGCCTGATCGTGCCGAGCAGCAATGTCACTGTCGAGACCGAGATCCCTGGCATCCTTGCGCGGGCAGGGGCGGACTTCTCCTTCCACTCCTCGCGCATGCGTATGCACTCCGTCACCCCTGAGGAACTGCGTGCCATGAATGCGCAGCGTGAGCGATGTGTCCTGGAAATCGGTGACGCACAGGTGGACGCGGTGCTGTATGCCTGCCTGGTCGCGATCATGGCCGGGGGGCCCGGCCACCACCGCGACGCGGAGTTCCGCATCGCCGAGCAGCTGGGCTCCGGCGGCTCGGACACCAAGGTTCTCTCCAGCGCAGGTGCGCTCCTGCAAGGCCTCGAGGCCCTGGACGTCAAGCGAGTGGCTCTGGTCATGCCATACATGAGGCCGCTCGCCGAGCAGATCGTTGCGTACATCGAGGCTGAGGGGATCGTGGTTGTCGACTGGCGGGCTCTCGAGGTCGCGGACAATGCCGAGGTCGGCAGGATCCCCGGCGAGCGCATTATGGCTGCCGCCCGCGACCTGGATCTGGACAAGGCGGACGCGCTGGTGCTCTCGTGCTGCGTGCAGATGCCGTCGTTGGACCTGATTCAGGCGTCCGAGGATGAGTTGAAGATTCCGGTCCTGTCTGCCGCCACCGCTGGGGCCTATTCGATCCTTCGCAGCCTCGGCGTGCCGGTCGACATCCCCGCAGCGGGCGCGCTCATGCGCATCGACGGGGCCACGAGCGCAACGGACACACCAACCCAAGGAGGAAACGCATGAATACCAACACTCCGGGCACACCCAAGCCGACGCAACGCGTACGGGGTGTCGACCATGCCGCATTCCAGACATTCGATCCGAATGCAACGGTGCGCTTCTACCGAGACGGCCTGAAGTGCCCGGTGGTGCCTTCGCTCTGCGCCGCGGGATGGGGGCCCGAGCGTCATCCGGACTTCATCCACTTCTTCTTCGACATCGGTAATGGCGACCGCCTCGCCTTCTTCTACTACTTCGGCTGGGAACTGGCGGGTGATCAGACGGCTCCCGGGGACGCATGGGCTCGCCTACCCCATGACACCCCTGAATTCTTCAAGAACTCCCGCCACCTCGCCCTGAATGTCACCGATGAAGAGGACCTTCTGGAGTACCGGCGGCGCCTCGATGAGTCGGAATGGCCAGTCGAGATGCAGGTGATGCACGAGACCATCGAATCCATCTACACCCACGACCCGAACGGCTACATGCTGGAGATCACGAGGCAACTGCGTCCGGTCACGCCCCAGGAGGACCACGACGCCCGGTTGACCATCGACGCCCTGTGCGAGGTCACTGCCGGTGAGGCACCCACCATGGACAAGTTACTCGCTCGCAAGGCGGAGTTGATCGTGGAGCAGTCGGCTGACTGGGGCAGGGAGAACCCCACTTGGCGTGAGCAGCAGAAGGAGATGGTCTGAGCATGCCTCGTCTGTACGTCCTGTGTGTTCCTGAGAACGAAGGCATCCTCGACGTCGTTGCCCAAGACCCCGGGCTCGCCGTTGATGAGGTCGGGCCGTACGCGCGGATCACCTCGGCTTCGGCCATCGTCATCGACCGTCGGGCCACTGGGTGCCGCCACGCGGTGTGGTACAGCGCGGTAGCCGGACTCGAACGCTCGGTCATCACGCAACATGACAAGGACGCTCTGCGGGTGGAGGGCCGATGACCGCCTCCGAGCGCTTGGGGGCCGGTCGACACCTCCCGCCGGCGGAGGTCCCGGATCGCACCCACACCACTGCGCACCAGCTCGTCAGCCATGACGGTGCCTCGGTTAGCGGGCTGCTGCGGGTGGTCCCCGGCGCCACGACGGTGGTCTTCCTGATGCACCCTCGTCAGGACTTTTCCCATCACGTACTCGTACCAGAATTGCTCTCTCGAGGATTCGCAGTGTGGACCCAAGGTGCCCGCTCCGTCGGGAACGACCTGACACTGCTGCATGAGCAGACGCTCTTGGACATGGCCGCTGGGCACACATTCTTGCGTGGCTGCGGGTTCGAGCACGTCGTCGCCGTTGGGCACTCCGGCGGGGCCACCTTGGCCGCGTTCTACCAACAGCAGGCGGGTCTGGCCGCAAAGCTGCGGCTCAGTTCCACTCCGGGCGGCAAGCCCGTTCCGCTCCCTGAAGCGGAATTGCCCATGGCCGATGGTCTCGTCATGTTCGCACCCCACCCGGGTCAGGGAGCCCTGCTGCGCAGGGTCATCGACCCATCGGTTGTGGATGAGTCGGATCCGCTCTCCGTCGACCCTCGACTCGATCCGTACAACCCGGACAACGGGTTCGCGCTTCCCCCTGGGAGCTCCGGCTATGCGCCGGAATTCGTCGACCAGTATCGGCAGGCTCAGGCCGAGCGCGTTGAGCGCATCGACGCTGTCGCCTGGGAACGGGTGCGTGCCGCCCAGGTATCGAGGAAGAGGTTCAAGGGCACCGATGATCCACGAGACCGCAGGGCGTCACTCGCCTCCGGGGCGATCGTCGTTCACCGCACTGATGCTGACCTTCGTTCTGTCGACTTGACGATCGACCCAAACAAGCGGTCCTATGGCTCACTCTTCGGGCGACGACCCGATCTGACAAACTACGGGATCATCGGCTTCGGCCGCCTGACGACCCCGGAGGCTTGGCTGTCGACGTGGTCGGCCAATGCGACTCGCGCGGACCTGGCCTCGTGCCTGCCGGACGTCGCCCTCCCTTCGCTCCTGGTCGAACTGACTGGCGATCAGGCATGTTTCCCTCGCGACGCCGAGCGCTTTGCCGCACTCGTAGCGCACCCTGATGTCACGCACGTCCAAGTTGACGGCGGTCACTTCGGGACTCCGCTGCGCGAAGGGATGAGCTCCGGAGCCACGCTGGCAGGCCAAGAGATCTCCAACTGGATGGGACGCCGGTTCCCGTCCGGGGCGTACGTCTCCGCGTAGACGTACCAAGCAGCCCTCCCGCGTGGCCGCAGACCCACTTGAGGTCCATGCGGGCCAGCCCACGGCGGACATGCGCAACCACCACCACCCTTACGGTGGTGGTGGTTGCCGCCGAGCGGTATCAGAGTCGGACCAGCCCTCCGTCGGCCATGATCGTCTGGCCGGTCACGAAGGCCGAATCATCACTCGTGAGGAAGCAGACTGTACCGACGATGTCCTCGGCCACTCCTCCACGCTTGATGGCTTGCATCGAGATGACCCCGTCGAATACCTCTCCCGAGATGCCTGCCTCTCCGCCGGGGGTCCGCGAGGCAGTAGGTGCGACTGCATTGACGGTGATGCCGTAGGCGGCAAGGTCGGTCGCCAGGCCTCGGGTGAACCCAATCACGCCGCCCTTGCTCGCCATGTAGTGCGACAGTGCAGGGACGGCCAAGCCGAGCGAGTTCGACGCAAGGTTGACGATGCGACCCCAGCCGTTGTCGCGCATGGAGCCGGCGAATGCCTTGGCCATCAAGAACTGGGAGTCCAAGTTGATGGCCTGGATACGCTTCCAGTAGTCGAAATCTACCTCGAAGAAGTCCTTGAACGGATAGACACCCGCGTTGTTGACCACGATGTCGACCTTGCCGAGTTCCTCGAGGATCTTCGTACCTGCTGCGGCAACCTGGTCCGGATCGGACGCATCCGCCGTGACCGCGATGGCCTTGCGGCCCAGCTCTTCCACGGCGGCGACGGTTTCGTCGGCGGCGCCGAGGTCGACAACAGCGACATCGGCACCCCTGCG
>JBQGNO010000003.1:0-45879 GCA_052087725.1 Janibacter sp. | reverse complement strand
CCTGCCGGGGGCGGTCATGGCCGCGCTCGCCTGGCAGGCGATGCAGCACGTCGGGGCCGCCTATGTCAGCACGGTCGTCGAGCGGGCGAGCAACCTCAACTCGGTCTTCGCCCTCGTCCTCGGTCTGTTGATCTTCCTCTACACGATGGCGGTCATCGTCATGCTCTGTGTCGAGGTCAACGTCGTGCTCAAGGAGCGGCTGTGGCCGCGGGCGCTGCTGAGCCCCTTCACCGACCAGGTGGTGCTCACCGCGGCCGACGAGCGCGCCTACGCCCGCCATGCCGAGGCTCAGCGGCTCAAGGGCTTCCAGCGGATCGACGTCTTCTTCGAGGACTCCCGCGGCCGGGACTGAGCCGTGGCCCGGTCAGGGGCTCGGAGGCGACTGACTCGTGCGGCTCGTCGATCGCGTGTCGCTCGGCTCCGGCTCCGACGGCTCCATGGAGCTCGACGACGAGCTCGTCGAGGTCGGGTCTGGCTCGTCGCTCGAGGAGGACGTGTCGGACGGGTCCGTGGTCTCGCTCGTCTCGTCGGATGACGACGAGGACGAGGACGACGAGGACGGCGAGGTCGTCGTCGTCACGGTCGCTGCCGGCTTCTCGGCCACGACGAAGGTCACCGTCTCGCCCTGGCCGACGGTGCCCTGGCCTGGGTCCTGCTCGAGGATCGTGCCCGGCTCCTCGTCGGAGCTGCGTGACTCCTCGTCGACCTTCAGCCGCAGGTCGTAGATCTCCGAGCGCACATCGCTGATGTCCTGGCCGATGTAGTTCTTCAGCTCGACGTCACCGCTGGCGACGACGAGGTTGACGGTGTCGCCCTTCTTCACGGTCTCCGACACCGCCGGCTCCGTGGAGATGACCTTGTTCCTGCCCTGGTCCGGGCTGTCCTCCTCGGTGACCTCACCGACCTTGAGCCCGGCGCCTTCGAGCTCGTTGGTGGCCTCCTGGCGGCCCATCCCCACGACATTCGGCACGCTGGCATCGGCCGGACCACCGGAGACGGTGAGCGTCACCTCCTCGCCCTCGGCGAGCGTGGTGCCCTCCTTGGGGTCCTGCGCGATGACCTGGCCCTGCGGTTTCTGGCTGGCGGACGTCCGGGTCTCGACGTCGAGCTCGAGCTTCTGCAGGTCCGCCGTCGCCGCCGACTGCGTGGCCCCGACGACATCGGGCACGGTGACCTCGACGACCTCCTCACCCTGCGAGGCGCTCCAGGCGAACCACCCGAGGAGCAGGAGGGGGATGAGCAGCAGTGCGGCGATGAGCCAGCCGAGGCGGGACCCGCGGCGGCGTCCGCTGGTGGCGGGCATCGACGCGGTCTCCGGGTCGTCACGTCGGGCCGGTGTGGCCTCCGCGCGGGGTGCTGCGGTCGGCAGTGCGGTGGTCGCGCCCTCGAGCCGGGAGGTGGCGACCGGGCTGATGGGCATGCCGGCGCCGTAGGCCTCGAGGTCCTCGGCCATCGACTTCGCGTCCGGGTAGCGCTCGTCGCGGTCCTTGGTCAGCGAGTGGACGACGACCGCGTCGAGCTCGGGTGGGACGTCGGGGTTCACCGTCGACGGGAGCGGGATGTCGGCGTTGACGTGCTGATAGGTCAGCGAGATCGGCTCGCCGGTGTAGGGCGTGCGGGCCGTGAGCAGCTCGAAGAGCAGGCATCCGGTGGAGTAGACGTCGCTGCGCTTGTCCACCGTCTCTCCCCGGGCCTGCTCGGGGGAGATGTACTGGGCCGTCCCGATGACGGCCTGGGTCTGGGTCATCGTCGCCTGCGTGTCGGCGATCGCCCGGGCGATGCCGAAGTCCATGACCTTGACGTCGCCGTCGTCGGTGATCATGACGTTGCCGGGCTTGATGTCCCGGTGGACGATGCCCATGTCGTGGCTGTAGTCGAGCGCCTCGAGGACCCGCTGGACGATGTGGGCGGCCTCGACCGGGTCGAGGGTGCCCGTCGGGGACTCGTTGAGCACCTCTCGCAGGGTCCGGCCGTCGACGTACTCCATGACGATGTACGGGATGTCGAGCGAAGCGCCGCCCGCCTCCTCGACGCGCTCCTCGCCGGAGTCGTACACCGCGACGATCGAGCGGTGGTTCAGGCCCGCCACCGACTGCGCCTCGCGGCGAAAACGGGTGAGGAAGGCGGTGTCGCGAGCGTGGTCGGTGCGCAGGATCTTGATGGCCACGGGCCGGCCCAGCCGGGTGTCGTGGCCGAGGTGGACCTCCGCCATCCCGCCGCGGCCGATGAGCTCTCCCACCTCGTAGCGTCCACCGAGCAGGCGCGGTGCCGACGTGCTCATGCTGTCTCCCTGGGCTTGACGGTGGATCGGACGTTCACGGGGCGGCTCACTCGAGGGCCGCCTTCATCACGGCCGAGCTGATGGGGCCGGCGACGGAGCCGCCGTAGGCCTCACTGCCGGCGCGTCCGCCGTCCTCCACGACGACGGCCACGGCGACCTTGGGGTTGTCGGTGGGCGCGAAGCCCGTGTACCAGGCGTGCGGGGGCGCGTCCTCGGCGTGCTCGGCCGTGCCGGTCTTGGCGGCGACGCTCGTGCCGGGGACGGCGCCCTGGGTGCCGGTGCCATCGGTGACGACGAGCTCCATCATGTCGGTCAGCTCGTCCGAGGTCTTCTCGCTCATCGCCTTGGACAGCTGCTCCGGCTTCGTCTTGTCGATCGTCGAGAGGTCGGAGCCGAGCACCGACTGGATCATGTGCGGCCGCATGACGACGCCGTCGTTGGCGACGGCGGCACTGACCATGGCGACCTGGAGCGGCGTGACCCGCACGTCGTACTGGCCGACCCCGACCTGGGCCTCCTGGGGCGGGTTGAGGTCCGTGGGGACGCTCGACGGGGCGACGTTCATCGGGACCTTCAGGTCGTCGCCGAAGCCGAACTTGCCGGCCTGCTCGCGGATCGTGTCGCCGCCGAGCTCCATGCCGAGCCAGCCGAAGGCGGTGTTGCACGAGTTCTGCACCGCCACGGCGAGGGAGACCCGGTCGTCGGGCCCGCAGGGCTGCTGGTTGGAGTTGGGCAGGCCGGAGGTGGTCTGGGGCAGGTCGAGCACGGCCGGGCCCGGGAGGGTGGACTCCTCGTCGAAGTCACCCTCCTCGAGCGCCGCGGCGGCGGTGACGATCTTGAAGACCGAGCCGGGCGGGTAGAGGTTGCCGCCGATGGCCCGGTTGACGAGCGGACGGGCGGGGTCGGAGTTCAGCTCCTCCCAGGCCTTCTTCTCGGCGGCCGGGTCGTGGCTGACCAGGGGGGTCGGGTCGTAGTTCGGGTGGGAGACCATCGCGAGGATCTTGCCGGAGCGCGGGTCGAGGGCGACGACCGAGCCGCGCTGGTCGCCGAGCGCCTCCTCCGCGGCCTTCTGGACCTTCGGGTCGATCGTCAGCTCGACGCTGGCGCCCTTGGGCTCACGCCCGGCGATGGTTCCGGTGAGGCGGTCGTAGAAGAGCTTGTCGTCGCGTCCGGAGAGCAGACCGTCGGCCCCGGACTCGACACCGCCCCCGGCGCCGTAGGTGAAGGAGTTGTACCCCGTGATGTGGCTGTAGAGGGTTGGTTGGGGGTACTCGCGCTGCCAGGCGAGGTCGGTGTCCGTGGGCGTCGACTTCGCGACCGCCTGACCACCGATGAGGATCTGGCCTCGCTCGCGGGCGTAGTTCTCCAGCTGGGTGCGGCGGTTGCCCTCACGGTCGTTGATGTCCTGGGCCCCGAGGACCTGGATCCATGTGCTCGACGCGAGCAGGAGGACGAACAGCAGGGCGACGAGCATCGACAGTCGTCGGATGGGTTGGTTCATCGGGTCTTCACCACCTCGGTGGGGGCGTCCATCGAGGCGGGGTCGAACTCCGGCTCGGGACGTCGGGCGTGGTCGCTGATCCGCAGGAGGATCGCCACGAGCGTCCAGTTCGTCAGGAGCGAGGAGCCACCGTAGGCGACGAAGGGGAGGGTGAGGCCGGTCAGCGGGATGACTCGGGTGACGCCACCGATGACGACGAAGACCTGGATCGCCAGGACGAAGGTCAGGCCGCTTGCGAGGAGCTTGCCGAAGCCGTCACGCAGGCCGATGGCCGAGCGCAGTCCGCGCTCGACGAGCAGGGCGTAGAGCATGATGATCGCGAAGACGCCGATCAGCCCGAGCTCCTCGCCGAGGCTGGTGAAGATGAAGTCCGACTCGGGCAGGGGGGTCAGCCAGGGACGACCCCGCCCCAGGCCGGTGCCGGAGATCCCGCCGGCAGCCATGCCCATGATGCCTGTGGACAGCTGGCCGCACTGCTCCACACCCTCGGCGGAGAAGGTGTCGGTCCAGCACAGGATGCGGGTCTGGATGTGCCCGGCGAACTGGTAGACGACGAGGGCGCCGGCGGCGGCGAGCCCGAGACCGAGCACGATCCACGACAGGCGCTCGGTGGCGACGTAGAGCATCGCGACGAAGAGCCCGAAGATCAGCAGCGTCGTCCCGAAGTCGTTCTCGAGGACGAGGACGAGGGCGGCAGCGGCCCAGGCGATGACGAGGGGCCCCAGGTCGCGTGGTCGGGGGAAGGTGATCCCGAGGACCTTCTTGCCCGCGAGCGCGAGCATGTCGCGGGTCTGGACGAGGTAACCGGCGAAGAAGATCGCGAGGAGGATCTTGGCCACCTCGGCCGGCTGGAAGGTGAAGGCGCCGAGCTTGATCCAGATCCGGGCGCCGTAGACCGTGTGTCCCAGGGGGGTGAGGGGCAGCGCGATGAAGATCAGCGCCATGACCCCGCTGGTGTAGGTCAGCCGGCGCAGCACGCGGTGGTCGCGCAGGGTGACGAGCACGACGAGGGCGATGGCCACGCCGAGGCCGGTCCAGACGAGCTGCCGCAGGGCCAGGCCGGAGGTGAAGTCCCGCCCCGCGGCGAGGTCGAGCCGGTGGATCATCACCAGCCCGATGCCGTTGAGGAGGGTGACGATCGGAAGGATGATCGGGTCGGCGAAGCTGGCGCGCCAGCGCAGGACGAGGTGCGCGCCGAGCGCGATCAGCGCGAGCACGCCGGTGTGCCCGAGCAGGTCCGGGGGGATCTCACCGTCCTCGGCCACGGTGACGTTGACATAGGCGAGGATCACCACGCCGAGCGCCAGCGCGATGAGCAGCAGCTCGATGTTCCGGCCCCGGGCCGGGGTGATGGTCGTGATGGCCCGTCTCATCGGCCGCACGGCTCCCCGGACGAGCGCAGCTGGCCGCACTTCTTGGCGGCCACCCGCAGGCTGTCCACGCGCTGGTCGGCATCGGAGCGGGAGCCGACGGAGATCGTCTCCTCGACCTCGTCCCGGTAGAAGGAGGGCAGCTCGGACAGCTCGATGTCCGTCTGGTCGGCGACGGAGTTCAGCGAGATCGGACCGAGGTCCTGCGCCACTCCGCGGTAGACGGTGACCTTGCCGTCCTGAGCGCCGAGGTAGTACTGCTGCTGGGTCCAGGCGTAGCCGGCGTAGGCGACGGCCCCGACGAGGAGCAGGCTGATCACGAGGGCGCCGAGGCGCCGCAGCCAGCGGCCTTTGCCGGAGCCGTCCTCCTCGGCCAGCTCCACCCCTTCGTCCTCGTCACCACGGGTCAGCGCGGCAGCGCGGGCGGCGGGGGAGTCGTCGGCCCGCTTGCGGGGGCGACGCAGGGCCGCCGACCCGACGACCTGGGGCTGGGTGGAGGGGCTGCCGGTGTCGACGACGTCGGCGACGACGACCGTGACGTTGTCGGGGGCGCCGGCGCGAAGGGCGAGGGAGACGAGGTCGTCCGCGACCCGGCCGGGGGTGGTCCCGGTGGTGAGGATCTCCTCGATGGTGTCGAGCGCGACGAAGCCGGAGAGGCCGTCGGAGCACAGCATGTAGCGATCGCCGGCGCGGGCCTCGCGGGCCCCGAGGTCGGGCTCATCGCCCTCGGCACCGGTGAGGACCCGGGTGACGACGGAGCGCTGCGGATGGGTGCTCGCCTCCTCCTCGGTGATCCGGCCCTCGTCGATGAGGGTCTGGACGAAGGAGTGGTCCTTGGTGACCTGGCTGAGGCGGTCCTCGCGCAGGAGGTAGGCCCGTGAGTCGCCGATGTGGGCGAGGATCAGCTTGTTGCGGGACCGCATGATCGCGGTGACCGTCGTGCCCATGCCCTCGAGCTCGCGGTTGTCGGAGTAGATCCGCGCGATCTCCTCGTTGGCGGAGGTGATCGCGCGGCTGAGCTGGGCGGAGGCCTCGGCCGCGGTGAGCGAGTCGTGATCGATCTCGACGAGCTCGGTGATGACGGTCGCGGAGGCGATGTCCCCACCCGCGTGCCCACCCATGCCGTCGGCGACGACGAGGAGGTGGGGGCCGGCGTACCCGGAGTCCTGGTTGTCCTTGCGGACGAGCCCGACATCGGAGCGCGCGGCGTAGTGGAAGGTCAGCGCCACGGTCAGTTCCTCAGCTCGATGACCGTGCGACCGATGCGGATCGAGGTCCCGGTCTCGACGGGGACGGGGTCACCGACGCGGTACTGCCCGAGGAAGGTTCCGTTCGTCGAGCCGAGGTCCTCGACGTACCAGCCGTCCTGCCCGCGGATGATCCGCGCGTGCCGACCGGAGGCGAACTCGTCGTCGAGGACGAGGGCGCACTCGGGGTTGCGGCCGATGAGGACGCCGGCTTCACGCAGTGGCAGCGAGGTCCCGGTGAGCGGTCCGGTGGTGTGGACCTGGTGGGGGGGGGTGGGGGGGTTGCGGGTCGGCCGCGGCGTGGTCGCGGCCACGGCGCCGGCTCCTGCGCCGGCGCCCTCGGCGTCCTTGGACCGCCGGCCGGAGCGACGCTTCTTCTTGGGCTTGTCCGGGCGGCGGTTGACGACGCGGGTGCCGAAGAGGTCTGTGCGCAGGACCCGAGCGACGAAGAGCACGAAGACCCACAGGAGCACGAGCAGGCCGAGGCGCAGCACGGTGACTGTCAGCTCACTCAACTCTGGGGCTCCTGACGGACGGGTGCGGCATCGCTCAGCGACGGCCGACGTGGAAGGTGGCGTGGGTGCGGCCGACGGTGATCCGGTCACCGTCGGTGAGGCGGACGGCATCGGCGGGCTCGCCGTTGACGAAGGTCCCGTTGGTGGAGCGCAGATCACGCAGGTGGCTGACCACGCGCGGCCCGTCCTGGGTGATGCGGACCTCGCAGTGGCGGCGGGAGATGCCGGGGTCGTCGAGGACGACGTCGGCGCTCTCGTCGCGGCCGAGCACGGTCATCGCCGCGATGAGCGGGTAGCGCTCGCCGGCGACCTCGAGCCAGGGGCGCTCGTGCACCGGCTGCGGAGCCGGCGTCGCCCGGGGCGGCTCGACGGGGTGGACCGTGGTCGCGGCCTCCTGGGCAGGGGCCTGCCGGGGCTCGGGAGCCGCGCGCGGCGGTGGGGGCGTCGACGGGGGGCGGGGCACCGTCCGCTCCGGGGCCGCGGCCCGGGCTGCGACCGGGGGGCCGGCCTCGGGATCGTCGTCATCGTCGGCCGCGGTGAGGTCCCAGCCACCGGAGTACTCGTCGTAGGCGTCCTGGTCGCCGCTGGACTGCTCCTCCGAGTAGGTGCGCACCTGCTCGACGCGGTCGGCCCGCTGGCGGGAGGTGGCCGGCCGGACGCGGAAGACGCCAGTCTCCAGCTCGTCGTCCTGATCGAAGAGGACCTGCAGGGGGCCACCGGGCTGGTAGCGCTGGGACTCGGCGTGCTCGTGGGCGGCGGCGACCAGCTCGTCCTCGAGCTCCTGGTCGAACTCGGTCAGCCGCTCGTAGTCGCTCGGGGCGAGCTCGACGGTGAAGAGGTTGGGCACGATGGTGCGTCCGCGGCCGAGCAGGGTCGCGCGGTCGTCCATGGCGCGACGCAGGGCGGACGCGAGCTCCAGCGGCTGCACCTCGGCGCGGAAGGCGCGGGCGAAGACGCCGTTGACGGTGCGCTCGAGCTTGCGCTCCATGCGTTCGAAAAGACTCACGGTCGTGCCCCTCCCTTCGCGTGGTTGGTCGTCGTCCCATGGACATGGGTCCGCCGATCCTAACGGCGGAGCCTGACGGATCGCTGAACCCGGACACGGATGCCCACGCACACACTGTCATCCCCGACACGCAGCAGGGTGGTGCGCGGGCGTGTGTCGGGAGTGATGGAAGGGAGTGGTGTGACGTGATCAGGCGGCGAAGCCCCCGCTTTGGGGATCGGGCCGGTCGTGGGGCACAATGGGACGGCTTGCGCGCCGTACGGCACGTGGGCACCACTCTTGCGCGAGTGGCGGAACGGCAGACGCGCTGGCTTCAGGTGCCAGTGTCCGAGAGGGCGTGGGGGTTCAAATCCCCCCTCGCGCACGCACGGTGTTCCACGCAGGTGGAGCACAGTCACGAAACTCCGGTCAGACCATGGTCTGGCCGGAGTTTCGTCGTGGTGGGCGGTGTCGGCGTCGCATCGGCGCCACGCCGCGGTGCGCCTCAGAGGGCGACGCCCACCGCGCCCAACAGCTCCCGCAGTGCGGCACCGATGTCCCGCTGCTGTCCGATCTCGTTGCCGGCGAAGGACTGCAGGCCACCGCGGTAGGTCCCGTCGTTCTTGCCCGGGGCGCCCACGTACAGCGCCCGCCCGGCCATGAGCGACTGGGTGGACGGGTTCGCGGTGATGGCCGGCCGCGAGGCCTCCAGCTGCTGGATCTGCTCGGGACTGAAGGGAGCCCCCTTCGCGCTGCCGACCCCGGCCAGGATGTGCTTGCCGCCGGCGACCTCGAGCGTGACGTGGCCGATCGTCGTGTTGGCCTTCGCGGCGATCTGCTGAGCGGGGGCGTCGAAGAAGATCCCACCCTGACCCGTCAGCCACACGCGGCCCGGGAGGACGCCCAGGATCGTCGGCTCGGACTTCGAGGTCATGATCTTGGGGAAGCGGTAGACGCCCATGAGGATGGGTGGCACGGCGGAGGGCTGCATGACTGCAGGCTAAGGGGCCGACATCTGCCCTGCGCGCTCCGCCGGTCGGCCATAGGTTGAGTGCTGGCGCGGGCCGGAGTCGGTGCCTCGGAGCGATGGAGGATGGACGCGGATGATTCGAGCACGCAGGGGGACCGCCTTGGCCGCCGGACTGGGCCTGGTCCTGGCGGGACCAGTGACTGCCGCGAGCGCCGACGTGGGGAGTGGCAGCGCGAGCACCCCGACCGCCGAGCGCCTCGACGTCAGCATCGGTGGCTGGGCCGAGAACGCCCTCGTGCTGCCCGACGGTGACATCCTCGTCTCCAACCTCGGCGCCAACCGCGTCCAACGCATCGACGGGGAGACCCACGAGATCTCGACCGTCGCCGAGGTCGCGGCACCGGGTGGCCTGGCGGTGGACGGCACCACCCTCTACGTCGTCACCGGCAACTCCCCGACCTCCGTGGCGACGCGCGAAGGGGGCGTCCTCGCCCTCGATCTCGCGTCCGGCGAGCGCCGCACGGTCGTCGCCGGACTCGGTGAGGCCAATGGTCTGACCCGGCTTCCCGGCGGGGATCTCGCCTATACCGTGACCCTCGGCCACGGGATGGGCGTGCACCGTGTCGACCCGGACACCGGCAAGGATCGTCTCCTCACGAGCGCCGTGCCGAGCCCCAACGGCATCGCCACCGGCCCGGACGGGCGGCTCTACGTCGGGTCGACGATGCTCGGCACGATCACCCGGGTCGACGCCGAGTCGGGCGCCCGGTCGCATGTCGGCGGCATCAGCGTCGTCGTCGACGACTTCGCCTTCCTGCCGGACGGGCGCATCGTCGCGGCGACCTTCCTGGGTTTCGTCGACATCATCGATCCGCAGACCGGGCGGAGTCGCCCCGTGGGGGCCGGGAACCTCGGTGCGACGAGCGCCGGTCCGGCACCGGGTGGCGGGATCCTCGTGACCACCGCCACCGGGCGGGTCACGGTCATCGAGGGCTGATCTGCGCGGTCGCCGACGGTGCGGAAGGACAGTCAAGCCGACCGTAGATGCGCATCGACCCGTTGCCTCCGAGCGTCCCGGGCGTGCTGCGCTCATAGGGCCAGTTCGCACCGAGGAGGGCGCACGGGCTCACTCTCAGGCAGAGTCGGGGCATGACCTACACGACGATCAGCCATGACATCGACGACGGAGTCCTCACCGTCACCCTCGACCGGCCGGAGCAGCTCAACTCCTTCACGGTCGAGATGGCCGAGGAGCTCGAGCGCACCTTCCGCGAGGTCAACGACGACGACTCCGTGCGGGCGGTCATCGTCACCGGGGCGGGCCGGGCCTTCTGCGCCGGGATGGACCTCACGAGCGAGGGCAATGTCTTCGGTCTGGACGAGACCAAGGACCCCGGGCTCGCCGCCATGGACGACCTCGACGACGAAGCCCTGCGCGGTGTGCGCGACACCGGCGGCCGCGTCACGCTGGCCATCCATGACTGCCGCAAGCCGGTCATCGCGGCGATCAACGGCGCCGCCGTCGGCATCGGCGCGACGATGACCCTGGCGATGGACGCCCGCCTCGTGTCCACCAATGCCCGGATCGGCTTCGTCTTCGGACGGATCGGGATCGTCCCCGAGGCGGCCTCGTCCTGGTTCCTCCCGAGGATCGTCGGGCTACCGACCGCCCTTGACCTCGTCCTGTCTGCCGACATCCTCGACGCCGACGCGGCGATCGCCGCCGGGGTGGCCAGCGGCCCGCACGAGCCGGACGATCTCCTCGCCGCGGCCCGGGCGCTCGCCGACCGCTGGACGAAGGGGAGGTCCCCCGTCGCGGTCGCGCTCGCCCGGCAGATGCTGCGCCGCAACGCCGCCCAGGACCACCCGGTCGAGGCGCACCGGGTCGACTCGCTCGCGATGTTCCACACGAGCATCGGTGACGGCAAGGAGGGCGTCGCCGCCTTCCTCGGCAAGCGGGACCCGGAGTACACGAGCCGGGCGTCGCAGATGCCGGCCTTCTACGACGAGTGGGTCGACCGGTGAGCCGGGCGACGTCGCAGCGATGACGTTCGGCTCCCACTCGATGCGGAGGTGGTGACGTGCCTGCGGTCGAGGGGTCAGATCGACTCGAGCGAGTTGCCCGCCGGGTCGATGAATGCATCGCGGCCCTCGAGCGGGAGTCAGGTCTGCGTCCCCGGCGCGTGCCCGATCAGGAGGACCGCGAGGGGGCCGAGCCGTACTACGGCGAGGAGGCCGGTCGACTGTTCCTGCGCGCCCGAGAACGCGGGAAGCTCGTCCTTGACGAGGACCACGGGGACGTCGAGAGTCTTGTGGCGGCGATCGTCACCAGGGCTGCGGTCGGAATGGCGATGGACTATGAGGTCAGGCACCGTCGGCCGAACGAGGACTCTCGTCGTCAGTGGTTCCACTTGGGCGAGCGGTGGCTCGGCAGGGTCGAGCCGGCGTGGGGCGATCGGCTGCACGAAGACCACGCACGTGTCCTGCAGTCGGCTCCCTTCGTGGACACCCACGAGCAGCGGATGGCTTCAATCGTCAAGGCCGAGGCCGAGAAGATGGAGGCCAGACGTCACTCCGCGGTGTCCGGTGGTCCACGGGCCCAGGCGGTGCCGGATGACACGAGTCGTCCTGACCGGCCCGCCCCTGTCCACTCCGTCGAGAGGCCGCCAGTGAGGAGTGCCGGACGACCCGAGTGGGTGCCGTGGACCGTTGTCGTGGCGGTCGGCTTCGGGCTCTGCGGCCTCCTGCGGGTCATCGAAGCCGTGGTCGATGTCCTCCACTGATGGGGCGCTGCGGCCCCCTTCGTCCCTCAGGTCAGCTCACGCACGATCACCTCGGCGAGCGCCTGCATCAGCTCGGGGTGTCCGATGGCGTCGGGGTCGGTGGTGGACCGGCGCGTCAGGGCGGCGAAGACGATCAGGGTGCCGTCCGGGCCCGAGATGAGACCGGCGTCGCCCAGGATCCCGTAGCTGCCCGACCCGGTCTTGTCGGCGCACCACCAGCCCTCGGGCAGTCCGGCGCGGAAGGCGTCGACGCTCGTGGTGTTGCCCTCGAGCCAGGCCCGCAGCACCCACCGGTCGCGGTTGGTCAGCCCGTCACCGATGGTCAGGCGCCGGTAGGTCTCGGCGAGGGCGCGCGGGGTGCTCGTGTCGCGGGGGTCGCCGGGGATCGCGGAGTTCAGCGCCGGCTCGATCCGGTCGAGGCGCGTGGTGTCGTCACCGAGACGCCGCAGGTCTCGGGTGAGGCCGCGCGGACCGCCGATCTGCTCGAGCAGCAGGTTGGCAGCAGTGTTGTCGGAGTAGCGGATCGCCGCGTCGCACAGCTCCCCGATGGTCATCGCCCGGCGCTCGCCGGTGATCGGGGCGTAGTCGACGAGGTCGTCAGCCGAGTAGCGCACGACCCTGTCGAGGTTCCGCCCACGCCGCAGGACGGTGGCCGCGGCGAGCGTCTTGAAGGTCGAGCACATCGCCTCGCGGTCGTCGGCGTGGCGGGCGAGGGCCGCTCCCGAGCCGAGGTTGCGCGCGGAGAGCCCGATCCGGGTGTCGAAGCGGCGCTCCAGGTCGACGATCGCACCGCCTCCGGTCACCGCGGACCCGGACGAAGGGGGCGCTGCCGCAGCTGCCGTGGGTGGGGACAGCACCGCGCCGGTCGCGAGGCCGGCGCCGAGCAGCGCGCGGCGTCCCACCCCTTCGCTCGGCGTCGGACGCTCGGGCCGGGTCGGTGCGCTCATGGGACCAGCAGATCGGTGACGACGATCGGGCGCAACCGGAGAGGTGACCACCGGAAGACCTGACTTTCGTCGGTGTCGCGACCACCCGCCCGTCGGTAGCGTCGGTGGGGTGATCACGGGATACCTCGGCGAGCGCGGTCGCCTGCTCTGGGTGGCCCTCGTCGGCATGGTCGCCTTCGAGCACGTCGTCGTCGTGACCAGCGGCGGGCCCTCACCGTGGTGGTGGGCGGTGCTGGCCGTCATCGCGGTGACGGCTGCCCTCGCCGTCCGGCGCGACCGGCCCTACACCGCTCTGGCCATCACCGGCCTGCTCGTCGGCGTGCGGACCCTCTGGTCGGGCCTGCACGAGGTGCCCTTCCCCATCTCCTATGTCGCCGTGCTGACGGTGATGAGCTGGTTGGCGGGCCGGCGGACGTCCGGGACGAGGCCCTTCGTCCAGCTCGTCGTCGGGGTCAACCTCGCCCTGCTGGTCCTGGGCCTGGCGCTGCGGGGCGACACCGGGGTCGCGGAGGTGGGTCTGAACTGGCTCTTCTCCCTCCTGTCCTGCCTCGTGGTCGTCGTCCTGCCCTGGCTGCTGGGCCGACACCGTCAGCAGCGCACTTTGCTCGTCACGGCGGGATGGGAGCGGGCCGAGCGCATGGAGCACGAGCAGCAGCTGCTCGTCGAGCAGGCGCGGTTGCGGGAGCGGTCGCTCATCGCCGGTGACATGCACGACTCCCTCG
This sequence comes from Janibacter sp., assembly GCA_052087725.1. Lineage (GTDB taxonomy): Bacteria > Actinomycetota > Actinomycetes > Actinomycetales > Dermatophilaceae > Janibacter. The sequence goes on along the minus strand of JBQGNO010000003.1, from coordinate 32,558 downwards.
GCCACGAGCTGAGCCTCATCGCCCTGCGTGCCGGCGCGCTCGAGGTCGCTCCCGATCTCGCCGATCGACATCAGCGTGCGGCCGGCGAGGTGCGTGCGGCGGCGGCGATCGCCACGGACCGGCTGGCGGAGATCATCGGGGTGCTGCGCGAGGACGGGGCACAGGCTCCGCTCACGCCGACCGGCGAGGGTGTCGCCGAGCTCGTGGAGCGTGCAGCGGCCTCCGGAATGGAGGTCCGGCTCAGCACGACCGGCGACCCCACCGCCACCCCGGCTCCGGTGCTGCGCGCGGTCCGCCGCGTCGTCCGTGAGGGGTTGACGAATGCCACGAAGCACGCGCCGGGCGCTCCCGTCACCGTGGACGTGCGGAGTGAGGATGGCGCGACCACCGTGGCGGTGGTCAACGCGGCGCCGTCAGACGTGGGCGACCATGCCAGCTCACTTGGGGGACAGGGGGTCCGCGGGCTGCGCGAGCTGGTCGACCTGCTCGGTGGCTCGCTGCGGACGGGAGCGACCGAAGGGGGTGGCTTCGAGATCGCCGCGATGATCCCGCACGAGGCGGGGCCACGACCAGCCATTGATGGGGCGGCGCCCGCGCCGGTGACGACCTCGGCGGACGAGCGGGCCACGGTGCGGCGCAAGGCCCGCCGGGGACTGCTCGTCGCGGTCGTGGCTCCCGTGGTCCTCTCGGCCAGCGTCGGCGTCCTCATCCTCGGCTACTACGTCGGGATCTCCTATGCGTCGATCCTCGACCCCGGCGACTACGAGACCCTGCGCGTTGGCGACTCGCGGGCCGAGACGCAGGAGGTCCTGCCACCGCTCGAGATGGTCGATGCGCCCGCCGACCGGGGGAACCCGCCGCCCTCGGGCTCGACGTGCGAGTTCTACCGCCCGGATGGTCCCTTCTCCATCTCCTACGCCTACCGGCTCTGCTTCGACGGCGACGCACTCGTGGCCAAGGACGTCGTCCAGACCGGCTCCGTGACCCCCGACGAGGAGAACCCATGATCCGCGTGCTGCTGGCCGACGACGAGGCGACCGTGCGAGCGGGGGTGCGGGCCATCCTCACCACGGACGAGGGGATCGAGGTGGTCGCCGAGGCCGGGGACGGCCACGAGGCAGTCGATCTGGTGCACCGGCACCGCCCGGACGTCGCCCTCCTCGACATCCGGATGCCGCGGCTCGACGGCCTGGCCGCCGGCGCGGAGATCCTCCGCGGGGCGCCGGGGACCGCCGTCGTCATGCTCACGACGTTTTCCGAGGACGAGTACATCGCCCGTGCGCTCTCCGACGGGGCGAGCGGGTTCCTCCTCAAGTCCGGTGATCCGCGTGAGCTGCTCGCCGGGGTCCGCGCCGTCGCGGACGGTGCTGCGTATCTCTCCCCGAAGGTCGCCCACCGCGTCATCACCGAGCTCGGACGCGATGTGTCCGGCCGGATGTCGCGCACCGCCGCGGCCCGCGAGCGGGTCGATCGGCTCACCGCGCGCGAGCGCGATGTGCTCACCCTGCTCGGAGCCGGCCACTCCAATGCCGAGATCGCCGGGCGGCTCCACCTCGTCGAGGGCACCGTCAAGGCGTATGTCAGCGCGATCCTCGACCGGCTCGAGGTGCGCAACCGGGTCCAGGCAGCCGTGATCGCCCACGAGGCGGGCCTCGTGGGCGACCACTGAGGGGACGGACCCCCTTCGCTCAGACGTCGCGCTGCTGCAGCGCGAGGTGCCCGAGGACGGCTGCACCGACGGTCCACGCGACGAGCACGAGCACCCCGGTGGTCGTCGAGTAGGGCAGCTCGCCCAGACCGATCATCTGGGCCGAGCTGGCGAAGTGCATCCCGGCTGCCCCCGGCAGGTACTCGCCCACCGTGGAGGCCACGGGGATGTCGAGGGGCGCGAGGATCATCGGCAGCAGCATGAGGAGCAGGAAGACCGCCGTGAGCGTGCCCGCCGTGCTGCGGAGGACGGCCCCGATGCCGGCTGCCATGACCGAGGCCAGCGCGACGTGGATGCCGGTGCGGACCGAGGTCTCGAGGACGTCGCCGAGGACGAAGGTCCCGTAGTCGCCAGCGACGATGTCGGCGAGGAGCGCGCCGAGGAGCATCATCACCATCGCGGCGACGAGGACGACGGGCGCCACGACGACGAGCTTGGCAGCGAGGACCCGCCCCCTGCGCGGGTCCCACTGGAGAGTCGAGAGCATGCTCCCGGTGGCGAACTCGCTCGTCACCGTCAGCGTCGCCAGGGCGATGAGGGCGAACTGCGCGAGCATCATCCCGAGCGCGGACGCGTCCTGGACGGCGAGCATCGCCTCGGCCCGCGGCACGCCCTCCGGCGGGTACGAGGCGTCGATCCCCATGGAGAGAGCCATGAGGAGGACGAGGGCCAGCGCGCCGACGAGTGACCACCAGGTGGACCTCACCGACCAGAGCTTGGACCACTCGGAGGCGATCGCCGTGGTGGGGCCGGTCGCGCGGACGGAGGGGGTGGTGGTCATGGGTGCACGGCTCCTTCGGGAGTGCGGGGCGAGTGGTCGCTGGTGCCGGTCGTGAACTCGAGGCTGTCGGCGGTGAGCTGCATGTAGGCCTCTTCGAGCGAGGCGTGCCGGGTGTGCAGGGCGTGGAGGCGCAGACCGAGCCGGTGGGCGACGTCGCCGACGTGCTCCGAGGCGAGTCCGGCGACGACGAGGCCGTCCCCCTTCGCCTCGATGGAGTCGGCCTCGCCGGACAGCGCGTCGTGGAGACGGACGCGGTCGCCGGGATCGGGGAGCCGGACGACCACCGTCGACAGGGAGCTGCCGGCGATGAGCTCTTCGACCGGGAGGTCGGCGATGAGCCGACCACGTCCGATGACGACGAGCTGGTCGGCGGTCTGCTGCATCTCGCTCATGAGGTGGCTGGAGACGAGGACCGTGCGCCCCTCCTCCGCGAGCGAGCGCATGAGGCCACGGATCCACAGCACGCCGTCGGGGTCGAGGCCGTTGACCGGTTCGTCGAACATCAGCACGCGCGGGTCGCCGAGCAGTGCGCCGGCGATCCCGAGCCGCTGTCCCATGCCGAGGGAGAACTGGCCCGCTCGCTTGCCGGCCACGTGCGTCAGCCCGACCTGCTCTATGACGTCGTCGACGCGACGGAGCGGGATGGCGTTGCTGCGTGCCATGGCCACGAGGTGCGAGCGCGCGGTGCGGCCGGGGTGCAACGCCGTGGCGTCTAGGAGGGCGCCGACCTCACGAAGGGGGTGCCGCAGCTCGGCGTAGGCCCGGCCGTCGATGGTCGCGGTCCCGGACGTGGGGGCTGCGAGCCCGAGGATCATGCGCATGGTCGTCGACTTGCCGGCGCCGTTGGGGCCGAGGAAGCCGGTGACCTGGCCGGGGGCGATGGCCAGACTGAGGTCGTCGACGGCCGTCGTCGTGCCGTAGGTCTTGGTCAGTCGGTCGAGGGTGATCACCGCTGCCTCCGATGCTCGTTGGGGTGATCACACGAGCATCGGTCGACGGGGGTGGTCTGCACAGCCGACGAAGGGCAGGACCTGACCCCGACTTTCGTCAGGGGTCAGCGGACTGGAGGCGCCAACCCGATCCAGCGCCGATCACCGGAAGTGACGCGCGGGTACGACGATCACGTGTCGGTCGGGCGCGTGGTGATTCCGCCATTTTTAGGGGTCCTCGATGCGGCGCTCGGGCGCCATGTCGTCGTACCCGAGCGTCACAACGATGGACCGCAGGCTCAGATGAACTCGAACGGGTCGAACTCGTCGATCTCGATGACCCGGACCCGCGGCAGGCGGCTCTTGAAGGCGGAGACGTCGTACTCGAGGTCGAAGAACTCCATGCCCGGCACGTCCCGCAGACCGTTGGCCATGAACTCGCCGAAACCGACGATGCCCAGCCGGCGCTCCTCATCCTCCGCCAGCTGCTCCATCTGCGGGGTGAAGTCGTTGTCGTGGCTGACGAGCATGACGTCGGCATCGCGCTCGACGAGTGCCTCGGCGGTGCGCTGGATCGCGATGTCGACGACCTTGCCCTCGCCGCGCAGCGGGACCGGTCGGTAGCCCATGGCGAGCAGCGCCTGGACGAAGGAGGCGGGCAGGTCACCGGCGACGGCGAGGAAGAACAGGCCCTTGACCGGCTGGTCCCATGCCGCCTCGGTGTAGTCGAGCAGGGTGTTCCACCGGGGGCGCTCCTCGGGGAGAGGCCGACGGCCGAGGACGGAGACCCCGAGGGTCGCATCGATGTTCTCGCCGTCGACGAGGAGGTAGGTGGTGCGCTCAGCCATGCGTTGACCTTACTGCGAGCCGAGCGCCTAGAAGTCCCGCGCCGTCTCGGTCGTGGGTCCGGGGGCGACCCGCCCGAGGTGGACACGCCGCGCCAGGCGGATCGTCGGTCGACCGACGAAGAGGACGGAGCCGATGACGAAGAGCCAGGTGGCGGTGAACATCGTCGACTCCCAGAAGAAGAGGACGCTCCCGACGAGGAAGAGCAGCCCGGCGAGGAAGTCGTTGGCGATCGAGAGGGTCTCGTAGATCCCCCGGATGCGCAGCTCGTCCCGGCCGATCGTCAGGGTGAAGTCCCCAGGAGGTCGCTCGTGTGCCATACCCACCATCATGGGTCAGGCCGTGGCGGCCCCTAGGCTGGAGGGCATCTCGACGAAGGGGAGTGGTTGACGTGTGCGTGCCGATCCGGTGCACGAGCTGTGGCAAGACGACGTGGTCCGGGTGTGGTGAGCACGTCGCCGACGTGCGCGCCCAGGTGCCGGCCGAGCGCTGGTGCGCTTGCCCGGAGAACGCCGACCCGAAGAGCTGATCCGGTCGCCGCCCTTCGAGGCTCCTTCGTCGCAGGTCAGGGAGCCTGGGGGTCGCGGTGGAAGCCGACCCGCACGGTGGGCGCGCTTCCCTCGGCGCCGGAGATCCTCCACAGGTGGTCGAGCATCGGCTGGACCATCCGGTGGCCCAGCTGGCGCACCAGCTCGGCGACGGCCTGCTCGGTGACCGGGTAGCGGCTGCGAGCGATGCCCTGCTCCCGCAGGAACGTCGTCTGCCGGATCGTCTCCTCGACGAGCTTGCGCGCGAGCCGTCCCACGCCCGGGTCGGGGGTGAGCACGGCCCGGCGCAGGTAGCCCAGGGCGTCGAGGTTGTCTTCGAGCATCCGCGTGATCGCCTCGTCACGTGCTGCGACGACGACCTCGGGGTCACCGTCGATCGGAATCGACTCGAGGGCCTCCCTGAAGAGGCTGACGACGTGGTCGTCGACCGCGGTATGCAGGCCAGCCTTGCTGCCGAAGTGGTGCCCGACGAGCCCGGGGGTCACGCCCGCCTCGCGGGCGACCTCGCGCAGGCTCGTCGCGCCGACCCCCTGCGAGGCGAAGAGCGCCAGGGCCGCCGTGCGAATCCGCTCCCGGGAGTCGGGGACGCCCCCTTCGGATGAACTCACGGGGACCTCCCTTCGCTCTCGTCGTGAACAACAGCACACACCATTGCACACGTGTTCAGCGGATGCGTAGGGTTCACGATGAATCGCACACATGCTCATCCACGAAGGAGCCGGTCCATGCCCGAGCAGCCCCAGGCCGTCATCTATGACGCCGTCCGCACCCCCCGTGGGAAGGGGAAGTCCTCCGGCTCCCTCCACGAGGTCAAGCCGGTCGACCTGACCGTCGGCCTCCTCGAGGCCGTGCGCGAGCGCAACCCCGGCCTCGACGCCGCCCAGATCGATGACCTCGTCATGGGCATCGTCACCCCGGTCGGCGACCAGGGAGCCGTCCTGCCGCGCATCGCCGCCCTCAAGGCCGGCTACCCCGAGCCCGTCGCCGGTGTGCAGCTCAACCGCTTCTGCGGCTCCGGCCTCGAGTCGATCAACCAGGTCGCCGCCCGCGTGCGCTCCGGATTCGAGGACCTCTTCCTCGCCGGTGGCGTCGAGTCGATGTCCCGCGTGCCGATGGCCAGCGACGGTGGCGCCTGGGCGATGGACCCGGCGACCGCGCTCGCGACCGACTTCGTCCCGCAGGGGATCAGCGCCGACCTCATCGCCACCCTCGAGGGCTATGACCGTGCCGACGTCGACCGCTTCGCCGCGCAGTCGCACGAGCGCGCCGCCGCCGCGTGGGACAACGGGTACTTCGACCGGTCCGTCATCCCCGTCAAGGACGCCAGCGGCGTGACGATCCTCGCCCGCGACGAGACGATCCGGCAGGGGACCACGGCCGAGTCGCTCGGTGGCCTCAAGCCCTCCTTCGCCGCGATCGGTGAGCAGGGTGGCTTCGACTTCGTCGCGACGGAGAAGTACCACTCCGTCGACCAGATCAACCACGTCCACCACGCCGGCAACTCCTCCGGCATCGTCGACGGCGCCTCGCTGATGCTCATCGGCAACGAGCGCGTCGGCCAGGAGATGGGCCTGACGCCCCGCGCCCGCATCGTCTCCACCGGCGTCATCGGCACCGAGCCGACGATCATGCTCACCGGGCCGGCCCCGGCCTGCCGCAAGGCGCTCGACCGTGCCGGCATGACCGCCAAGGACATCGATCTCGTCGAGATCAACGAGGCCTTCGCCGCGGTCGCCCTCAAGCTCATGCGCGACATGGGCTGGACCGAGGAGCAGACCAATGTCAACGGCGGCGCGATCGCCATGGGTCACCCGCTCGGCGCCACCGGCGCGATGATCCTCGGCACCCTCGTCGACGAGCTCGAGCGCCGCGACCTCGAGCGCGGCATCGCCACCCTCTGCATCGGCGGCGGCATGGGCATTGCCACCATCGTCGAGCGCGTCTGAACCAGCGGATAGGAAACCCACACACCATGAGCGAGAACATGATCCGTTACGAGCGCGACGACGAGGGCATCGTCACCCTGACGATGGACGACCCCGGCGCGGGCGCCAACACGATGAACGACACCTACACGGCCGCGATGGGTGAGACCGTCGACCGGCTCGAGGCCGAGCGCGACGACATCACCGGCGTGGTCCTCACCTCCGCGAAGAAGACCTTCTTCGCCGGCGGCAACCTCACCGACCTGCAGTCGGTCACCACGGACACGGCGGGCGAGTTCTTCGAGGGCATCGAGGGCATCAAGTCGCAGCTGCGCCGCCTCGAGCAGCTCGGCAAGCCGGTCGTCGCTGCGATCAACGGCGCCGCGCTCGGCGGAGGCCTCGAGCTGGCGCTCGCGACCCACCACCGCATCGCCGTCGACGACCCCAAGATCAAGCTGGGTCTGCCCGAGGTCACCCTCGGTCTGCTCCCCGGCGGCGGTGGCGTCACCCGTCTGGTCCGGATGCTCGGCATCCAGGAGGCCCTCATGGGCTGGCTGCTCCAGGGCCAGCAGCGCAACCCGGCGTCCGCGCACGAGAAGGGGGTCATCGACCAGCTCGTCGCGACCCGCGAGGAGCTCGTCCCCGCCGCCAAGACGTGGATCCGTGAGCACACGGACGACGAGACCGCGGCCGTGAAGCCCTGGGACGTCAAGGGCCACAAGATCCCCGGCGGCACCCCGAGCGTGCCGAAGTTCGCGGCGAACCTCCCCGCCTTCCCCGCCAACCTGCGCAAGCAGCTCAAGGGCGCCCCGACGAAGTCGCCCCGCGCGATCATGTCGGCCGCCGTCGAGGGCTCGCAGGTGGACTTCGACACCGCCAGCCGCATCGAGTCGCGCTACATCACCGAGCTCGCGGCCGGTCGTGAGTCGACCGCGATGATCCAGGCCTTCTTCTTCGACCTGCAGGCCATCAACGGTGGCTCGCTGCGCCCCGAGGGCGTCGAGAAGCGCCCGGTCGGCAAGGTCGGCATCCTCGGTGCCGGGATGATGGGCGCCGGGATCGCCTTCTCCGCCGCCATGGCCGGGATCGACGTCGTGCTCAAGGACGTGTCCATCGAGGGCGCGACCAAGGGCAAGGGCTACTCGGAGAAGCTCCTCGCCAAGCGCGTCGAGCGCGGCAAGATGGATCAGGCGACAGCCGATGAGGTGCTCGCCCGGATCACGCCGAGCGCCGACGCTGCCGACCTGGCCGGCGCGGACGCCGTCATCGAGGCGGTCTTCGAGGACTACGACCTGAAGAAGAAGGTCTTCGCCGAGGTCGAAGCAGTGGTCGGTCCGGAGACGCTCCTGTGCTCCAACACCTCGACGCTGCCGATCACCAGCCTGCAGGGCTTCTCCAGCCGACCGAAGGACTTCATCGGCCTGCACTTCTTCTCCCCGGTGGACAAGATGCAGCTCGTCGAGATCATCCGCGGCGAGGAGACCTCCGACGAGGCGACCGCCCGCGCGGTCGACATCGTCCAGCAGATCCGCAAGATCCCGATCGTCGTCGGCGACGGCCGCGGCTTCTACACCAGCCGCGTCTTCGGCACGCTCATCCTCGAGGGTGCGGTCGCGGTCGCGGACGGTATCGACCCGATGACGGTCGAGCGGGCCGCGACGATGGCCGGCTTCCCGGCACCGCCGCTGGCGATGCTCGACGAGGTCTCGCTGACCCTGACCCAGCACATCCGCGCGGAGGCCGAGAAGGCCGCGGCGGCGGAGGGGAAGACCCTCGAGAAGGGGCCGGGCGAGGAGATCATCGACACGATGGTCGAGCTCGGCCGCAAGGGCCGTGCCGCCGGTGCCGGGATGTACGACTACCCGGAGGGCCAGTCCAAGGTGCTCTGGCCGGAGCTGCGCGAGCGGTGGGCGAAGGGGACGCAGATCCCCCTTCGTGACCTGCAGGACCGCTACCTCTTCATCATGGCGCTGGAGACCGCGGGCTGCTTCGAGGACGGCATCCTCACCGACACGGTCTCCGCGAACATCGGTGGCATCTTCGGCATCGGCTTCCCGCCCCACACCGGTGGGCCGGCGACCTTCATGACGAACTACGAGGGTGGCCTGGCCGGCTTCGTCGCCCGGGCCCACGAGCTCGCCGACACCTACGGCGAGCGCTTCCGCCCGAGCGCGTGGCTGACCGAGCGCGCGGCCAAGGGCACTCTCGTGGACGAGGCCTGAGCGACATGACCGAGGCAGGACCTCTGATAGGCGTGACGGTCCTGTCGATCGCCATCAACCTGCCCGGCCCGGCCGCCGCCGCGCGGCTGGCCGGGCAGGGGGCGAGCGTCACCACGGTGCTTCCGCCGAGCGGGGACCCGATGGAGCAGTTCGCCATGCCGTACTACGACGAGCTGCACGTCGGGCAGGAGGTGCGGCGGGTCGACCTGAAGTCGCCCGAAGGCCTCGCCGAGGTCGACGTGCTGCTCTCCGGCGCAGACGTCTTCGTCACCAGCTCCCGTCCGTCGGCGCTGCGACGGCTCGGTCTGGACTTCGCGAGCGTCCACGAGCGGCACCCGCAGGTCTGCCAGGTCGACATCGTCGGCTACCCGGGGGACCAGGCGGAGACCGCCGGCCACGACCTCACCTACCAGGCCGGGACCGGCCTGCTCGGCGACGGGCGGATGCCCACCACCCTCGTGGTGGACCTCGCCGGCTCCGAGCGGGCAGCCGCCGAGGCCTCCGCGGCGCTCGTCGCCCGGGCCCGGCTCGGGGAGGGCGTGCGCCGCGAGGTGGCCCTGTCCGACCTCGCCCACACGATGTCCCGTCCCCACACGCACGGACTGACTGCGCCGGGTGGCCTGCTCGCGGGTGACCTGCCGGTCTACTCCGTGTACGCGGCCGCCGAGGGGCAGGTCGCCCTCGCGGCTCTCGAGCCGCACTTCACGCAGGCGCTGCTCGGCGCCCTTCGTCTGGCCCCCGAGGACCTCACCCGGGAGCGCCTCGGTGAGGTCTTCGCCGAGCGCACCGCTGCCGAGTGGCAGGCCTGGGCCGACGAGCACGACATCCCGCTGACCGCACTCGCCACCCCGCACGCTGGCTGAGGTGTGGGGAGCGCCGGCGAGCCTCGAAGCGGTGCTGTGGTGGCTTCGAGGCTCGGCCGCGGACGGCCTTCGCACCTCAACCATTGTCTGGCCGGTCGCACCTCGACCACCGTCTGACTGAACCACCCGACCCAAGGAGCAACGATGCCCGACGTCCTGCAGCCCCAGCCCTATGTGTCCCCGTGGATGAAGGACGAGGTTACCGATGTCGCCGAGCTCGCGCGGACCTTCTTCGCGCGTGAGGTGACGCCGCACCAGGAGCGCTTCGCCGAGCAGCACCAGGTCGACAAGGAGACCTGGCTCGCGGCCGGTGCGGCCGGCCTGCTGTGCATCTCGGTCCCGGAGGAGTACGGCGGTGGCGGGGGCAGCTTCGCCCACGAGGCGGCCGTGCTCTGGGAGCAGGGGCGATCCGGCGATGACGCCTTCGGCTACTCCGTGCACTCCTCGATCGTCGCGCACTACATCCTGGCCTACGGGTCCGAGGAGCAGAAGCAGACGTGGCTGCCGAAGATGGCGTCGGGCGAGCTCGTCGGTGCCGTCGCGATGACCGAGCCTGGCACCGGTTCGGACCTGCAGAACATCAAGACCACCGCCAAGCGTGAGGGCGACGACTACGTCATCAACGGGTCCAAGACCTTCATCACCAACTCCTCCCACGCCGGTCTCGTCGTCATCGTGGCGCGCACGGGGGGCGAAGGCGCACAGGGGATCTCGCTCGTCGTGGCCGAGGTCGACGGGCTCGAAGGCTTCGAGCGCGGCCGGGTCCTGCAGAAGATCGGGCAGCACGGCCAGGACACCCGGGAGCTCGCCTTCACCGACATGCGGGTCCCCGCGGCCAACCTGCTGGGCGAGCAGGAGGGGCAGGGCTTCTACCAGCTGATGCTCCAGCTGCCGCAGGAGCGCCTGGCGATCGCCGTCGGTGCCGTCGGCTCGGCGAGCCTGGCCTACGACCTCGCGCTGGACTACACCCGGGAGCGCGAGGCCTTCGGCCGGCCGATCCTGAAGTTCCAGAACACGCGCTTCACCCTCGCGGAGGTGAGCACGGACATCCTCGCGGCCCGCACCTTCCTCGACTACTGCGTGGGCCTGCACATCGAGGGCAAGCTCGACGCAGCCACGGCATCGCGGGCGAAGTACTGGACCACCGACGTGCAGTGCGATGTCATCGACCGCTGTCTGCAGCTCTTCGGTGGCTACGGCTACATGCTCGAGTACCCGATCGCCCGCCTCTACGCCGGCGCCCGGGTGCAGAAGATCTACGGCGGGACCAACGAGATCATGAAGGAGCTCATCTCCCGCACGCTCTGAGTCGTTGGACGGCGAGTCGGACTGCAGTTCAGACGGACGAAGGGGGCTGCGCCCCGACTTCTCGTTCGGCCGGCAACGAACTGCAGTCCGACACGCCGGACCGCCGGGCCCGCTCGGCACGCAGGGCCGGCATGAAGCAGGCCACACCACCGAGGCCGGCTGCCCCGGAGACGACCATGCCGACGGGGGTCGAGGTGTGCTCGGCGAGCAGCCCGAGGGGTGAGCTGGTGCCGGCGAAGGCGATGAACATCGTCATCGACGCCAGGGAGAGCACCGTTGTCCGGTTGCGCGCGGAGGCCTCGCGGTGGAGCAGAGCGTTGTAGGCCGGGCCGCCGAAGCCGTGCATCGAGTAGGTCACGAAGTAGGTGACGACGAGCGCGACTGGGCCGAAGGCCAGCCCCATCGTGATCGCGCCGAGGCTGTTGAGGACCCGACCGAGGATGGCGGTCCGGGCGACGCCGATCCGGGCGCTGACCCGACCGGCCCCGGCAGCGCCGAGGGCGAAGATGATCCACCCACCGGCCGCAACCGGACCCATGATCACGGCGGCCTCGGCCTCGCCCCCGACGAGCTCCGACAGCCGGACCGGCATGGAGTTCTCGAAGGTGATCATGGAGATCGCGGCAAAGAGCTCGACGAGCACCAGTCCACGCAGCACGGGATTGTCCCGCAGGAGAGCGAGGCCGGACCCGATGACCGCGGGTGTCTCCAGCACAGATCGTCGGGCCGCGGCGAGCCCACGCTCGTCGAGGCGGGCGGGTTCCCGGAGCAGGCCGATGACGGCGACGAGGTGGACGATGCTCAGCACGAAGCACACGGCGACGGGGAGCCACAGGGGTGAGCGACCCGGGATCGGGGCCCAGGCGACGAGACCGCTCGCGGTGATCGAGCCCGCCGCGATGGAGCCGCCGAGGACGCCGGCCATGCGGGAGAGGTCCTGGTCGACATCGGCGCCGGGCCGACTGCGGTGGACCGTGTCGACGTACCAGGCCTCCAGCGGACCGGAGTCGAGGGCGCGGAAGAGGCCGGTGAGGGCGGCAGCGAGGACGAAGGTGGCGAAGGAGTCCGCGAGCAGCAGCGCCAGGGCGGCGAGGACGTTGACCACTGCCGCGAGGATGAGGACCGGCCGGCGCCCGAGGGAGTCGGCGATGCCTGCGGTGGGGAGCTCCACGGCGAAGACGACCAGACCGGTGACCGCAGCCGCAGACATCGCCTCGGCGAGGGAGAGCCCGCGGTCGAGCTGCCACAGGATGATCACGCCGACGATGAAGCCGATCGGGAGCCAGCGGGTCATCGTCAGGGTGAGCAGGACCCGGCGGGCGGCGGTGAGGGCGGGGTCCGGGGTGGCTTCGAGGCTCGCTGGCGCTCGCACCTCAGCCACCGCCCTTCGACGCGGGGAGCACCTCACCCACCGTCCTGCGAGTCCCAGCCCGGCTCGTCCGTCCCGGGGAAGGTCGAGACCACGACGTTGAAGCGGCGCTCCCCCTCGGCGATCGACCCGGGCGGGCCGCCGTACTCGTCGATGACCTCCCAGATCAGTGCCTCGAAGCGGTCCTGGATCGCGGTCGCCTGCTCGGCGGTGACCGACACCACTGCATCGCTGACCGAGGTGACCGCGCGCCACTCCTGCGGCTCCCCGCCGCGGCGCTCGGCGGCGGTCTGCATCCGCTGTGCCTGCTGACCCACGACCATGTGGTGGAAGGCATCGGTGGCGTCCCGCCCTTCGTCATCGGACACGCTCCGCTCGGGGACCGAGGTCACCTGGCTGACGGATCGCCACCACCGCTCGCGCTTGTTGCCCAGCTCGGGGGCCTCCTCGACGAATCCGTGCTCGGCGAGCTGGCGGAGGTGGTAGCTCGTGGCGCCGGAGTTCAGGCCGAGCCGGCGAGCGATCTGGCTGGCGGTCGCCGGGCCGAGCGTGCGCAGCAGACCGAGGATGCGCATGCGTACCGGGTGGGAGAGGGCCTTGAGCTGGGTGACATCGGGGACGACGGGTTCCATGCGGACCAGAGTAGACTGCAAAGATATGTTTGCAAAGGAAGGTTTGCGGTTGTTCGCCCGGACGACAGGCGCCGTTCGCCGCAGCCCCATACCAGAACGCCGATCCGCACGACGGTGACAGCGTTGATGGGGCGATCACCCAGGTGCTCGACCACCCGCGGACCAACACCTCGACGACGCCGACGAGCCGCGGTGCCGTCGAGGCGAGCGAGCGGCCGGGCAACATCCGCGCCGACGACGTCCTGCCCAGCCGCGACCTGCCGATCCGGGACGCACAGGTCTTCTGGCCCACCGGGGACGATCCGCTCAGCCGTCTCACGGGCAGCTATCCCTTCCCGACGAGCGACCACCGGCTGGTGTGGGTGGACACCAAGGTGGGCGGCCGTCCGCACCGCCGCTGACGCCATGCAACCAGCCGCACTTCGTTGAGCCAGCCGCAGCACGAGGTGCGGCTGACCACACGAAATGCAGCCAGCCGCACTTTGTCTGGATCAGCGTGGCGTTAGTGTCGGGACATGTCCGCTCAGGCCGTCGGCCCCGACGACCTCCCGAACCCTCTCGACGAGTACCGGGAGGCCGTCACCAGCAGCGAGGGCGTCGACGAGATCGTCACCCTCGACGGGGTCCGTGAGGCCGCCGAGCCGCTGGCCGAGTCGATCGGGTCGGCCGGGCTCCCGGGGATGCTCGCCGCCCGTGCGGCGACCCGCCGCTTCGTCGACGACGAGGGCATCACCTATGGCCCCGGTATCTCACCCGAGGACGATGACGTCGCCGAGGGGCGCGCGGTCCCGACCGAGCCGCGGACCTGGGACCTCGACCCGCTCCCGCTGACCTTCGGCGCCCAGGAGTGGGCCGGCCTGGAGAAGGGCGTGCGCCAGCGCGCTGCCCTGCTCGACGCGATCCTCACCGATCTCACCGGCGCGCAGCGCCTCGTCCGTGACGGTGTCCTGCCCGGCGCCGCGGTCTACGGTCACGACGGGTGGCTCCCGCAGGCGGACGGCATCCGCCTGCCCGGGCCCCGACAGCTCGTCATGCCGGCGATGGACCTCGCCCGCGACCGCACCGGCACCTGGCGGATCTTCGCCGATCGCACCCAGGCTCCGAGCGGTGCCGGCTACGCGATGGCCAACCGCCGGATCATCGCCCGCGTCCTGCCCGACCTCCACCGCGAGGTCGACCTGGCGCGCCTGCGCGGCTTCTTCTTCCAGGTGCAGAAGGCGCTCGCCACCGCGGCGCCCCCGACCGACGAGGTCCCGCGGATCGTCATCCTCACCCCGGGCGCGCTCAGCGATGCGGCCTACGACGAGGCCCTCCAGTCGACCGTCCTCGGTGTCCCCGTGGTCGAGTCCGAGGACCTCGTGAGCCGGGACGGCCGGATCTGGATGCGCACGACGAGCGGCCTCTCCCCGGTCGACGTGATCATGCGACGGGTCGACGGCGACGCCATCGACCAGCTCGACCTGCGCGGGGACTCCCGCCTCGGGCTGCCGGGCATCGTCGAGGCCGCGCGCCTGGGGCACGTGTCCGTGGTCAACCCGGTCTCCTCCGGCGTGGTCGAGAACCCCGCGCTCATCCCGTACCTCCCGCAGGTGTGTCGGCACGTGCTCGGTGAGGACCTCCTCCTCCCGTCGACGACGACGTGGTGGGGCGGCGACCCGACGCACCTCAGCCACATCGTCAACCACCTCTCGAGCGTCGTCGTCAAGCCCACCTCCCGCGGCTCGGCGACCTCGGTCTTCGGCTGGGAGCTCACCGCCGAGGAGCGCGACGAGCTCGCGGTCCGCATCCAGGCCGAGCCGTGGCGCTGGACCGCGCAGGACCCGCTGACGATGTCCACCGCCCCCGTCGTCACCGCGGGCGGCCTGGATCCTCGGCACGTCGTGCTGCGCACCTTCGCCGTCGCCGACGAGGACGACTATGCCGTGATGCCCGGCGGCCTGGGACGGGTCGCCGTCCACGCCGACTCCGGGACGATCTCCAGCCTCACCGGGGCCACGAGCAAGGACGTGTGGGTCCGTGCCGACCAGACCGAGGGCGAAGGGGAGGTCCTCTCGATCCCGAGTGCGCTCGGCGGCGCCTCCGTCGGCGGGTACGCGGCACCGGCGCCGCGCGTGGCCTCGGACCTGTACTGGATGGGGCGCTACGCCGAGCGGGCCGAGTCCGCGGCACGGCTGCTGCGGGTCGCGGACAACCTCGTCGACGACCACGCGGCCCGACCGGGGACCACCGGCCACACGGCGATGCTCGCCCTCCTCTCCGCCGTGACCGAGGTCATGGCGATCCACCCGGGTTTCGTCGGCGAGGAGGCCGCGGAGCGCCGCGAGGACCCGCTGCCGCACCTGCGCGACCTTACGCTCGAGCCGCGGATCATCGGCTCGGTCGCCTACAGCACCCATCGCGCGATCCTCGCGGCCCAGGCTGTCCGCGAGACCCTCTCCGTCGACACCTGGCTCGTGATGTCCCGCCTCGAGCGGACCCTGCGGCACGCCGTCCCCAGCGACGACCTGCAGGAGCTGCTCATGGAGACGATCGAGGGGTTGCTCGCCCTCGCGGGCATCGGTGTCGAGTCGCTCGTCCGCGACCCGGCCTGGGCCTTCGCGGACGCCGGCAAGCGTCTCGAGCGGGCCCAGCAGACGATCCGACTCGTCGGCTCGGTCCTCGCCGTGGAGCGAGCCCCGGTCGTCGAGGGGACGACGACCGAGGCGGCCCTGCTCGCCGCCGAGTCGGTCATCACCTATCGACGGCGGCTCACCGGTGGCCTCGGCGGGCTGTCGCCGCTGCAGGCGGCGGTCGATCTGCTCCTGAGGGATCCGTCGAACCCTCGCTCGGTGGCCTTCCAGGCCCGGCGTCTCGTCGAGGACCTCGAGCTCATCGGCGACGAGACGGCGTTGCCGGGGGCGCGGGCCCTCGTCGAACGCATCGACGGGCTCGACCTCGACGCGCTCTTCGACGACGGGCGCCTTCCGCTCTCCCGGACCCTCACCGGGCTCGGCGCCGACCTGCGCCAGATCCACCGTGAGATCGAGGAGACGTACTTCCGTCGCAAGGCCACCGGCCACCAGGTGCAGTGGCTCCAGTGGAGCGGGGAGGGCACCTGGTGAGCACCACACCCGAGCGGCCTCCCGCCCCGGAGCCGGTCTCGACCGGATCCGGACCGGTCATCACACCGGAGCACCACACCCTTCGTCAGTACGAGGTGCGCCACCGCACGACCTACACCTACGAGGAGTACGTCACGGACTCCTTCGGCCGGGCGCTGCTGCGCCCGAGGGAGACCGAGCAGCAGCGGGTGGTCGAGCACGAGGTCGAGATCTCGCCGGAGCCGCACATCCTCACCGAGCACGTCGACCACTTCGGCAACCACTCGAGCTTCTACGAGGTGCGCACGCCGCACACGGTGCTCGACGTGTACAAGCGCAGCATCCTCGAGATCGAGTGGCCGGCGCCCGACATGCAGCGACTCGATGCGTGGACGGTCTCCGGGGCCGCGGAGGCCTTCGCCGACGGCGAGGGCATCGACCGGGCGGAGGCCGCGCAGTACCTCCTGCCGTCGGCCCTCGTGGACATCGCGCCGGAGGTCATCGCCTACTCGGCGGGGATCCTCCCGCCGGACCGTCCCTTCGGCTCCGCGCTCGCTGCCCTCTACGCCGACATCTACCGGGACTTCACGTACGCGAAGGGCACGACGAGCGTGAAGACGACGTTGCCGGAGCTGCTCGAGGGACGGGAAGGCGTCTGCCAGGACTTCGCCCACCTCGCGGTCGGGTGCCTGCGGGCGGTGGGCATCCCCGGGCGCTATGTCTCGGGCTACATCGAGACCCGGCCCGCCCCCGGCAAGGTCAAGCTCGAGGGCTCGGACGCCTCGCACGCCTGGGCCGCCGCGATGACCCCGGACGGGGACTGGGTCGACATCGACCCGACGAACAACCACTTCGCCGACTCCCGCTACGTCACGACCGGCTGGGGCCGGGACTTCCGCGATGTCTCACCGCTGAAGGGCGTGGTCTTCTCCGACGGAGGCAGCTCCTCGCTCGAGGTCGGCGTCGACGTGATCCGCCTCGGTGAGGGGGACCCGCGGGAGCGCGGTGCGGCGGAGGGGGCCGGGCACCAGTAATCTGGCTGGCATGCCCAAGACCGCCTTCGTCCTCGGTGGAGGGGGCGTGCTCGGGGCGACACAGGTCGGGATGCTCCAGGCGCTCCTCGCCGCGGAGATCACCCCCGACCTCGTGGTGGGCACGAGCATCGGTGCCGTCAACGGTGCCTTCGTCGCGGCCGACCCGACGGCGCAGGGAGTCGCCCGCCTCGAGGACCTGTGGCGCGATGTCGTCGCCTCGGGGGAGATGAACGAGAACCCCGTGCGCCAGGCGGCCCGATTCGCCAAGTACCGCACCCACGTCATGCGAAGGGAGCTCATCCCCGACCTCGTGGACCGGCACCTGGGCGTGGCGACCTTCGAGGACCTGCGGGTGCCCTTCCAGTGCGTCGCGGCAGAGATCGAGTCGTCGGCCTCGCGGTGGTTCACCTCCGGGCCGATCGCGCCCGCCGTCGCGGCGAGCTGCGCCGTGCCGGGGCTCTTCGCGCCCGTGGAGGTCGATGGGGCGCACTACTTCGACGGCGGGCTCGTGCACTCGATCCCGGTCGGGCGCGCGATGGCCCTGG
Organism: Janibacter sp.; assembly: GCA_052087725.1. Classification (GTDB taxonomy): domain Bacteria; phylum Actinomycetota; class Actinomycetes; order Actinomycetales; family Dermatophilaceae; genus Janibacter. The sequence continues at coordinate 14,768 of JBQGNO010000003.1, read as the reverse complement.
GGGCCACAGACATCCACGTGCTCCAGGTCGGGCGGGTCGAGCAGCCGCTGCTCGCCCCGAAGAACCCCCTCGAGGTCGGCCTCGTCGCCTTCGAGATCGCCCGCCGGCACCGCTTCGTCGAGGAGATCGCCGAGGTGCCGGAGTCGGTGCGTCTGCACGTCCTGCCGAGCGGGATGGAGCGCACGCCGACCGCATCGCTGCTCGGCCAGGGGTCGGTCGGCAAGGTCGAGGACCGGATGGGCCGAGCCTTCGAGGCCGCGAGCGGCTACCTCGAGGACCTCGCCCCGTGAGGATCTCCGCGCTCCCTTCGCTGCCCGCGCCGCCGATCTGGCTGCGGCTGATCCTGCAGGCCCTCTACCCGCTCGTCGGGATCTTCTTCTCGCTGCTCTTCGTCGTCGTCGCGCCCTTCACCCTCCTGCTGTGGCCGTGGGACCGGCACCTGGGCCTGCTGCGCTGCCTCTTCCTCACGATCTACGTCATGTGGGAGGACATCGGTCTCGTCGTCGAGTGCTGGTACCTGCGGGTGCGCTCGCCGCGGGGGACGAGCCCGACGTGGGACGAGGACCACCTCGCGCTGATCCGGCGGGCGCTGAACAACGTCCTCTTCACGGCCAGGCGGGTCGTCGGCTTCCGGATCGAGATCGCGGGGCAGGTCACCGTCGGGCGGCCGGGCCACCCGCTCGTCGTCATCTCGCGCCACGCCGGGCCGGCCGACTCGCTGGCGATCGCCTGGCTGCTCGCCTCCACGGCGGGCCGGATCCCGCGGATCGTCCTCGCCGACGTGATGCTCTGGGACCCGGGCATCGCGATGGTGCTCCAGCGCCTCGACTCCCACTTCGTCCCGTCCCGCTCCGGCGCCGGTGACGACCGGACCAAGGGCGTCGCCGACCTCGCGTCCACCCTGTCGAGCAAGGACGCGATGCTGATCTTCCCGGAGGGGCGCAACTGGACCCCGGACCGGCACGACGAGCAGCTGGAGCGACTGACCCGGCGCGGGGAGAGCGAGCGGGCGGAGCGGGCGGCCTCCCGCCCGTGGGTGCTCGAGGCCCGCTCGCGCGGGGTCGCCTCGATCCGAGAGCAGGCGCCGGAGGCCGATGTCATGGTCATCGCCCACACCGGGCTGGAGATGCTTGCTGGCCCGGGCCCGGTGGTCAAGGCGGTGCCCTTCCGCAACCGGCTGCTCCTGCGGGGCGTCACCCACCGCAGCGAGGACGTGCCGACCGATCCGGATGAGGTCGCGGAGTGGCTCGCCACGCAGTGGGGCGAGGTCAACGACTGGGTCGACTCCCACGTCAACGGCCGGGAGCACCTGTGAGCGACGGCGAGTCGGACTGCAGTTCGCCGTCGGGGCCACGAGGATCCGGGCTTCTCGGGGCGTGGCGGGCACGAACTGCAGTCCGACACGCCAGGACCTTCCCGCCGACGGTCAGCTCGGTGGCCGTCGCGGCGGCGGCCGAGGCGGACAACCGCCGACATCGGTGGCCGCTCACGCCCCGGACCACCGCCTGGCTGCGGACGAAGGGGGCGAAGCAGCGGCTCGCCGGCTTCGAGGCCGACCGCCTCGCGCAGGGTGTGCTCGTGAGCGAAGGGCGCCTCGGTCACCTGACCTTTACCCTGCCCGAGGTGCAGGAGGACGCGTGGGTGCTGTGGATCCACGGCGGCGGCTTCTGCTGGGGCTCCGCCCGTGACGGGACCGGGCTACGACTGGCGGCCGGACTCGGCCGGCCGGTGGTGTCGGTGGAGTACCCCCTGGCTCCGGAGGCGCCCTTCCCCGCAGCCCTGGACGTGTGCGTCGACGCCTATCTGGCGGGGGTCGAGGAGGGTGGCCCGCGGGTGCTTCTCGGTGGGGTCTCTGCCGGGGCCAATCTCGCTCTCGGGTGTGCTGCAACGGATCCGGGCCCGCCGAACGGCCGGGGAGGACCTCCCGCTGCCGCTGGGGGTCGTGGCGCTGACGCCCTTCGGTGATCTGGCGGGTGAGGGTGACTCCTACCGCGTCAACGAGGGGCGCGATACCTACCTGACCTGGCGCGGCCAGCAGCAGCGCTTCGCCCGGGCCTATGCCGGGGGAGTGGACCTGCGTGACCCACTGGTCTCCCCGGTGCACGCCGACTGGTCGGGGGAGGAGCTGCCGCCGGCCTTCTTCTCGACCGGGACCCGCGATCTCTTCCTCTCGGACACGGCGCGGATCCACACCGCGTGGCGGGCGGCCGGTGGCGAGGCGGATCTCGCTCTGGCCGAAGGCATGTGGCACTCCTACCTGTCGGACGCACGCCTTCCCGAGTCGGCGGCACTCATGACCCGCCTCCTCGACTGGTGCGAGGGCGTCCTCGCCCCCTGACGGCTGCGGGTGCACTGTCGGTCGACGCCGGGTCAGCGGCGCAGGAGCGTGATGCACTCCTGCGCCCAGTCCGCGCGGGCACGGGCGACCTTCGCCTTGCCTGCGAAGGCCAGTGCCTTCAAGGCCATGATCCGGTCGCGCTCATGCTGCGGGCGGCGGCTCAGCCGCTCGCGGATCAGTGGTGTGGCGCCGACGGCGAGCTGGCTGCTGTGCTCCTCCGACTCTTCCGCGACGCGGCGTTGGTGGCGGGCATACACCTCGAGGATCGGGATGGACTCCTCATCGGGGATGAGATCGAAGAAGATCGCCTGCAGGAGGAAGGGGTCGCGGTCCTCCTGCAGGGGTTGGGCGGTTCCGATCCACCGCCGCAGCTCGGCGACCCCGTCTTTGGTGATCTCGTAGACGACCCGACGCAGGTGCTCGCCGCGTACTTGGTCCTGACCCCGGATCAGGCCCGACTTCTCGAGCTTGCCGAGTAGCGGGTAGATCTGGCTGTGCTGGGCGGACCACAGCCATCCAGTCGAGGAGTCGAAGAACTGCTTCAGCTCATACCCCGACATCGGTCGCGCGTCCAGGACCCCGAGGAGTGCGTGCTTGAGCGACATGTGTCGATCCTAGGACTCGTCCCCCGTCAGGCCGTCGGTCGTTGCGGCACGAGGGAGACGAGCAGTGCACCGATGAGGGCGATCAGGCCGAAGAAGTAGAAGTTCCAGTCCAGGCCGAGTGACGACGAGAGGATCCATCCCCCGACGAGCGGGCCGAGGATGGCACCGAACCGTCCGATACCCAGCGACCAGCCGATGCCCGTTGAGCGGACCGCAGCGGGGTAGTAGCCGGTGACGAAGGGGTTGATGAGGTTCTGCGTCCCAATCGCCCCGTGTCCACCGATGGCCAGGAGGATGTAGAGCGGGATGACGCTCGGGGAGAAGCTCAGCCACACGGCGCAGACCGCGGCCAGGCCGAAGGAGACGGCGATGACCGGCTTCGAGCCGATGCGGTCCGCGATGGGGCCGGCGATGAGCGATCCGATGATCGACCCGAGGTTGAAGACCAGCAGGAAGGACAGCGCCGAGCCGAGCGGGTAGCCGGCCTCACGCATCAGCTGGGGGAGCCAGGTGTTGAGTCCGTAGACGAGGAGCAACGCGCAGAACGTGGCGGCCCAGAAGAGGAGCGTGGGCAACTGGTAGCCGGTCTGGAAAAGCCGCTGCGGGCCGGTTCGTCGGTCGGTGCCCGTCGCCGGGGACGGCGGGACGGCCACTCCGAGCCGGCCGGCCAGCGACGCCGCTGCCGCCGTCCGTCCCTTGGCGACGAGATACTCGAGCGACTCGGGCAGGTATTTCAGTGCCGGGAGGACGACTATGACCAGCGGGGCAGCCCCGATGAGGTACATCGCCCGCCAGCCGAGCGCCGGGAGGAGGGGGATGGCCAGGCCGGCCGCGAGGATTCCCCCGACGGCGAAGCCCGACTGGGAGATCACGTACGTGAGGCTCCGCTTCTCCTTGGGCGCGTACTCGACGATCACCGCGGCTGCGGTCGGCATGCACCCACCGAGCCCGAGCCCACCGACGAACCGCGCCAGGCCAAAGACGGCCGGGTTCGGAGCAATCGCACAGACGATCATGCAGAGGGAGAAGAGGACGACGCTGCCGATGAGTGCCTTGCGTCGGCCGACCTGATCGGCGATCGACCCGACGAGGAGGGCGCCGACGAGCATGCCCATGAGGGCGTAGCTGGCGATGGTCCCGGCCTCGGCCGGGCTGAGGCCCCACTCGTCCATGAGCGCGGGGATCGTGGTGCCGTAGACGACGAGGTCGTACCCGTCGAAGGTGATGGCCAGCCCACAGACGGCGACGAGCCGGACGAGTGCGGCGCCGGACAGGCTGTGCTCGGCCGTGGTCGGCACGGTGGTGGTGCTCATGCCCGGTCGCCGGAGACGGACGGCGTGGCGGGAAGTGCACCGCGCCACATGTCGATGAAGTCAGGCTCTGACGTGTCGAAGGTACGGGGTGTCCAGTCGGATCCCTCCGGGATGAGGCGCACGCCGTAGGAGTACTCCCAGGTCATCTCCTCAGGTCCCTCGAAGTACAGGAAGATCGCGGTGGACTGGGGGTGGCGGCCCGGCCCCATGGTGATCTTCACGCCGTGGTGCTCGAGGAAGCGCCAACTGCGCATCACGTCATCGATGGACTCGACTTGGAAATTCACGTGGCCGAGGTTGGTGACGTCCTTGAAGATCGCCAACTTGTGGTGGACCGGGTCGAAGCGGGTGAGGCTGGCGTTGTCCCCAATGCGGTCCGAGACCTGGATGCTGAAGTTGCGGACCCAGAACTCTTCTGCGGGTGCCACCTCCGGCACCTCGATGCCGATGTGACCGAACTCTGTGATGCCCGCGGGCCGGGAGAAGTGCACGGGGCGCGACTCCAGGCGGACCTGCCCGATGACGAGGTCGATGCCGTTGCCGCTCGGGGTGACGAAGGAGATGAAGTCCTGGACCCTGCGGGCTCGCGCCTCCTGCGGAGTGCCGCGGTGCACCTCCAGACCCTCTGCGGTGAGCTGCTCCGCGGCAGCCTCGAGCGCGGCCCGGTCGGTGAGCGTGAAGGCGCTGCTCAGGGTGCCGATTACCTCACCCTCGACGAAGGCGAGGCAGTGGTGGCGGTCGTCGGCTCGCAGGTAGGCGATGCCGTCCGCGACGGCGACGAGCTCGAGTCCGACGATCTCCTGCGCGAAGCGCAGCTGGGCATCCATGTCCTGGGTGCCCACGCGTACGTAGGCCAGGTCCTTGAGCGTGATCACACGTCCTCCTTGACGTTCGGTGCTCGGTGGTGCTGCGAAGCGGTGGCGCAGCCTTCGGGCGGGCGGCCCATGGGGTCAGTGGTCGAGGTGGGTCCCTCGCATGTGGTCCCAGATGCGGTGGCACAGCTCGATTTCGCTCTCTCGCCAGGCCCGCTGCTCGTCCAGGTCGAGGGGCGAGGCGGTGCCGGACGCTGTGGCCGTCGCATTGATCCGGGCCGAGGCCTCGAGGACCCACATCCGGGCGACGGCGTGGGCCACGGAGGTGCCGACGGTGATGGCGCCGTTGCCCCGCATCAGGAGACCGGGGGCGTGACCGAGCACGTCGGCCAGCCGCACGGCGCGCTCACGGTCGCGTACGAGGCGGGGGTCGGTGAAAACCGGGATCTCGTCGCCGAGGAAGGAGCCCTGACCGTGGATCGGGCGGATGGGCACTCCGGCGGACGCGAGCGCGGTGGCGGTCTCGGGCTGGGCCCGACAGATCGCGCGGACATCGGGGCGGGCATCTGCGATGGCGAGATGGACCCAGGACTCCTTCGCGGCGGTCGCCGGCAGCCCGTCACTTCCCGTGTCCAGCTCGACGAAGGGAGAGCCGGCCGTCAGGGTGCCGAGCGGGTGGGGCGGGGTGATGACCATCCCGGTGGGGGAGGTGCGCACGGAGACATGACCGAAGGCGGTGACCAGACCCGCGTGTGCGAGCACCCGACCGGCGGCGACCAGGTCGTCATTGACAACTGACATAGGTGGGACGCTAATGCGGAACAATCAACATGTCTATAGTGACATGTTGATTGTTCCGCATGGAGGAACCGACGTCAGAGGCGGGAGCGGGTCCTCTCAGCTACCGAGGCGACGCAGGCGGTCGAGCCAGTCCCGGGCAGCGATGAAGGCCCGGTCGGTGGCGATCGGGTCGATCGTCACCTCGGCGCCCGAGGCGGCGGGGTAGGAGCCGAGGTAGCGCACGTCGGCGCAGATGCGGTGCAGGCTCATCAGGGCCGCGCCGACCCGTTCGTCCTGGACGTGGCCCTCGAGGTCGATCGAGAAGCAGTACGAGCCCATCGACTCCTTCGTCGGCCGCGACTCCAGTCGGGTCATGTTGATCCCGCGCACGGAGAACTGCTCGAGCAGCTCGAGCAGCCCACCGGCGCGGTCACTACGCTGAAACAGCACGACGGTGGTCTTGTCCCGGCCGGTCGGGGCCGGTTGCCACTCCGGCCGCGACACGACGACGAAGCGGGTCACCGCATTGGCCATGTCCCCGATGTCGTGGGCGAGCACGTCGAGACCGAAGTGCTCGGCGGCCACCGGTGCGCAGACCGCGGCGTCGTAGCCGAGATCCTCGGGGTGCTCGGCGAGGTCCTTCGCGGCAGACGCAGTGGACAGGGTCGGGACGTAGATCGCTTGCGGCGCAGTGCGATCGGCCCACCCGCGCACCTGTGCCCAGGCGTGGCTGTGGGTGCCGATGGCCCGCACGTCGGCGAGGCCGGTGCCGTCCCGTCCAGCGGCGACGAAGGTGATCGGGACGAGCACCTCGCCGACGACGACGAGCGGGTCACCGGAGGCGAGGGCATCGAGGGTGGCCGAGACGCCCCCTTCGACGGAGTTCTCGATCGGGACCACCGCAGCGTCCACCTCGCCGGCCCGCAGCGCGTCGAGGGCGGAGTCGACGGACCCGTGGGGCACGTACTCCTGCCCCGCGGACGGCTCCCACCGGGTGAGCGCCTCGTGGGTGAAGGTGCCCTCGGGGCCGAGGTAGGCGTAGCTGGTCATGGTCTCCTCCAATGGGATCGACGAAGGGAGGTCAGGCGTCCGCCGACCCGGTGCGGGCCGCGGCGAGCGCCTGGCGCTCCTCGGGAGTGAGGGTGGCGTCGGCGTCGCCGCCGACGACGCCCTTGGCGTAGGTGCGGGACTCCCCGCGGCCGTGGATGCTGCTCATGACGAGGCCGTCACCGGCGTCGTCGATGATCGCCGCGGAGAAGGAGAGGCGACCGCCCATGTCCCCGAAGGCGTCGTAGCGTACGACGGCCACATGGCGCAGCGCCTGCGAGATGTCATGACGAAGGGTGGCGAGGTCACCTTCGCCGACCGGCGACCGGTGCTCCAGCCGCGCGACCCGGGCGGTGACGGTGCGCAGGCGGGCCAGGGCGAGGCCCGCGACGAGCAGTGCGATGACGAGCCCGGTGAGCAGGCCGACCTCGACGGCGCTCATGCCTGCCTCACTGCGTGCTCGCGCTCCCGGTCCTCCATGGCCGTCACACTAGGCGCTCGTCGGGGCGCGGTGCGGCGCATTTCATGGCGTGCCTCCGCGCGGCCGGACGGGGAGCGCCGGGAGCGGTCAGGGAGCCGTGAGCTCGCGCGGGTAGCAGGCATTCTGCAGCTCGTCGCCGGAGACCTCGGGGAAGGCGCGCTCGCACCAGGCGACCGCCTGGCGCCGCGAGTCGAGGCCGCCGGGGTCGAGGATCGTCATCCACAGGGTGTCCGCGTAGTCCTCGGTCGCCGTGCTCTCGAGGTCGTCGCTGGTCACGAGGTAGACCTGCCCGTCCTCGCCGTGGACCTCCTCGAGGTCCTCGTGCAGGGCGAGGATGTCGTCCTCGTGGAAGACGTGTGACCCGTCCTCGGTCGTCTGCAGGTCGTCGCGGATGCCGTCGTACTTGGCCGAGAGGGTCACGCCCCAGTCGCCGTTGCGGTCGAGCCCGTCGAGCGAGTCGCTGTGCAGGTCGCTCAGCTGGTCGCTCGCGCTCTCGGAGGAGGACGAGCTCGACGAGGACGAGCTCGTCGAGGTGGTCGTGGTCGTGGTGGTGCTCGTCGTGGGCGTCGAGCTCTCGCTCGAGGAGGCCGAGGACGAGGACGAGGACGTGCTCGCTGCCGACGAGCTGGACCCGTCGGCCTCCACGCGGTTGTCGGGGGCAGTGACCATCCATACGACGACGCCGAGCACACCGAGGACGAGGACTCCGAGCACGATGAAGGGCCAGCGGCGCGGGCCCCGCGGCGGCGGTCCGGGGGGCTGGGACCACCCTCCGGGCGGACCGGCGGACCCCCCGCCCGCAGCCGTCGCCTCGTCCCAGTAGCGGGCCGCGGGGTCGGTGGTCGAGGACTCGGGGAAGGGCGCTCCACACCCTGAGCAGAAGCGGCCCTCACCTGTGGTCCCGCACGATGGACACTGCATCCCGATCTCCCCCTGGCCAGTATTTGCGACTGGAGCGCCGAGCCGTCACTCACGGCGCTCCCCGAAGTGATATCACGGACATGCACAGGACACACGCCACAGACTGAAACGATCGGGTCGCGAGGTCGACCGATCGGCGCACAGAGGGGAACGACTGCGATGAGCATGCCCGGACACGAAGGACCCGACGGACACCCACCTGCGGGGCCTCCGCCGCCGCGCAACTCCGTGACCCTGCCGACCCCGCTCGCGAGCCTGCCGCCCACCGCGTGGCGCTGGATCGGCGGGCTCCTGTCGAGCGTCGTCGTCCTCACCCTCGCCCTCGGGATCGTCGGCATGATGACGATCGCCCTGTCCGGGTCCGACTCCGATGTCGACGACATGGACCCCTCCGAGTCGGCCGGCGCCATCCGTGCCCTGGCCCTGCTCGCGTCCTTCGGGTGGACCGGCCACGTCGGCTTCTCCTATGACGACGGCGACGTCACGGGAGGGGCGAGCGTCACCACACCGCTGACCCTCTACACCGTGCTCGCGCTCGTCGCCCTCGCCCTGGCCGCCCGGTGGCTGACCTGTCGCTACCGGCCCACCAGCCGGGGCTCGCTCTGGTTGCAGATCGGCATCGTCGTCCCGAGCGCGCTCGTCGTGCTGCTCGTGGTGGGTCTCATCGCGCGCTTCACCGAGGACGAGGTGACGCTCTCGCCGCTGGGCTTCGCGCCGGTGCTGCGCTTCCTCGTCGTCGTCACGGCAGCCATCGTCATCGGTGTCGCGCTCGCGGTGCCCCGTGGACGACGGATCGAGGCGCTCTTCGGCCCGCGAGCGGTCGGCGCCTACCGCTGGGTGGAGACCGCCCTCGACGCAGCGGTCCTGCACGTGAGCGCCTGGTTGGCCATCGGCCTCGTCGGTGGACTCTTCGCCGCGATCGCGATGCGGGAGGATCTCCCCTTCGGCGTCTCCCTCGGGTACCTGTCCACCTACGGACCGATGGCGGCCGTGCTCGGACACTTCGGCGGGATCTCCTTCGCCGCGTCCGGGGACCAGAGCGCCGTCGACTTCCTGCCCAGCTCCGGGGACTTCGGCGACGAGACCCTCAGCCTCTTCTCGGCCGACACCCCGTGGTACCTGTGGCTGCTGCCGCTGCTCGCGGTGGTCGTCGTCGTGCTCATCGCCACCCGGCTCACGCTGCTGCGGGCGCCGGGATCACCGCTCGACGTGCGCCAGCTGGCCATCACGTCCGGGACCTTCCTGCTCACCTGGTTCGTCGTCGTCCGTCTCCTGGGGCGGCTCAGCGCCGGCGGCGGCGCGGAGTTCGGCGAGGAGTCGGTGTCCGGCGACCTGGGCCTGGGGCCGGCCTGGTGGGTCTTCCTCCTGCTCGCCCTGTGCGGTCTGGCCATCGAGCTCGTCCACGGCTTCGTCGGTGCCCGGCTGGTGCAGATGCTGCCGCGCGGCCTCGTGCAGCGCCTCGTGCCCCGACCCCATGCGCAGTGGGCGCCCTACCTCGGCGCGTCGCTGCCGGGCGGCCCCACCGGGCCCACCTCGCCCGCCGGGCCGGCCGGCACCCCGCCCGCGGAAGAGCCTCCTGCCGCCGAGGACCAGCCGACCTCGGTCAACCCGATCACCTCGCTCGGCTTCGACGAGTCGACGACGGCGACCAGTGCCGCGGCGACCACTGCGACCGGCGCCGCCGCGACGACCGCGACCGGTGCGGCGGCACACGGCCACGAGGACCAGCAGGGTGCGAGCCCCTGGGCGGGAGCGCCCCACGGTGGCCAGGCACAGCAGGCTCCCGAGCAGTGGGGGCAGCCGCAGCCGATGAGCCGCCGCAGCAAGGCCGTCATCGGCGGCTGTGTCGGCCTGCTCGTCCTCGCCGGCCTCGGCTGGGTCCTCGTCGACCAGGTCGGCAAGCGCTACTTCGGTCCCGAGGGGGTCGCCCTCGACTACGCCTCCGCGCTCGTCGACGGTCGGGGCGATGACGCCATGGAGGCCGGCTCGGTGAACATCGCCAACGACGAGCGCGCCCTCCTCGGCGATGCGGTCTACGGCGAGGCGAGTGGTCGCCCCGAGAATGCCGAGATCACGGACGTCGTCGAGTCCGATGATGGTGAGTCCGCGGAGGTCGAGCTCGAGTTCGAGCAGGAGGGTGAGCGTTTCACCCAGACCCTCAGCGCCGAGCGCACCGGGACGACCATGCTCGTCTTCCCCGAGTGGGAGCTGCAGCCGGTGACCACCGGGATCACCTCGGTCACGGTCCAGGGCTCGACGCTCGAGGTCAACGGCGAGAAGGTCGACCTGTCCTCGATCGCCTCGACCGGTGGCTCCGATGACACCGGGGTCACCGCCCAGACCGACATGGAGGGTGAGACGACCGGATACCAGGTGTCCTTGCCCGCCTTCCCGGGGCGGTACAGCTTCGAGGTCCCCGGGACGACGTGGACGCAGGGCGAGACCGGCGAGCAGCAGATCAAGGCGGCCGATGACGTCCACGGCTCTGGCACCCAGTCGATCGAGCTGTCGAGCACGCCCTCGCAGAAGTTCGAGGACGAGGTCGAGGCCGCGGTCAAGAAGAAGGTCGACGACTGCTCCACGGACTACAACGGCAACTCACCCTGCCCCTTCGACGCCCCGGACCTCCTCGGCGAGGACGAGTCGATCGGCAAGGTGAAGATCGAGGTCAACGAGTACCCCGAGCTCTCGACGGAGGGCCTCTCGGCGCCCATCGAGGGTGAGGAGATGGAGCTGCCGCTCGAGGGCAGTGCCAGCATCACGGAGAAGGGGAAGTACCTCGAGGACACCTTCGGCTACGACAAGGGCGACGACTCGGAGAGCGAGCAGTCGATCGACACCTATGGCTGGACGGCGAAGGTCGACGGGGACTCGCTCACCGTCTCGTGGGAGGACCCCTACTGAGCCGGGCTCAGGGCCTCTCCTGAGCCGAGCTCAGCGCAGCGTCACCTGGCGCGAGAGCAGGCCCGAGCGGGCCCGGCGCTCGTCGGCGGTGAGGTCGTCGGTGGCGGCCAGCGCGCTCGCGTAGCGGGCGGCGAAGTCGGCGACGGCGGCCTCGTGCTCGGCGGGCTCGGCGTCGGCCGGGACCTCCCACACGGGGGCGAGCAGCCCGCCGGCGCGGAAGGCGCCGAGGAGGCGACGACCGTCGTCGAGGTGGGCCTCCCCCTTCGCGTGGAGGCGGGCCAGCGCGGTCGTCGCCGCGTCCTCGTCGTCGGGGAGGATGTGGCGGATGTAGGTGCGCTCGCCGATGCGGCACCAGTAGGTGTAGGGCGTGCCGGCGATCGTCACGGTCGGGATGACCGACTCGTTGGCGCGCTCGAGGGACTCGGCGGCCTCCGCGGAGACCTCCTGGCCGTCGACCCAGAAGTCGAAGCCCTCGTGGACCGTCACGGTGAAGTCGGCCTCGGTGTCGATGAGCTCCTGCAGGCGGGGCGTCTCCGCGGTGGAGCGGGGCAGCTGCGTGACCGGGGCGCCCGGCTCGGCGGCCAGCGCACTGAGCAGCGCCTGGGCGAGGTCGCGGCTCGGGTCGCCGCCGGAGGAGCCGGCCTGGCTGGCGATGAGGATGTCGCCGTCGTCGCGGCGCAGCGCCGGCCACGCCATCGGCAGGACGGTGGCGAGGGTGACCGTCTCGGGTGAGCCCGCCGGGACCGCACCCGGGTCGAGCCGGAGGGTCGCCGTGGCCGCGGGCAGGATCTCGTAGGCCGCCACCCAGTCGGGCTCGCCGGGCAGCCCCGCGAAGGGGCGTGCGATGTATGGAGCGGGGGCGACCTTGGTCTTGCCCTGCGCGTCCTTCTTGCGTCGTGAAGCCTTACCCATGGCGGTCAGCGTAGGCCGTCGGCGCGGCGCGAGTTGGGTCGGATCGCCGTGGCGAGGACAATGACTGCCGTCGAGGGGAGTCGAGCAACGATGACGAAGGGAGCAGCCCGGATGGGTCAGCAGGAGTCGAGGGCCGCGTCGGCAGGGACCGCGGACAGCTTCGGTGGCGAGATCGGTCGCGGCCAGGCACGCACCGTCCGTGCCCGCTGGGAGCTGCAGACGGTGACGCGCATCCGGGCGGCCGTGGCGCAGGATCTCGTGGCCCGCGGCGTCAGCGACGAGGTGGTCAGCGAGGCCGAGCTGGTCACCACCGAGCTCGTGACCAACTCGCTGCGGCACGCCACGCCGCTCAGCGACCGGACCGTGCGCATCCACTGGAAGGCCCGCGGCAGCTGCGTCGAGATCGAGGTCAGCGACGGTGGGTCCGACACCGAGCCGGTCCCGGCCGCGCGGGCCGTCTGGGCCACCTCGGGCCGCGGGCTGCGCATCGTGCGCAGCATCGCCCACGAGTGGGGCGTGCAGCGTGACGACAAGCAGACGACCGTCTGGGCGGCCCTCGGCGGGCCCTCCCGGCGCCGGGTGGGTCACTGACCGACCCGGGTGACTGATTGGGTGCGCCATGGGGAGTGGTCCCCATGGCGCACCTCCGAGGGCTCCGTAGGCTGAGCACATGTCGTACGCCATGCCGCAACAGCCCACCAAGCGGGGGAAGCCCTGGACCCTGATCATCGGAGGGGTCCTCACGCTCCTCGCCCTGCTCCTCTGCTGCGGGGGAGGCATCCCCACGGTCGGCTATGCCTCGGACCTCATGGACGCACCGGAGCACAACGGCAGCCACACCGTGCAGCTCGACGAGGGCGAGTCGACTGCGGTGTGGGTCGAGGCCGGCACGGGGACGACCTGCTCGGTCCATGGCCCCTCGGGGTCCGTGAGCAACGAGGGCGGCTCCAGCCAGAGCGTCAACGTCAACGAGCGCGAGCTCGAGCGGGCCTTCGCCTTCGACGCCCCGTCGGATGGCTCCTACACGATCTCCTGCACCGGCACCTTCGTCGTCGGGGACAGCATGCCGATGGCCGGTGTGATCGCCATGGGTCTCGGCGGTGCGCTGTGCTGCATCAGCGTCATCGTGCTGATCATCGGCCTGGTGCTCTGGCTCAACAAGCGCAAGAACTAGGAACCCCCCGGTCACCTTCCGGCCCCCGCCCCCGAAATTCGGTGGCGGGGGCCGGAGGCGTCTGCCACCTTCACAGGTGATGACCACCACGACTGATCTGGGCGCCCTCGGCTGGGACGAGACGACCGCCGCGGCCTTCGACGAGGCCGCCGGCGGGGCGCCCTTCGCCCTCGTCCCGGGTCGGGTGGGCCGGGTCGACCGTGGCCGCGTCACCGTGCACACCGCGGTGGGGCCGGTCCCGGCGCTGGTGCGGCTGCCTGCAGGCAGCGACCCGGAGGAGCAGCCGACGACCGGCGACTGGGTCGGGCTGGAGCGTCGGCCCGACGGCGATGTCGTGCGCCTCGTCCTCACTCGACGTAGCGCCATCGTGCGGCGGGCCGCGGGGGAGCGCTCGGACGGCCAGGTCATGGCCGCCAACCTCGAGCACGTCCTCATCGCCGTGCCCTTCGAGACGCGGGTCAACCTCTCGGCGATCGAGCGCTACCTCGTCGTGGCCTGGGAGTCCGGCGCCCAGCCGCTCGTCGTGCTGACGAAGTCCGACCTCGGCTACGACCCGGACGCCACCCGGGCGGAGGTCGAGGCGGCGGCACCCGGGGTCGACGTCCTCGTCGTCTCGGCCGAGGTCGGCGAGGGCATCGACGAGCTGTCCGCGGTGCTGGCCGGTGGCACCACGGCCCTCATCGGTCAGTCCGGTGCCGGCAAGTCGACGCTGGTCAACGTGCTCGCCGGTCAGTCCGTGCAGGCCGTCTCCGACACGAGGCAGGACGGCAAGGGGCGGCACACGACGACGGCGCGCGAGCTGATCACCCTGCCCGGCGGAGGAGTCCTCATCGACACCCCCGGGCTGCGCTCGATCGGTCTGCACGACGACGGTCAGGGCCTGGCACTGACCTTCCCGGACATCGAGGACTACGTGACGCAGTGCAAGTTCTCCGACTGCGCCCACGACAGCGAGCCGGGGTGCGGCGTGCAGGCGGCGCTCGCGGACGGTCGCCTCGACGAGCGCCGCTGGGGCAGCTGGCAGAAGCTGCAGCGCGAAGCCGAGTGGATCGCCATGCGCACCGACCCGGTGGCCCGGTCCGCGGCCCGCAAGCGCTGGGCCGCGATCGGGAAGGCCGGCACCGCGCAGGCGAAGCTCAAGCGCGGGGAGAACCCCTTCACCTGAGGCTCACCAGGGGCGGGTCAGCCCGCGCAGGTCCTCGAGGACGTGGCCGGCACCGGCCTGCCCCAGGTCGAGGCCGATCACCGCCACGACACCGACGAGCACGACGAGGACGGCGACAGCAGCCACGGCCACGCGCCGCTCCCGGACGGAGTCGCCGTGGGGCGCGCCGTCGATCCGGGCGCACCACGTGGTCAGGGCGAAGCCCACCCCCGCCTGGACCAGGGCGACCTGGAGCATCCCCCCGGAGACAGCGGGGAAGGGGGAGACCAGCGGCAGGAGGACCTCGAGCGCGACGATGCCGCCGGCGACGAGGAGG
>JBQGNO010000002.1:0-47947 GCA_052087725.1 Janibacter sp. | reverse complement strand
AACTACGGCGTGACCTTCCCGATGAGCGAGAAGATCGAGGTCAACGGCCCCGATCGGCACGCGGTCTACGCGGCGCTCGTCGACACCCCGGACGAGGGCGGCGAGACCGGCGACATCCGGTGGAACTTCGAGAAGTTCATCATCGACGCCGACGGCACCCAGATCGCGCGCTTCAGCCCGCATGTCACCCCGGACGACGAGCGCGTCATCACCACCGTCCGGGATGCCATCGCCTGACGCTCAGGCGCGGGCGTTCGAGGGTCGACCCCACGGACCGGTGATGGCGAAGCTCCGGCCCGGGTCGCCCTGGATGTTGGCGAAGAGCGTGTCGCCGGCCGCGTTGAAGCACGGTCCGGCCCACTCGCTGTCGTCGACGAGGTTGAGCGCCAGGCGGTAGGCCTTGCCCTGGTCGGTGACACCGATGAGCTGGGACGCCCCCTCACCGTCCTCGGCGAGGATCAGGCCGCCGTGGGGCGAGACGGTGATGTTGTCGGGGCCGTCGGCCCCCTCACCGTCCGCGTTCACTGCGAAGATCGTCGTCAGCGTCACCGTCTGCTTCCGGGGGTCGAAGAACCACACCTGACCGTCGTGCTCATGGATCGAGCCGTCGTCGGAGCGGGCGTAGCTCGCGACGAAGTAGACGCCTCCGTCGCCCCACCACTGCCCCTCGAGCTTGCGCGCCCGGGTGACCTCGTCGTCGGCGAGCTGCTCGCGGATCGGCGTCTGCTGCGCGTCCCGCTCGGGCACCTCGACCCACTCGACGGTGTAGGTCGTGTTGGTCTTCGTCGCCAGCGACAGGTCCGTGACGTGGGTGCCCCTGCGCTCGGAGGCGACCAGCGCCTCCAGCGTGCCCACCTCGACGGCCCCGTCCTTGGCCAGGGCGTGCAGCGCACCCTTGCCCTGGCGGTAGCCGGCCGGCGGCGTCCACCGGTAGAAGAGGCCGTTGGGCCCGTCGGCGTCCTCGGTGAGATAGATCTGGCCGGTCTTCGGGTCGACGACGGCGGCCTCGTGCTCGAAGCGGCCGAGGAACTTCAGCGGGATGTTGGCCTTGCCGACGTTGGCGGACTGGCTGCTCGGGTCGACCTCGAAGACATAGCCGTGGTCCTGCTCGAAGGTGTACGTGGCGCCGTCGTCCTCGTGGGTGCCGGCGCGCTCGTCGGTCTCCTCGCACGTGAGCCACGTCCCCCAGGGGGTGATGCCGCCGGCGCAGTTGTCGACGGTCCCGGCGACCGAGGTGTAGTGCTCCAGGACCTCGTGGTCTTTCGTCACCACGAGCGTGGAGGTCCCTCCCTTCGCTCCCGTGTCGTACACGAGGCCGGCGACGTGCGGGACGGGCTGGCTGCCGTCCCCACCGACCTCGTGGTTGCACACGACGATCGAGCCGCCGTCGGCTCCGGGGAAGCAGCCCATCGCGTCCTGGTCGGGGGCGACCGGGTAGCCACCGACACTCGTCGTGCCGGACTCGGCGAGGACGGTGTAGGAGAAGCCCTTCGGGAGCGCGAGCAGCTCACCGGCCGGCCTGAGCGGGCCGTAGCCGGAGGACATCCGGGTGACCTGCCCGGCGGTGGCGTGCGAGGCGAAGGGTGCGGAGCTCCCGGCGACGACGAGGCCGAGGGTGCCGACGGAGCCACCGAGGAAGCTGCGGCGGTCGAGGGGATTCACGGACGAGGGCATGACGCTCCTGAGGACGGGTGTGGGTGACGTGATGACACTCGCAAACGCGAATGCGCCCCGGACCACACCGGCGGGTCACCTCGGCGAACTTCCCGTGAAGGTCTCCCTGCCTGATCCTGACTCCTCGCTGAAGCGCTGTTCATCGCCTCGGGCACTGAGCGTCGCCCCCCTTCGTCCCTGACGTCACGACGGATTCATGTGCAGGCCCCAGCGTGGGCGACAGCCGCCGCGTGGCGGCCGTGCCCACACACGAAGGAACACCACTGATGCCCCTGAAGAAGATGTCGCGTGCGATCCCGCTCACCGGCGCCCTCGTCCTGACGATGACGATGGCCGCGCCGACCGTCGGCGCCTCCACGTCCTCGCAGCCGACGCACTCATCCGGCGCGAGCGAGACGCAGAAGTCCGGCGGCTGGGACTCGCAGGCCTACCGCGGCGAGGTCGATGTCGTGGAAGGTCCCGACGAGGACCAGAAGACGCTCGACGGGGTCGTCTTCGACGACAAGAACAAGAACTCGACGCAGGACAAGAACGAGCAGGGCGTCAAGGGCGCCACCGTCTCCAACGGCCAGGACGTCGTGACGACCGACGGGAAGGGTCGCTACGAGCTGCCGGCCCGCGACAACATGAATGCCTTCGTCACGCAGCCGGCCGGATACCAGGTGCCGGTCGACGAGGACAATGTCGCGCAGTTCTCCTACATCCACCTGCCCGAGGGCTCCCCCGAGCTGAAGTACGGGGGCCTCGAGCCCACCGGCGAGCTGCCCGACGCGGTGAACTTCCCGATGGCGAAGTCGGCCCAGACCAAGAAGCCGCAGCAGAACTGCATCATGGGCGGCGACATCCAGACCTACGACAAGCAGGAGGTCGAGTACGCCCGCAAGGGGGCCTTCACGGACCTGGCGGAGCGCACCGACTACGCCGGCTGCGGCGCCCTCTTCCTCGGCGACATCGTCGGCGACGACCTCTCGCTCTACCCGGACGTGCGGGGCCTGACCGGCATGATCAACGGCCCCGCCCGCTTCCTTCCCGGCAACCACGACCTCGACCTCGACGCGCAGAGCGAGCACCGCTTCGACACCTACCGCTCGCAGCTCGGCCCGGACTACTACTCCTACGACGTGGGCAACATGCACGTCGTCGCGCTGAACTCCGTGCAGTACAGCACCGGCGAGGCCTACCAGGGCGCACTCGGCGAGGAGCAGCTCGAGTGGCTGCGCCAGGACATCGCGAAGGTGCCCAAGCAGAAGAAGATCGTGCTCGCGGCGCACATCCCGCTGCTCAACTACAACGACCAGTCCTCGACCAAGCACCAGGTCAAGGAGGTCAGGGAGATCCACGAGATCGTCTCCGGCCACGAGGCGGTGGCCTTCGGCGGTCACAGCCACACGACCGAGCTGATGCGCGAGGGCGATTCGGCCGAGGGCTGGAAGACGAGCATGGGGGTCGACGAGCTCCCCTTCGACCACATCACCGCCGGCGCGATCTCCGGTGACTGGTTCTCGGGTCGGGTCACCGAGGACGGCTACCCCACCGCCCTGCAGCGCGACGGCGCCCGTCCCGGCGTCCTCACCTACGAGTCGCGGCCCCAGGGGGACAGCGACCGCTTCACCGTCACCGGCGAGGATGACTCCGAGCAGATGACGGTCGGGGTCAACACTCCCCGCTACCGGACGTGGTTCGAGGAGAACCGCGAGTCGGCCGGCGAGGCCACCCCCTTCGAGAACCCGACCTCCGTGTCCCGCACGGACCTCGAGGACTCGACGTACATCACCGGCAATGTCTTCGCCGGCTCGACCGGCTCCGATGTCACGGTCGCCATCGACGACGGCGAGGCGAAGGGGGCCCAGCGCACCCAGGCGATGGAGGGCGAGGCCAAGAAGGTCGGCGCCCTCTGGTCCGACCCGGTCGCGGCCCAGGAGCAGCTCGTCCACGGCGGCAGTGTCGCCGAGAGCGGCATGCACCTGTGGCGTCACGAGCTCCCCGCCGACCTGTCGGAGGGCGAGCACACGGCCACGGTGACGAGCACCGACCGGTACGGCACCGTCAGCAGCGAGACGATCGAGTTCACCGTCACGAAGTGACGCTGGCCTGAGACGCACGTCGGCCCCGGACCGTGACGGTCCGGGGCCGAGGTGTGTCCCGCGCGCGTCGTCTCAGGCGGCGAGGACGGTCGGGGCGTACTCGAGGATCTGGATGCGACCGTCGAGGAGGAGGCTCTCCCTGAGGTCCAGGGCGACGTCGGGATATCCGTCGTAGATCCGCTCGCTGCCCGTCGCACCCGTGATGACGGGGAAGACCCCGACCCGGAAGCGGTCGACGAGCCCGGCCTGCAGCAGGGATCGGCACAGGCTGGGGCTCCCTACCATCCGGAGATCGCGACCTCCCTCCTTGAGGTCCCGTACCGCCGACAGGGCGTCGCCGCTGACAACCTCGGTGTGGTCCCAGGCAAGCGGAGCCTCCAACGTGGAGGAGCAGACGACCTTCGGGGTGCGCCCGAGCTCGTCGACCGAGGCGGCCTCGTCGGGCCCGAGATCCTCCCCGGTGCCTGCGAACCCGGACATGACCCGGTAGGTGTTCGCGCCCATGAGCATCGTGTACCCACGCTCCGGCTGGGCCTCGAGCCAGCCGAGGTACTCGGGACCCTCGAGCCCCCACCACCCCGGCCAGCCCTCGGCGGACGCATAGCCGTCCAACGACGTGATGAGGTCGACGACGAGCTCGCCCATGGTCATCTCCCTTCGTCCTATGCGGCGAGGAGCGCGTCGAGCTGGCCCACCGCGGAGGAGGAGCCCTCGACGACTCCCATGTCGAGGACCTGCTGCATCGCCTCGGCGCTCTCCCAGGTGGAGGTGTTGACCATCCGGGAGCCGGTGTCGGTCGCGGTGATCTCGACGACCATCCGCGACTCGGGAGCAGAGTCGACGGGGTTGCCGTCGGCGTCGGCGAAGAAGTCCTTGAGCTCGAGGCGACCGGGCTCGTCAACGGCGATGACCTCCCACCCGCCCCCGAACTTCTCCCCCTCGGGGCTGGTCATGAAGTACTTCACGAGGCCGCCGGGCGTGAGGTCGTGCTCCGTAACCGTGGCGGGGTACCCCTCGGGCCCCCACCACTGCTCGAGCTGGCGCGGGTCCGCCCACACCTGCCACAGGCGCTCGGGGGTGACGGGGAAGTCGCAGGTCATGACGAGGGTGCGGGTGT
Source organism: Janibacter sp. (assembly GCA_052087725.1). Lineage (GTDB taxonomy): Bacteria > Actinomycetota > Actinomycetes > Actinomycetales > Dermatophilaceae > Janibacter. The sequence continues at coordinate 43,072 of JBQGNO010000002.1, read as the reverse complement.
CGATGTCGGTGGTGACGTCGGTGAGGGGCATGGTGATCTCCTGGATCAGCTGATGTGCTCGGTGGTGTCGTCCCGGGCCAGCAGGGCATCGATCCCCTCGACCCGTCCACGCCACACGGCCTCGAGCTCGGCGAGCATCGTCGAGACCGCTCGCACGGCCTCCACGTCGCCACTCGCCAGGGACTCGCGGCCGCTGCGGCGTTTGGTGATCAGCCCGGCCCGCTCGAGCACCGCCACATGCTTCTGCACGGCGGCGAAGCTCATCGGGTAGTGCTCGGCCAGTGCTGTCACCGAGTGCTCACCGGCAAGGACACGGCGCAGGATGTCGCGGCGCGTGGTGTCGGCGAGGGCGTGGAAGAAGGCGTCGGCCTTCTCCTCTTCTGTCGGTGTCACGAGAACAACCTACAACCTTTCGGTTGTAGGTTGTCAAGGCCACACCCGACCCACATTTATCGGGCCACGAAGGGGAGGTTGCTCTTGTTGAGCGGTGTGCGGTCAGTCCTTCACGAGCTCGGCGAAGACGATGACGTTGTCCAAGTGCCGCCCAGCGCTCTCGTCATAGGTGCCGCCGCAGGTGATGACCCGCAGCTCCGGCCCGTCGGTCGCGCCGTAGACGTCGATGCGGGGGAAGTCGTCCTTGGGTGTGCTCTTCACCTGCGTCACCTCGAAGGTCGCCGTGCTGCCGTCCTCACGGTCGACCTCGATGCGGTCACCCTTGCGGGTGTCCCCCAGCTCGAAGAAGACGGAGGGGTCGTGGCCGCTGCCCGTGACGTGCCCCTCGAGCACGGCCGGCCCGGTCTCACCGGGGGTGGGCGACCCGTCGTACCAGCCGACCTCGTCATAGCGATCCCCCGAGGGGACCGTGAGCTGCCCCTGGGCGTCGAGGCCCAGGCCGTGGACGGGTGCCTCGACGTCGATCCCGGGGATGCGCACGGCGGTCGGCTTCGACCGGGAGAGCGGCTTCGCCGTGGACGAAGGGGATGAGCCGGACTTCGCCTTCGTCGTGGGCGATGCCGGCTTCGACGACGTCGAGGATGTGGATGGGGAGCTTGACTCGGCGCTGCCGGCCGTCGAGCTCGACTCGGCGACGGGAGGCGCCGGGGGGGCGTCGACCTGTTGGGTCGCCGCCCACCCGACGGTCCCGGCGCCGGCCAGGAGCAGGCCGGCAGACGCCGCGACGACGACTGTGCGTCGACGTCCACGGCGTCCGCCGGTCTCCTCGTTCTTCATGTCGCTCAGCGGTTCGTCTTCATGCGACGCGTGGCTGCGAAGCCAACGCCACCGAGACCGAGAGCCAGGGCACCGAGGGCAACCGTGCCCGGGTACTCCATGCCCGCGGTGTCCGAGCCGCCGGTCTCGACGCCACCGTGCGGCATCGCCATCTGGGCCGCGTCGAGCTCACCACAGGCCGCCGGGTCGGTGGCCTCGGAGGGCAGCTTCGGGTCGAGGTCCGACTTCGTGTCGCCGTCGTACTTGCCGGAGCCGTCGTGGTCGACACCGTGGACGACGACCACGCCCTCACCAGCGGCAATCTGCTCGGCCACCTTGTCGTCAACCGTGATCGTGCGCGAGTAGGTGTTGCTAGCCCCGGTGGGGAAGTTCGCGACGTCCAGGGCTGCGCTGTCGTCGGTCTTGCCCGGCTCCTTGGTCAGCGACACCTTGACGGCGCCGTACTGGTCGGCGGCGTCACTGGTCTGCAGGGCTCCCTCGAAGCCCTTGCCCTTCTGGTCGTTGGTCGGGCACATGCCCTGCCCGCCGAGGTGGATGTGCTGGGCGTGCGGGGCTTCGGCGCCGGCGAGCAGGCCCTGGGTCTCGAGCTTGATCTCGACCTGGTTGCCCTCGACCTTGGCCCAGGCCGTGCCGGAGGCTCCCGAGTCGTTGAGCTGGGTCAGCTCGGCGGTGAGGTCGTGTCCCTCGGCGCCGTCGGCGCTGGCGGGACCAGCCGCCAGGGGCAGACCGACGAGAGCCGCGGTCGCGGCGATGGTGGCGATTCGAGTCGTACGCATGACGAGTCCTCCTGTAAACCGGCGACACGGTGCCGCCTCTGTGGGGCAAGAGGACTTCGGAGCGGTCTCCACAGCGGATGGGATGGATCTCAGCAGTTTCGGAAGTTTTTTTCTCCGGCTGCCGTTCCGGCTCCATGACCGACGATGTCGCCGCCCAGATCGCCCGCCTCGTCGACTGCGGCATCCCCTCCCTCGCCGGCCTCACCGAGGCCGCCTTCGTGGACCTCGTCCCACCCGCCCCGGACACCGGCGGCGTGCTGGTGGTCTCCCCTTCGCTCGTCCCGGCCGCGGACCTCACGCCCCTGCTCCGGCACGCCGGCAAGCCGGGCTTCGTCGTCGAGGACATGACCGACCTCGCCGACTTCGTCCCCATCGACGCGAACGAGCCCCCGGACGCCCCGCTGTGGTGGATCAGCGACGTCGAGCGCGGTGACGAGATGCTGAACTGGTCACCCGCAGAGGCGCTCCCGGCGATCCGCGAGCGCGGGCGGGTCCCGCTCACCGTGAGCGAGGGGATCAGCTGGCTGCTGCACCAGCCGGAGCAGCTCGAGCGGGGTCGGTGCTTCATGACGATCGGCTCTCGCAAACCGAAGGCTCGCGGTGGACTCGACTCGCGAACATCGGCCCTGTGGATCAGCAACGGCACCGGCCGCGACGGCACGGAGCGCAAGGACGCCCCCAAGGTCGGCTGGTGCTGGGCCGGCAACCGCCACACCTGGCTCGGGTTCGCCTCGGCCGACGCCCGTCACGCCGGCTGAGAAGCCCTTTGGGGGCGGTGGCTGAGGTGCGAGCCCGCCCCAGCGGGCGAACCTCGAAGCCACTCCCACAACCATCCGCGGTGTGGTCGGCATGCGTGCATTCGAGGGTCTCCTGGTGCAATCGATGGCGGAATCCGCCACGCAATGCACCAGGAGACCCTCTTGTGCTCGGCCTCAGCCGGGCTGCACCCCGTGCCGGGCGGCGTTGGCGACGATCGCGTCGTGCAGCCACTGCGCCGCGCCGGGGGCGACCTCCTCGTAGTGCGCGGTGAAGCGCGGGTCCGAGAGGTACATCTGCGCCAGGCAGATCTGGAACTCGTGGTCACAGTCGAAGTGCCGGTCGATGCTCGCCCGGTGCCGCTCGGCCAGGTCCGCCGCACGCTCGTCGTCGACGGGCTGACCGCCACGCACCGCGGCACCCAGATCGGCCTCGAAGGCCTCGGTCTCGGCCTTCACCGCCGCCCAGTCCTCCGTGGTCATCGTGGCCTGCCGCTCCTGTGACTGCTTCCACTTGTCCGTGTCGCCCCAGCGCTCCTGCGCCTCGGCCTGGTACTCGTCGCTGTAGCCGTCGCCGAAGAGCTCCTTGAGGTCCTCGGTCGTGGCTGGCTGGTCGTTCATCTCTGCCTCCAGTCGGTGGTCGATCGCATCGACCAGGGCAGACATCTGCGCCACCCTGGCCATGACCGCGTCGCGTTGCCGCCGCAGGTGGTCCACCACCGCGTCACCATCCGCCTCGAGCAGCTCGCCGATCTCCTCCAGCGAGAAGTCCAGCCGACGGTAGACGACGATCGTGCTCAGCCGCTGCAGGTCGTCGGCGGAGTAGAGCCGGTAGCCTGCCCGGGTGCGCTCGGAGGGATGGAGCAGCCCGACCTCGTCGTAGTGGTGCAGCGTCCGCACCGTCACGCCGAAGGTCTCGGCCACCTGCCCCACCGTGAGCGCCTCCATGAGGCCAGTGTGCGACAGCTGCGCGATCTCGGTCATGGGAAGACCGTCCTGCCTCACGTCGCGTGAGGGTCAAGCGCGATCTCCACCCCGGTGGTTGAGGTGCGACGAACTGGCGACCCAGACGGTGGTTGAGGTGCGAGGGACGAGCCTCGAAACCACTGTCGTCCGTGGCTTCGCGGCTCGGCCGCGATCGGCCTCCACACCTCAGCCAGCGTCTGGCGGGGCGGCGAAGGGGGAGAGCCCCACCTCGGATCCTGGTGCCCGTCGGATGGTTCGCCGGCGAACGTATCCATAGCGTCGATGACATGGCCGCACCCGTCCTCGACACCCCTGCGCAGCTCCCGTCCGCGGGCCGCACGGCGACCCTCTGGGTCTTCCGTCTGCTCGCCCTCGCCCAGGCGATCCTATTTGTCCTGCAACCGATCTCGATCGGGTCCTTCCTCCAGGGGAGCTGGGCGGCGTTCGACATGCACTCGATCATCGGGGGCGTCCTGGTGCTGCCGACGATGCTCACCGCAGGCGTCGGGCTGCTGCTCGCGGTCCTCACCCGCCGGCTCTGGGTCGGGCTCGGGTCGCTCGCCCTCGGGGTCCTCACGACGTCGGGCCCTCGTCACGTGCAGAGGTGCTCGTCCCGATCGATGGCTACCGCGGGCGGTACGTCCTGCACTGCCACAACCTCGAGCACGAGGACCGGATGATGATGGCGGACTGGTCCGTGGTGTGAGCCACCCAAGGTTCGCATTGCCCTAGGGCAATGCGAACGGAACGTGCATTGCCCTAGGGCACTGCGGAGCTTCTGAGGTGTTTTTGAGGTCTTGACGACGGGACGGCAGCCGGCAGAAGGGGGAGGCTGGAGACATGACGACGATGTCCACCCCCTTCGCCCGCCTGCGGCAGGCCGACTGCCGCGTCGAGGACCTGCACGCGCTGCTCACCGCACAGGCCGACCCCGACCTCGCGCACGCGGAGCGCCTCGAGCAGCAGGTGCCCGTGTACACGGCGGCGCACCTGCGCGAGGTCATCGCGACCGAGGAGGGCTGCGCCGAGATGGAGGCCGAGCTGGCGGGGGTGCTCGCCGACGGGCCGGGCATCTTCGTCATGACCGGCGCCCTGGAGCTGGACGTCGTCGACCGGGTCTCGGTCGCTCTCGAAGAGATCATCGCCGCGGAGAAGGCGGCCGGTGGCGAGGTCGGTGACCACTTCGCCACTGGCGGAGTCAACGACCGGATCTGGAATGCCCTGGAGAAGCTCGCGGTCGACCATCCAGAGGACTTCGTCGACTACTACGCCAACGACCTCATCGCCCTGGCCTCGCGCGCCTGGCTCGGCCCCGGCTACCAGGTCACCAGCCAGGTCAACGTGGTCAACCCCGGTGGCGTCGGCCAGACCGTCCACCGCGACTACCACCTCGGCTTCACCACGCCCGAGGTCACCGAGCGCTACCCGCGCCACGTGCACGCCCTCTCCCCTGTGCTCACTCTCCAGGGCGCGATCGCCCACTGCGACATGCCCGTCGAGACCGGCCCGACCCTCTACCTGCCGCACTCGCAGAAGTACTCCCACGGCTACCTCGCCTACTGGCTCGACGAGTTCCAGGAGTACTTCGCCGAGCACCACGTCCAGCTGCCCCTGGCGAAGGGGGATGCGGTCTTCTTCAACCCGGCCCTCTTCCACGCCGCGGGCAGCAACACGACGAACGATGTGCGCCGGATGGCCAACCTGCTGCAGCTCTCCTCGGCCTTCGGCCGGGCCATGGAAGCCACCGACCGGCATCGGATCGTCACCGCGATCTATCCGGCGCTGCTCTCCCGCAAGGCCGCCGCCCTCCCGACCGATGATGCTGTCGCCGCGGCCGCCGAGGGCTATGCCTTCCCCACCAACCTCGACCTCGATCAACCCGTCGACGGCATGTCGCCACCCACCCAGGCCGACATCGTCCGGCAGGCTCTCGAGGAGGGCGCCCCGCCCGCCGAGCTCGAGACCCGCCTGACGGCCTACGCGGCCGCCCGCCGCACCAGCTGAAGGAGTCCGCCCATGGACGCACTACTCACCGACAAGGTCGTCCTCGTCGTCGGTGGCACCTCGGGAGTCGGTGCGAGCATCGCCCGCGCCGCCGTCCGCGAGGGAGCCACCGTCGTCGTCAGCGGACGCCGACCCGAGCCCGGTCGGGCGCTGGCCGACGAGCTCGGCGAGCGCGCGAGCGCCGTCACCGGCGATGTCGCCGATCCCGAGGACGCGAAGGGGGTTGTGGCAGAGGCGATCCGGCGTCACAGTCGCGTCGACTGCCTCGTCAACTGCGCCGGGCTGACCGATCGCGGCTCGATCCTCGACACGACACCCGAGCTCTTCGACCAGCACATCGCGACCAACCTGCGCGGCCCCTTCTTCACCATGCAGGCGGCGATCGCGGACATGACCGGGCGCAAGGCACCGGGCACGATCGTCAACATCGCGAGCATCAGCGCCCAGGGCGGACAGCCCTTCCTCGCGCCCTACGTCGCCGCGAAGTCCGGAGTCCTCGGGCTGACGAAGAATGTCGCCCACGCGCACCGCTTCGACCGCATCCGCGTCAATGCCCTGAACATCGGGTGGACCCAGACCGAGGGTGAGGACGCCACCCAGCGCCGGTTCCACGGTGCGGGCGACGACTGGGTCGAGCAGGCCAATGCGAAGCTGCCCATGGGCAAGCTCGGGCAGGTCGACGAGATCGCGGACGCGGTCGTCTTCCTGCTCTCGGACCGCTCCGGAGTCGTCACCGGCTCCGTCATCGACTGGGACCAGCAGGTCATCGGAGGACAGGACTGACATGCGTATCGGACTCATCGGCCTCGGCCGCATCGGCGCCTTCCACGCCGACACCCTCGCCGCGCTCGACTCCGTCGAGGAACTCATCGTCACCGACCCGGTGACCGCTGCCGTGGAGTCGGTCACCGGCCGCATCGGCAAGGCCCGCGCGATCGCCGACCCGGCTGCCCTGCTCGACTCCGGGGTCGACGGCGTCGTCATCGCGGCGGCCACCAATGCGCACGCCGACCTCATCCGGGCGGCGGTGGCGAAGGGGGTCCCCACCTTCTGCGAGAAGCCCGTCGCCGGGACCATCGCCGAGTCGCTCGCCGTGCAGGCCGCGGTGGCCGGCAGTGACGTCCCGGTGCAGATCGGCTACCCGCGTCGCTTCGACCCCGCCTTCGTCGCCGCCCGGGACGCGGTGCGTGCCGGTGAGCTCGGTCGGGTGACGACGGTCCGCTCGACGACGCTCGACCCGGCTCCCCCGCCGGCCGCCTACCTCGCGGTGAGTGGAGGGCTCTTCCGAGACTGCTCGGTGCACGACTTCGATGCGGTCCGTTGGGTCACCGGCCAGGAGGTCGTCGAGGTCTATGCTCTCGGCTCGGTCGACCCCGACGCCCCCGCGCAGATGTACGCCGACCACGGCGACCACTCCACCGCCTCGGTGCTGCTCACCCTCTCCGACGGCACGATCGGCGTCGTCTCCAACACCCGCACCAATGCCCGTGGCTATGACGTGCGGCTCGAGGTGCACGGCGTGCAGGACGCGGTGGCCGCAGGACTCGACGAGGGGCTCCCCCTTCGCTCGACGCACCCCGGCGCCACGTGGCCTGCCGGGCCCGCGCACGGATTCTTCATGGACCGGCTCGCGGAGGCCTTCCGTCTCGAGCTGGCGAGCTTCACCCGGGTCGCCGCGGGCGAGATCGACAACCCGTGCACCGTCGAGGACGCGATGGGCACGGCGTGGACCGCCGAGGCGGCCACCCTCTCGGCCGCGCAGCATCGCCCGGTGACCATCGCCGAGGTTCGCGAGGCGGCGGGCGCCTGACGCAGATATCGACACGGGCCCCGGAAATATCCGGGTCCCGGGTCGATATCTGCGTCCTCACCCCAGCAGCGAGCGCAGTCTCACGTCGGGGTCCGCGAGTGCCTCCGGGTCGGGCGTCGCACCCGCCGCGATGAGCTGCTCGACGACCCGGATGTCCTTGGCGACGATCGGCCCCCGGCCGAGCGAGGTCGCGCTCAGGAGACGCCCCTCGGAGTCGAGCTCGAAGTGCATCAGCGAGCCGTCCTCCCGCTCCCGGAGAACCTCCCGCACACCGGTGCCGGGCAGGCCGGCCATCTGGAGCATCTGGTCGTACTGGTCGGACCAGAACCACGGCACCGCCGCGTGCGGCTCCCCGCCTCCGGTCATCGCCGCGGCCACCGTCACCGCCTGGTCGTGGGCATTGCGCCAGGACTCGACGCGCACCCGCCGACCCGAGCGCGGGTCGGGGAAGGTCGCGCAGTCTCCCGCGGCCCAGATGTGGGGGTCGCTCGTGCGCAGCTGCTCGTCCACGACGACCCCGTCCTCGACGAGCAAGCCTGCGGCAGAGGCGAGCTCGGTGGACGGCGCGGCACCCACCCCGGCAACTGCCGCGTCGACCACGAGCTCCTCGCCGTCGGAGAGGACGGCGCGCACCTGACCCCCTTCGTCGTGGACGCCGGTGACGGTCGTCGAGGTGCGGATCGGCACCCCGTGATCGGCGTGCAGGGCGACGACCCGCTCGGCGATGACGGCCGGGACCATCCGGGAGAGCACCCGGTCGGCCGCCTCCACGACGACGACCTCCATCCCCCGGTCCCGGGCCGCCGCGGCGATCTCGAGCCCGATGAAGCCGGCACCGATGACGAGCATCCGCCCATCCGGGCGCACGAGCGCCCGTAGCGCGGCAGCGTCCTCGTGCGTGCGCAGGTAGTGCACGGGCTCGAGGTCGAGCCGGCGCGGATGCGCCCCCGTCGCGAGGAGCAGCCGGTCGTACGGGACCGGCCCGTCACCGGTCTCGACGGTCCGCTTCTCCCGGTCGATGGCGGTGACGTCCGTCCCGAGGCGAAGGGAGACCCCCGCCTCCGCGAGCTGCTCCGGCGTCCACGGGTGGACGAGCGCCGCATCGTCAGCGGCCAACGAGGCCTTGGACAGCGGGGGCCGCTCGTAGGCGTGCACGTCCTCCCGCCCGATGAGCGTGATCGACCCGTCGAAGCCCCGCTCGCGCAGGGCCATCGCCGCCCGGGTGCCGCACTCGCCGGCGCCCACGACGACGATCCGATCGGCGCTGGTCGCGCCCGGCAGCGTGTCCGTCTGCGTCATGCCCCGAGCCTCGCACAGCCGCGGTGACGACTCACGTGAGCACCAGCCGGCCCAGCTCCTGTGTGCACCGGGTCAGGGAGACGTACAGGCCGTTGTGGCCGCGCGGCTCGGCCACGACCCCGTCGGGGTCGACGAGCAGGGTCGCGTCCCACTCCAGGCCCTTGGCCCCGGTCGGTGAGACGACCGTCGCGCCGCCACCGAGCGCCGCTGCCACGTCGTCGAGCCGGGCAGCGGGCGTGATGACTCCGACCGAGCCGCCCTCCCAGCGGGCTTCCAGCGCGGCGTGCTCCTCACGGACCGCCTCCCCGAGATCGTCAGGGGTCACCGACCGGGTCCACGGGTCGATCCCGCTGCTGCGCACCGCTCGTGGTGGTTCGTTGCTGCTGCCCGCGGCCGCCAGCACCGGCGCCGTGAGCTCCATGACCTCGAGTGGGGTCCGGTAGCAGATCGTCAGGTCCGCCTGGCGCCACCGCTCGGTGAGGACATCGCCGACCGCTTCGGTCCAGGTGTGGTGGGCATGCGGCGCCTCGGTCTGGTCGATGTCGCCGACGGCGGTGATGGAGAAGGCGGGGGTGCGGCGGGCGACCATCTGCCACTCCATCGCGGACAGCTCCTGGGCCTCGTCGACGACCACATGCCCGTAGACCCAGTCACGCTGCGCCGCAGCGCGATCCGCGACGAAGTCGCCCTGGGCCCGCTTCTCGCCGGACGACCCGAGCAGGTCGCTCATCGCGTCGAGGAGAGCGATGTCGCTCGAGGCCCACCCGGACGGCTCGCCCGTGACGAGGCCACGCTCCCGGACGCTGAGGTCGGGGGCCGCCGTCGCGAGGGCGCTGTCGTCGCCGAGGAGCCCGCGCAGCTCGACGGCCGGATCGAGGTCCGGCCACCACTGGCCGACCCGTGAGGTGAGCATCGGGTCGGTCCGGATGCGTGCGCGCACCGCCTCGACCTCGTCCTCGCTCAGCTCGCCGTCGACCGCACCGCCCGAGTCCTGCGTGCGCACCCCGCGGTCGTCCCCGGACTCGAGACTCGCGTCGACCTTCCCGAGGATGTCCTCCAGGCCTTCCTCGGTCGCAGCGAGCAGCTCGGAGGCCCGGTCCACGACGAGTCCGGTGAGCACGTCGACGAGGTGATCGGTGAAGACCCGGCGGGCCTCGTGGTACCCCCGCCCGGAGAGGGCGCCCCGCTGCAGGCGCTCCACGCTCGACCGGGGGACGACGTACTCCTCCTCGTCCCACACGAGCGTGAGGTCCTCGGGCGCGGGCACGCGGTCTGCGACGTGCTGCACCAGCGCGTCCTGCCACAGCGACCGCCCCTTGATCTCGGCGAGGTGACGGTCCTCCCTTCGCTCGACGTGTGCGCCGGGCACCAGCGTGTCGCAGGTGGCTGACACGACCGCGGTCTCGCCGAGCGCCGGGAGCACCTGGCCGATGTAGTCGAGGAATCGCTGCGAGGGGCCGAGCACCAGCACGCCCGCGCGGGCCAGCTGGGGCCGGGCGAAGAGGAGGTAGGCGACCCGGTGGAGGGCGACGACGGTCTTGCCGGTGCCCGGCCCGCCCTGCACGACGAGGGCGCCCCGGGAGTCCGCGCGCACGATGTCGTCCTGCTCGCGCTGCAGCGTCGCCACGGCCGTGCCCATCCGACCGGTACGGCGCTCGTCCAGTGCGGCGAGGAGCGCTCCCTCCCCGACGAGCTCGCCGTCGACGGACCCGTCGAGGACGTCGTCATCGACCCCGGTGACGACCGGCCCGTCGGTGCGGATGTGCCGCCTCCGGGCCTGCCCCTGGGGCTCGATCGCGGTCGCGGTGTAGAAGGGGCGCGCGGCTGCGGCCCGCCAGTCGATGACCAGGGGGTCGACGTCATCATCCTCCGCGGGCAGACCGAGCCGCCCGATGCGGTGGACGCCACCGTCGGAGGCGTCGAGGCGGCCGAAGACGAGTCCTTCCTCGGCGTGCTGGAGCTCGGCCAGCTTGGCGCTGGTGGAGCGAAGGGCGGCCGCCGCCACCGATCCTTCGTCGGCCGTGGTCGCGACCCTGCGGGTGAGCTCCTCGATGAGCGCGTGGCGCCGCTCGTGGGCGAGGTCGAGTGCGGCCTGCTCCTCCTCGAGAGCACCCTGTCCTGCGATCTGGTCGGTGTCCGGTCCGGTCAAGGATCCTCCTGGTCGACGGGTGGCCGTCCGTCCAACGTCCGCGGCGCCGGAATGTTCCCGTCCGCCTCATGGCTCTCCCCCTGCGCGCCCCTCCTGCGCTGACAGACTGGCCACGACCCCGACGTCACGAGGAGGACCCCGTGAGCTCCATCCCACCCGAGGACATCGAGACCCAGGGCCACGCCGGCCTGCTCATCGGCTCCCTGTGGAGCCCGCCCGGCCCCCCGAGCTGGGTCGCCGTCATCGCCCACGGCTACGGCGAGCACATCGGCCGCTACCAGTGGGTCGCCGACCGGCTGACCTCCGACGGGGCGGTGGTCTACGCGCACGACCACGTCGGGCACGGCCGCAGCGAGGGCGAGCGTGTCCTCGTCGAGGACTTCGAGCAGGTCGTCGACGACCTCCATCTGCTCGTGCAGCGCGCCCACGAGGAGCACCCCGACCTGCCGCTCGTCCTCATCGGCCACTCGCTGGGCGGGATGATCGCCGCCCGTTACACGCAGCGCCACCCGGAGCCGCTCACCGCGACCGTGCTCTCGGGGCCCGTCCTCGGGTCGTGGGAGCCGACCGGGATGGCTGAGCTCGACGTGATCCCCTCGACACCCATCGACATCAGCGCCCTCAGCCGCGAGGAGGACGTGGGCATCGCCTACGAGCAGGACGAGCTGGTGTGGCACGGCGACTTCAAGCGACCGACACTGCGGGCGATCGCCACGACGCTCGAGACGATCAACCGCGGTGGTCGCCTCGCCGTCCCGACGATCTGGCTCCACGGCGAGGCCGACGAGATCGTGCCGATCGAGCCGAGCCGCGAGGGTTGGGCCACGATCGGACCCGAGGGCGCCCCGGCGAAGTCCTACCCCGGAGCCCGCCACGAGATCTTCAACGAGACCACCCGCGAAGAGGTCCTCGACGACGTGCTCGCCTTCGTCCACGAGCACGTCGACGCTGGCTGAGGCGCGAAGGCCGCCCCCGGCCGAGCCTCGAAGCCCCGTGCGGCAGAGTGGTTTCGAGGCTCGTCGCCAGGGCTCCTCGCACCTCAACCACCGAGGTGCAGCTCCCCGCTCGATGCGCCCACGCGGAACGTGGGACCCGCCGCCTTCGTCAGTCGTTCTGCGCCCTCTGAACGACTTCCTCGGCGCTGCGCTCCTCGCTCGCTGGCGCTCGCTCGATGCTCGCGCTCTCGTCAGTCGTTCTGCGGGAACCCGAGGTCCAGCCCACCATGGCTCGGGTCGAGCCACCGCTGGGTGACCGCCTTGGTGCGGGTGAAGAAGTGCACACCCTCGATGCCGTGGGCGTGCGTGTCACCGAAGAGGGAGTTCTTCCACCCACCGAAGGAGTAGTACGACATCGGCGTCGGGATCGGCACGTTGATGCCGACCATGCCGACCTCGACCTCGTGCTGGAAGCGCCGCGCGGCGCCGCCGTCGTTGGTGAAGATCGTCGTCCCGTTGCCGAAGGGGTTGTCGTTGATCAGTGCCAACCCCTCGTCGTAGGAGTCCACCCGCACGACGCAGAGCACCGGGCCGAAGATCTCGTCGGTGTAGATCGACATGTCCGGGGTGACCTTGTCGAAGAGCGTCGGCTGGAGGAAGAAGCCCGGCCCGAGGTCCGCTGCCCCCTCGCGCCCGTCGATGACCAGCTCCGCGCCGGCGGCCGCCCCCTCCTCGACATAGCCGGTGACCTTGTCCAGGTGCGCCTGCGTCACGAGCGGACCCATGTCGGACTCGCCCATCCCGTCACCGGTGCGCAGCGTCCTCGTCCGCTCGACGACCTTCGCGACGAGCTCGTCGGCGATCGCCTCGGTGGCGAGCACGACCGAGATCGCCATGCAGCGCTCGCCGGCGGCGCCGTAGCCGGCCGAGACCGCGGCATCGGCCGCGAGGTCGAGGTCGGCGTCGGGCAGGACGAGCATGTGGTTCTTCGCGCCGCCGAGGGCCTGCACCCGCTTGCCGTTCGCGACACCCCGCTCGTAGACATGGCGGGCGATCGGCGTCGACCCGACGAAGGAGATCGCCTTGACGTCGTCGTGGTCGAGCAGCGCGTCGACGGCCTCCTTGTCCCCGTGGACGACATTCATCACGCCATCGGGCAGGCCGGCCTCGCGCCACAGGTCGGCGATGAGGTTGACCGCGGTCGGGTCCTTCTCGCTCGGCTTGATGATCACGGCATTGCCCGTGGCCACCGCCATCGGCACGAACCACAGCGGCACCATGGCCGGGAAGTTGAAGGGCGAGATGACCCCGACGACGCCGAGCGGCTGCAGGATCGAGTAGGCGTCGATGTCCGTCGAGACATTCTCCGAGAAGCCACCCTTGACCAGGTGCGGGATGCCGCAGGCGAACTCGACGACCTCCTGGCCGCGTGAGATCTCGGCGACGGCGTCGTCATAGGTCTTGCCGTGCTCGGCAGTGATGGCCTTGGCGATCTCCCCCTTGCGCTCCTCGAGGAGCTGGCGGAAGGCGAAGAGGATGCGCACCCGCTTGGCCAGGGAGACGTGCGCCCACTCGCGCGCCGCCTCCCGAGCACCCGCGACGACCTCGCCGACGAGCTCGGCGCTCGCGAGGTCGAGCGCGCCGATGACCTCGCCCGTGGCGGGGTTGAAGACCTCGGACGTCCGCGCGGCCGTCCCCTCCCACGACGAGTGGCCGACGAGGTGGGTGATCCGGGTGGGGGTGGGCATGGGCTACTCCTTGGACGAGGGTTTGTTAGGACATATTAACAACGAACAGGCCGGACATTCGCATTGCCCTAGGGCAATGCACGGTTGGCCGGGGCTGGGCACGGGAGAGATTGCATTGCCCTAGGGCAATGCAAGGGTCACGGGAACGGGTGTCCCGCCGTCGGCGAGGGACTCCATGCCGGCAGAGCAGACGACGGTCGAGGCGTAGCCGTCCCAGCTCGTCGGACCGACGACCTCGCCTCGGCGGGTGGCATCGACCCAGGCTTGGACCTCGAGGTCGTAGGCCCGCTCGAAGCGCTCCCGGTAGTCGGGGACGATCCGGCCGCCCCAGCCCCCTTCGCGACCGTCAGCAGGCACACCAGTCGTGTAGATCCCGCTCGACGGTCGCCCGATGATCGCGCTGCCGGTCTCGGCGACGGCCTCGCAGCGCACCTCGTACCCGGTGCGGCTGTTGACGAAGACCTCGTTGGTCACGACGGCACCGGAGGCGGTGCGCAGGATCATCACCTGGGGGTCGACGACTCCCTCGAGGGCCTGCGATGTCGGCGTCGGGCTGATCACCTGCACGGAGGTGATCTCCTCGCCGAGCAGCCATCGGGCGCAGTCGACCTCGTGCACGAAGCTGTCGCGCACGATGTGCTCGGAGCGGAAGTCCGGGTTGGGGGCGGACCGGTTGCGGTGGGTCTGGTGCAGCAGGAGAGTGCGCCCCCACCGACCGGAGTCGAGCAGATGCTTCAGCCGCGCGTACTCCGGGTCGAAGCGCCGCATGAAGCCCACCTGGATCAGCGCCCGGCCACCGGCACGTTCGGCGGCGATGACCTCGAGCGAGGAGTCGCTGTCCATCGTCAGCGGCTTCTCGCAGAGCACGTGCTTGCCGCGCTCGATGCAGGCGAGCAACTGCTCCCGGTGCACCCCACCCGGCGAGGCGAGCAGCACGGCCTCGACCGACTCGTCGGCGATGAGGTCGAGCGGGTCGGCGTGGACCCGCACCCCCGGGTACCCGTAGGTGCCCAGGTCGGCGACGATCGCCTCGGTCCGGACGGTGTCCGGGTCGGCGATCGCCACGAGCTCGACCCCGGCGGTCCGGGTCGCGAGGCGCTGCACGTGATCGGCACCCATGAGTCCGACCCCGACCACACCGACGCGCAGCCGGGAGCTCATGGCTTCTCCTCGCCGGCGTCCGCGTCCCCTCCGTCCCGGACCGTCGGCTTGTCCGGCCCGGCGAGCTCGGTCTCCGGGTCGTCGGGGTCCACGGTCTTGCCGGGCTCGACGTCGGTGAGCTCGTGCTCCAGCTGCGCCAGCTCCTGACCACCGGCCATCTCCCCGGTCAGCTGGTCGAGCGTCAGCTCGTCGCGGTGGGCGTCGAGCGTCAGCCGGCCGAGCTTGAGGATGGCGAAGTGGTTGCCCACGAGATAGGCGTGGTGCGGGTTGTGGGTGATGAAGACGACCCCGAGCCCGGCGTCGCGTGCCTTGGCGATGTACTTCAGGACGACCCCGGACTGCTTCACGCCGAGGGCCGCGGTCGGCTCGTCGAGGATGATCACCTTGGCACCGAAGTAGATCGCCCGGGCGATGGCGATGCACTGCTTCTGCCCACCGGAGAGGCCACCGACCGGGCGGTCGAGGTCCCCGATGTGGATGCCCATCTTCTGCAGCTCCTCGTCCGCGACGACCTTCATCCGCTTCGCGTCGAGGAAGGGGCCCTTGCGGACCTCGTTGCCCATGAAGAAGTTGCGCCACACGGACATCAGCGGCGCGAGCGCGAGGTCCTGGTAGACCGTCGCGATGCCCAGGGCCTGCGCGGCGCGTGGTGAGGAGAGGTTGCGCCGCACGCCGTTCACCTCGAAGGTGCCGGCGGTGTGCTCGTGCAGGCCGGCCATGATCTTGATCAGCGTCGACTTGCCGGCACCGTTGTCCCCGAGGACACAGGTGACCTCACCGGGATAGACCTCGAGGTCCACCCCGCTCAGGGCGTGGATGTTGCCGTAGGACTTCCCGACGTCCTTCATGACGACGAGCGGCTCGATGTCTGCGGCCCGCCGCCGGGGCTCGGTCACGGTGCTCATCGTGCATCCGCCTTCTTCTTCACGTAGAGGTTCACGAGAGTCGCGAGCAGGAGCATCACGCCGAGGAAGGTGAAGAACCAGTCGACGTTCCAGCCCGCGTAGTTGATCCCCATCCGGGTCATGCCGAAGATCAGCGCGCCGAGGGCGGCGCCGACCACGGAGCCGTAGCCACCGGTGAGCAGGCACCCACCGACGACCGCGGCGATGATGTAGATGAACTCCTGCCCGACGCCCTCGCCGGACTGCATGACCTTGTAGGAGAAGAGCAGGTGCATGCCGAGCATCCAGGCGCAGAAGCCGACGGTCATGAAGAGACCGATCTTCACCCGCTTGACGGGCACGCCCACGGCGCGGGCCGCGGCAGCATCGCCGCCGACGGCGAAGATCCAGTTGCCGATCCGGGTCTTCTGCAGGACCAGCGCCGCGATGACCACCATGATCACCCAGTAGACGACGAGCGCCTTGATGTTCACCGGTCCGACCTTCGCGCTCCACGCGAAGACCGTCTGTGCCGACTCGAAGCCCGCCATGTCGGAGATCGTCGGGGTCGAGACCGTCCCCCCGACGAGCCGGGTCACCGCGAGGTTGGCGCCCTGGAGGACGAAAAAGGTCCCGAGTGTCACGAGGAAGCTCGGCAGCCCCGTGCGCATGAGGAGCCATCCGTTGAAGGCACCCACGAGCAGGGAGAAGACCAGGGCGGCGAGCACCCCGACCCAGACATTGAGCCCGAAGTTCCACGCGGTGAGCGCCGCGCAGATCCCCGAGGCCGTCGCCGCGACACCGGTCGAGAGGTCGAACTCCCCGCCGACCATGAGCAGCGAGACCCCGACGGCCATGACCCCGATCGCGGAGGCCTCGTAGAGGATCGTCCCGGTGTTGCCGAGGCTGCGGAAGGACGGGGCCACGGCGATGAAGAGCACCGCGACGGCGAGCGCCCCGATGAGGGCCCCGACCTCCGGCCGGGCGAAGAGGACCCCCATCGGCCCTCTCGTCGCGACCCGATCATCGGCCTCGGCGGCAGGTGGTGCGGCAGCAGTCATCGTGATCAGTCCTTGAGGAGCAGGTCGACGTTCTTCTGGTCGACGAAGGCGGGACCGGTGAAACTCGGCTGGCCGCCGCCGACGGAGGCGCCCTTGTTCGCGCGCAGCCACAGCGCGTCCACGGCCTGGTAGCCCTGGACGTAGGGCTGCTGGTCGACGGCCCAGACGATCTTGCCGTCCTTGATCTGCTGGAGGGCCTCGTCATTGAGGTCGAAGGTGGCGACCTTCGCGTCGCTGGAGGCCTCGTTGACCGACTTCTGCGCGATGAGGGCGAAGGGGGCGCCCAGCGTCAGCACGTGGGTGATGTCCTTGTCCTCCTGCAGCTTCGCGGTGATCGTCGACTGGACGTTGGCCGTGTCGGTGCCCTTGACGTAGATCTTCTCGGACTTGTCGAAGGTCTTGGCCACGCCCTTGCAGCGGGCCTCGAGTCCGACGTGCCCCTGCTCCTGGATGACGCAGAGCGTCTTGCCCGCCTTCTCCTCCTTGAGGCGCTCGCCCGCGGCCTCGCCGGCGAGCTCATCGTCCTGACCGAAGAAGGACAGGACGCCCATGTCCTTCCACTCGTTCATGCCGGCGTTGAGGGCGACGACCGGGATGTCCGCGCCGACGGCCTTCTCGACATTGCCCTTCATCGCCTGCGGCTTGGCGAGGGTGACCGCGATCCCGTCGACCTTCTTGTCGACGGCCTGCTGCACGAGGTTGGCCTGCTGGGCGCCCGCGGGGTCCGCGGTGTACTCGAGCTTGAC
Organism: Janibacter sp.; assembly: GCA_052087725.1. Lineage (GTDB taxonomy): Bacteria > Actinomycetota > Actinomycetes > Actinomycetales > Dermatophilaceae > Janibacter. The sequence continues at coordinate 25,548 of JBQGNO010000002.1, read as the reverse complement.
GTTGTTCTTCTTCGCGGCGTCCTCGGCTCCGGCACGCACCTGGTCCCAGAAGGTGTCACCGGGCTCGGCGTGGGTGATGAAGGAGACGGTCATCTCGGGGGTGTCGACGCCGCCGGCCGAGCCCCCACCTCCCGTGTCGGTCTCCTTGCCCCCCGAGGAGGAGCAGGCCGCGAGGGCGAGCGCTGCTACTGCCGAGGTCGCGACGGCACTGGCGCGGGTGAAACGTGACATGGCATTGCCTTTCTCCGGCCACCGCTGCAATGCGGCGGAACGAGGGACGAGGCCCGGGTGGGCATCGGTTTTCAGTTGTGAGTGTGGCCGCTCAAGTCCTCGGCCGGGGTCAGGTGGGCGCGTTGCCGGGTCCGGTGTCGCGCATACTCCGCGCGCGCCGCCCGGGTGCTCTCGAGATCGCTGACCTCGCTCACCGGGACGTCCCACCACGAGGCGGAGTCCGGGGCGAAGACGTGCGGATCGGTCTCGACGTGGATGACGACGGGTCCGCCGTCGGCCGACGCCCCCTTCGCCTCCCGGATCGCTGCGGCGAGCTCCTCTCGGTCGTGGACCTCGATGACGCGGGCGCCGAGCGAGCGGGCATTGGCCGCGAGATCCACCGGCAGGGTGTCGCCGTCGAGGCGCCCGGTGGTGGCATCGCGCTCCCGGTAGGCGGTGCCGTAGCGCTGCGACCCGAGCGACTCCGACAGCGAGCCGATGGAGTGGAAGCCGTGGTTCTGCACGAGGACGATGATGACCTTGGTGCGCTCCTGGACGGCGGTGACGAGCTCGGTCGGCATCATGAGGTACCCGCCGTCGCCGACCATGGCGAAGACGTCCCGGGTGGGGTCCGCCCACCGGATGCCGATCGAGGCAGGCACCTCGTAGCCCATGCAGGAGTAGCCGTACTCCACGTGGTAGGCCCGCCGGTCGCGCACGCGCCACATCTTGTGCAGGTCACCGGGCATCGAGCCGGCGGCGCACAGGACGACATCGCGCGGGTCGCTGCACTCGTTGACCAGGCCGAGCACCTCGCCCTGGGTGAGGAGTCCGTCAGCGAGGGCGTCGGTGACCTCGGGCGAAGGGCGGTGGGCCGCCTCGACCTGCGCGTCCCACTGCTCCCACAGGTCCGCCTGCTCGGCGCGCTGGGCCGCGTCGACGGACCAGCCCTCCAAGGCCGTGGTGAGCGCGGTGATCGACTCGCGCGCGTCCCCGACGACGGTGAGGCCGGAGTGCTTCACCGCGTCGACGGAGGCGATGTTGAGATTGACGAAGCGCACGTCCTCGTGGGCGAAGGCCGTGCGCGAGGCGGTCGTGAAGTCCTGGAAGCGCGTTCCGATGCCGATGACGACATCCGCCTGCGCCGCAAGGACGTTGGCTGCGGTGGTCCCCGTCGACCCGATGGCCCCCATGAGCTGGGGGTTGCCGTGGAGGAGCGAGCCCTTGCCGGCCTGGGTCTCGCCGACGGGGATGCCGGTCGCTGCGCAGAGGGCCGCGAGCGCCTCCTCCGCGCCGGAGTAGTGGACACCGCCACCGGCGACGACCATGGGGCGCTTCGCGGAGCGGATGATCTCGGCGGCCTGCTCGATGCGTGCGCTCTCGGCGGGTGGGCGCGCGATGTGCCAGGTGCGCTCGGCGAAGAGCTCGACCGGCCAGTCGTGGGCCTCGGCCTGCACGTCCTGGGGCAGCGAGACCGTCACGGCCCCGGTGTCAGCGGGGTCGGTGAGGACCCGCATCGCCGCGAGGAGGATGCTCGGCAGCTGCTCGGGGCGACGGACCTCGTCGTAGAAGCGCGAGAGCGGGCGGAAGGCATCGTTGACCGTGAGGTCACCACCGTGCGGCTGCTCGAGCTCCTGCAGCAGGGGCGAGGCCGCCCGGGTGGCGAAGATCGAGCTCGGGAGCAGCAGCACGGGGAGACGGTTGATCGTCGCGAGCGCGGCACCGGTGAGCATGTTGGTGCTGCCCGGGCCGACGGACGCGGTGCATGCCCAGGTCCGGCGCCGGTCCTGCTGCTTCGCGTAGGCGACGGCGGTGTGGACCATGGCCTGCTCGTTGCGGGCGAGCACGTAGGGGAAGGCGCCCGGCTGGTCCGCGAGCTCTCGTTGGAGGAGCGCCTGTCCGATGCCGGCGACATTGCCGTGCCCGAAGATGCCCAGGCACCCGGCGAAGAGCCGCTCGCGCTCCCCGTCGCGCTCGCTCCACTGGTGCTCGAGGAATCGGATGACCGCCTGGGCGACGGTCAGGCGGACGGTACTCATGACGTGCTCCCGGTCCCTGAGGTGCGAGCGCCAGCGAGCCTCGAAGGGCCGATCGGCAGCCGCGGGTTGATGTCCTGACCCGTCCACGACGCGCGGATCTCGCCGTGGGCGGGATCGTCGCAGATCAGCCAGACCCGCTCGGGGCCCGGGCCGGCCATGACGTTGAGGTAGTAGAGGTCGGCGTCCGGGGCGGCCATCGCCGGGCCGTGCCAGCCGTGGGGGACGAGGACGGTGTCGCCGGTGGCGACCTCGACGAGGACGTCGATGTCCCGCCCTTCGCTGCCGTAGACCTGCTGGTAGCCCACCGGCTGGCGGCCGTCATCACGGTCGGTCCCCCGCGTCAGCGGCTCCCGGCCGGCCTCCGCGTCCTCGACGGCCCGGGTCTCGAAGTAATAGATCTCCTCGAGCTCGCTCTCCTCGCCCGGCCGAGTGCTGTCGTGCTTGTGCGGCGGGTACGAGCTCCAGCCCCCGGCGGGGGTGATGACCTCGCAGGCGAGGATCTGCTCGGCGCCGGGCAGCGTGTCGGGCATCGCGAAGCCGCGGACCTCGCGGCTGCACTGCCCCGCCCCCCGCAGCTCGACGGGCACGAGGTCCGCGGAGACGTGGATGATCTCGCGGCCGCCACCGCTGCCGTCCTCGACCCGGGCTCCGCACAGGGCGATCCGCGCCGGGGCATCACCGGAGCCGGTGAGCGTCAGCTCGGTGCCGGCCGGCAGGTAGAGGGTGTCGCTCGGCCCGGCAAAGACGCTGCTGCGCCCCTCCAGCACGTGGTCGGTCCCGTCGACCTGCACGGTGCACCCACCGACGAGCGGCACGACGACCGCCTCCTCGCCGGTGAGCACGTGCCCGATCGAGGCGCCGGGCTCGAGGACGGCGATGCGAAGGGAGGTGTGCTGCCAGCCCTCGATCGCGTCGGTGATCTCGACGGCCCAGCCCTCCCCGGTCGGCGCGAAGGGGTGGAACCAGCGGTCGTTGTCCGCTCCGGTGCGGGGGGTGTGGTTCATCGAGCACCTCCGTGGACGAGGCCGGAGGCGATGTCGACGGCAGTGGCGACGTCCCCGTCCGGCGGGTAGAGCAGGGCCCGGCCCACGACGAGTCCGCGCACCTGCGGCAGGGTCAGCGCGCCCTCCCAGGAGGCGTAGGTCTCCCGGGGGTCGCCCTTCGGGTCACCGCCGAGGAGCAGCGTCGGCATCGTCGTGGCATCCATGACGCGCTCGAGCTCCTCGACGACCGGGAGCTTCAGCCAGGTGTGGGCACTGCTGGCACCGAGGCCGGAGGCGACGGCCACCGAGCGGATCGTGCTGTCGGGATCGAGGAGGTTGACGACCTTGCCGTCACGACGGGTCGACCAGAAGGGCTCGACCATCGCCATCACCTCGTGGTCGGCGAGCTCGGTCACCGCCGCAGCGCTGGCCTCGAGCGTCGCCACGGTCGCGCGGTCCTCGAGAGCGATGCGGGTGAGCATCTTGCCGCCGTCGAGGCCGCGGCGCACGATCTCCGCCGCCGAGTAGCCGGTGAAGCGGTCGTCGAGCTCGAAGGTCGACCCCTGCAGGCCGCCGCGATTCATCGACCCGACGGCGACCTTGTCCTCGAGGGCACCCATGAGGAGGAGGTCGTCGAGGACGTCGGGGGTGCCGAGCACCCCGTCGACCCCGGGCCGGGCGAGCGCTGTCGCCAGCCGCTCGAGGAGGTCGGAGCGCGACCCCATCGCGAAGGCGTCACCGCGGACCCCGAGCGCGCCACGCGCGGGGTGGTCGGCGGCGACGAGCAGCATCCGCCCGTCGGGGGCCAGCAGCGGTCGGCGCGAGCGCCGCGCCCAGCCCCGGGCGATCGCGCCCGGGTCACCGGCACGAAGGGCGGTGAGCCGGGCGATGTCGACACCGGTAGAGGAGCACCGGATGTCCTTGAGGTCCTCCGACGCGGTCCGGGCGGTGCTGTCCGTGGTGCTCACGCCGGTGCCCCCTTCGTCGCCCACTCGGCGAGGCCGGCCTCGACCTCGTCGGGGGTCGGCATCGCGGTGCTGCACTCGAGCCGCGCGGCGACGAGCGCCCCGGCGACATTGGCGAACTCGAGGATGCGGCGCAGGCCCCAGCCCTCGAGCAGGCCGTGGACGAGCGCACCGCCGAAGGCATCCCCGGCGCCGAGGCCGTTGACGACCTCGACGGTGTAGGGCGGGACCTCGACGCGCTCGTCCGCGGTCGCGGCGAGCACGCCCCTGGGTCCCTGCTTGACGATCGCCAGCTCGAGTCCGCGCTCGAGCAGGGCGTCGGCGGCGCGGTGCGGATCGGTCTCGCCGACGGCGACCTCGCACTCCTCACGGTTGCCCACGGCGATGGACACGCGCTCCAGGGCGCGCGAGACCTCGCTCGAGGCCTCGCTCGGGTCGGCCCAGAACATCGGTCGGTAGTCGAGGTCGAGCACGGTGTGCTCGCGTCGGCCGCGGGCCTGCCAGGCGGTGTGGTGCGCGGCGCGCGACGGCTCCTGGCACAGCCCGGTCACCGTCGCCCAGAAGACACGGGTCCAGCGGATCTCCTCCAGCGGGAGGTCTGCATCGGTGAGCATGAGGTCCGGCGCGGTCGGGTAGCGGTAGAAGTACAGCGGGAAGTCGTCCGGCGGATGGACCTCGCAGAAGGTCACCGGGGTGGGCGGACCGTCTCCGTCGATGGGGGTGATGAATTCGCCTGCGACACCGAGCCGCTCGGCCTCGGCCCGCACGTAGCGACCGAAGGCGTCGTCCCCCGTCTTGGTCACCAACGCAGCCGATCGGCCGTGCCGGGCCGCGGCGACGGCGACATTGGTCGCCGACCCTCCGAGGAACTTCTCGAAGGTCCGCACCTCCTCCAGCGGCACCCCGTGGTCCAGGGGATAGATGTCGACCCCCGTCCGGCCCATCGTCACGACGTCATACATCTCAGGCACCCCCACGCTCGTTGAGGTGCGAGGAGCTCTGCGACGAGCCTCGAAGCGAGCTGCGAGCGCCCGACCCGTCGGTGGTTGAGGTGCGAGCGCCCGACCCGTCGGTGGTTGAGGTGCGAGCGCCAGCGAGCCTCGAAGCCACCCCATCCGCGATCTCGGTCAGGTGAGCCACCGAGGTCCGCACGTCGGCGACGGGGTCACCGGCCCCCTTCGTCGTGGCGGGGTCCGCAGGGTCGCCCGCGAGGATCGTGTCCTGCTCGAGGACGTACCAGCCGTCGTAGCCGGCCTCCTCGAGCGAGGTGACGATGGCCGTGATGTCGACATCGCCCTCGCCGAGCGCGACGTACATCCCCGCGGCCACCGCGTCGGTGTATACCGCCGCACCGTCCTGGACCTTGCGGGCCCAGGCGATGTCGACGTCCTTGAGGTGCATGTGGGCGATCCGGTCCGGGTGCTCGACGGCGACCTTCACCGGGTCACCGCCCCCGATGAGCAGGTGCCCGGTGTCGAGGCACAGCCCGATCCGCGACCCGGCGAGGACCCGATCGGTCTCCTCGCCGGACTCGATCATCGTGCCGACGTGCGGGTGAAGCGTGGCGGTGAGGGAGTGCTCAGCGGCGGCATCGCTGATCCGGTCGAGGTTGCCGAGCAGCGTCGCCCAGCCGGTCTCGTCGAGCTCGGGCCGGGCGTCGTAGCCCTCCGCGCCGGTGGCCGCGGCGAGGACGACGGTCGAGGCGTTCGCGGCGACGAGCCCGGCCATCGCGGCCTCGACGGTGGGAAGGGGGTCGACCTGCGGGTCGTGGAGGACGACGGGGACGAACTGGCCGACGGCGGCGAGGTCGTACTCGGCGAGCGTGTCCGCCTTGCCCTGCGGCGAGTCCGGGAGGAAGCCGTCGGGCCCGAACTCCGTCGCGGCGATGCCGAGCTCACGCATCTGGGTGAGGACGGTCGGCGGTTGGTGCTGCCAGCCCCAGCCCGGAACCTCGCAGACGCCCCAGGAGATCGGGGCCGCGGCGATGCGGTCGGTGAGCGGGGTGCGCTCGCGCGGGGCGTCGGTCATGATCAGGATCCTTTGATCTCGGTGAGGGAGACGGGGCGGCGCTCGGCGCGGGAGAGCTCGCACGCCTCGGCGGTGCGGAATGCCTCGAGGGCGTCGGCGATGGTGCAGGGGCTCGCGGCGAGGCCGGCCACCACCTCGAAGAAGGCGGTGAGCTCGGCCTGGTAGGCGGGGAGGAAGCGCTCCATGAAGGACCACGCCTGCGGGCCGCGGGGGAAGTCCACGTCCGGCTCGGCGCTGTGCATGGCGAGCGAGTGATCGAGCCCGGCGGTGATGGTGCCCGACTCCCCCATGACCTCCATACGCACGTCATGACCGCCGCCGTTGTAGCGCGTCGTCGACATGAGCACGAGGGTGTCGTCGTCGAGGGTGAGCACGGCGGCACCCGTGTCGACATCGCCGGCCTCGGTGAAGTAGTCGGCGCCCTTGTTGGCGCCGACGGCGTAGACGGAGGCGACCTCGCGACCGGTGACGAAGCGGATCGCGTCGAAGTCGTGCACCCCGCAGTCGCGGAAGATCCCACCGGAGGTCGGGATGAACTCCGCGGGCGGTGGGGCCTGGTCATGGGTGTTGGCACGGATCGTGTGCACGAAGCCGAGCTCGCCCGACGCGACGGCCTCCCGGGCGCGACGGAATCCGGCGTCGAAGCGGCGCTGGTGGCCGATGTGCACGGGGGTGCTGCTCGCGGCCTCGAGCCGGGCGAGCTCGATGGTCTCCTGGAGGTCGCCGGCGACCGGCTTCTCGCAGAAGGTCGCCACCCCGGCGGCCAGCCCCCGGCGGATCCACTCGGCGTGCCCCTGGGTCGCGGTGGCGATGACGAGCCCGTCGAGGGCGCTCGACAGCAGCTCGTCGGGGCCGACGACCTCCACCCGGGACTCCGGCCGGAGGGTGCGCAGCTGCTCGGCCACCTCGTCGGCAATGCCCGCGCGGGCATCGGTGATGACGAGCGTGTCGAGCGCCGGGAGGGCACTGAGCGTCTCGGCGTGGAAGGCGCCGATCCGACCGAGCCCGACGAGTCCGATCCGCATCCGGACGGACCTCCTTCACGTGAGTGCTGCTGCGTGTTCCGGGTCACTCTTCCCCACGGCCGGGATGCCTGTCAATGGTTTGTCAGGACATACTGACGTATGCCTGTCAGGACTCCCCTCCCGTATGCTCCCGGCATGTCCGCACTGCAGCTCGAGGTGGTCATCGACCGCGAGTCGCCGGTGCCCCTCTACCACCAGCTCGCCGAGCAGCTGACCGCCGCGATCGACGACGGACGGCTCGAGCCCGGCGACCCCTTCGAGAACGAGGTCGCCCGCGCCGGCCGGCTCGGGCTCTCCCGCCCCACCGTGCGTCGCGCCAACCAGGAGATGGTCGACCAGGGCCTGCTCGTACGGCGTCGTGGCCTGGGCACCACCGTCGCCAACCGCAAGGTCCACCGTCGAGCACGCCTGTCCTCGCTCTTCGACGACCTCGAGGCCGAGGGGCGCGAGCCCCGCACGAGCGTCCTCGAGATGGAGACCCGCACCGACGAGCGGGCCGCCGCCGCGCTCGACCTCGAGCCCGACACCGAGATGCTCTCGATCGTCCGGGTCCGCTCAGCCGGCGACCTGCCGCTGGCGATCATGCACAACTGGCTCCCGCCCGCCCACTCCGACATCACCCGGGAGGACCTCGAGCAGCAGGGGCTCTACGCGCTCCTGCGGCGCCGAGGCGTCAAGCCGGTCGTCGCCCGCCAGTCGATCGGGGCGCGGATGCCGTCGGCCAAGGAGCGTCGCGAGCTCGGCCTGCGCAGCGGGCAGCCGGTGCTGACGATGACCCGCATGGCCTTCGACGCGTCCGGCGCAGCGATCGAGTTCGGCGACCACGCCTACCGCGCGGAGGACTACACCATCGACCTCATGCTCGACGAGCGCTGAGGGTCACCAGGGCTTCTCGACCCCACCGGGGTTGCCCTCCTCGTCGGCCTCCTTCTGGCGCTTGCGCTCCTCCGACTCCGCCTGGCCCTGCTGGTTGCGCTTCTGCAGCTCCTCCTTCTTCGGGTCCTCCGGCGCGCCGCCGGAGCCCCCCTTCTTGTCCTTGTCGTCCTTGTCCTTCTTCTGATCGTCCTTCTTCTCGTCCTTCTTCTTCTGCCCGGACTGCTCCTCGAGCTTGTCCTTCTCCTCCTGCTGCTTGCGGCCGGCGTCGCCGCCGTTGCCGTCCTTCTGACCGTTGAGGCAGCCCTCCGGGCCCTCCTTGATCAGGGCGAGGCCCTCCTTGGCGAGCGACTTCTTCCGCTTGTCGTCCCCGTCCTTCTCCGCCTGGTCGGCCTGCTGGGAGATCGTGATGACGAGGTTGGTGCGCACAGTGCAGTCGTCCTGAGGGTCGTCGGTGCGCCCCAGGGCCAGCTCGAGATCGGAGCGGCCACCCTTGAGGTCACCGGAGACCGACTTGCCGGTCCCCTCGACGAAGGGCGCCCGCCAGCGCTCGACGATGTTGAGGATGCCCAGCTTGTCGGCGGCGGACACCATGCCCGTGCCGTCATCGGTGCTGTGGGCGTCCTGGGCCTGCCCCATGTACACCGGCAGGGTGAGCAGGCGGATGGCCAGGACGATGAGGACGAGTGCCGGGAGGACGCTCGCCCAGATCAGGCGGCGCCGGCGGCGCAGTCGCGGCTCGACGGGGGTGCTCATGGGGTGGCCCTCCTGAGTCGACCGATCTCGCGGATGACATAGAAGAGGTCGATGGACAGCAGGATCGCGAGGAGGATCGCGAAGACCCAGACGATCGAGGTGTAGATCTCGATCTCGGCGCCCTCGGCGTCGGTCGTCGTCCCGGGGTCGGCCTCGTCCATCGCCGGCGCGATGTCTCCGCCCTCACGGTGGGTGTACGGGACGCCCAGCTGGTCGGCGACCGCCTCGAGCTGCTTCTCGTCGATGGTGCTGATACCCGGGTTGCCCTCGGCGTCCTTGACGTCGTCGCCCGTGGACCCGTCACCCCGTGTCGTGGCCATCTTCCCGCCCTCCTTCGTGCCGTAGCCGAGGACGGCGCCGCCGTCGACGAGGTCACCGACATCGAAGGCGGAGGGCTCGCTCGACGCGGTCTGCTCGCCGTCCCCGAGGTAGAAGACGATCCGCGAACGCTCCGGGGTGCGCTCCTGGGCACCCTCGAGGGTCGTGCGCAGCTGCTCGTCGGCGACGGTCACCGACGACCCACCGGAGTACAGCGAGTTCTCGGGCGTCATGTTCTCCGCCGCGGTCTGCAGGGCAGTGGTGTCGGTCGTGAGCGGCATGACCACCCGGGCCGCGTAGTCGAAGGTGATGATCGAGAAGCGGGCCCCGGGCATCTCCTCCTGGATCTTCGCGATGTCCTCGCGATACCCCTCGAGGCGGGTCTGGTCGCCCTGGTAGTCGCGGGCCATCGCCGAGGTCGTGGTGTCGACGACGAAGAAGACGTTGACGTCGGAGGCCGCCTGCTTGGCGATCCCACCGTTGACCGCCGGGCCGAGCAGCGCGAGGACCATGACGAGGCTGGTCCCCAGGCGCAGCCCCCACCGCACCCGGTGTCGGGGGTCGGCGATGAGGCGCCACGTGGTGAAGCCCACGAGGAGCAGGCCGATGACGACGACGATCGGCCACGGGATGACGGGGTGCAGGCTCATCGGCGCCACCACCACAGGAGCGGGTAGAGGCAGAGGAGCCCGAGCATCCCGAGGACCATCGGGACCGTCGGCAGGTCGGTGCGCACGTGGACGGGCGCGACATCGGGCAGGCGCTCTGCCTCGAGCTCCTCGATGCTGCGCGTCACGTCGTCGGTCGCCCCGGCCGAGTCGAGCGCCCAGGCGCGGCCGCCGGTGCGCTCGCTGGCCTCCGAGAGCTGGGCGTGGTTCGTGCCCGTCGCCTTCGGGTTGAGGGCGTAGACGCGCACGTTCTGCTCCGTGGCCAGGTCGGCCGCCTCCCCGAGCGTGTAGACGCCGGAGCCGTGGACCTCGTTGTCCGAGCCGAGGATGATCGCGCGGGGGCGGTCCTCGTCGGCGTGGTCGAAGTTGTTGACGCAGCTGGCGAGGCCGTCGCCGACGAGGGAGCTCGCGGGGATGCGTGGGTTGGCGGTCCCGGCGAGCGGGTCGAACTCGCTGTCGCTGAAGTAGGAGAAGCCGTCCGCATAACCCTCGAGCTGGTCGGAGACGAGCTGGTAGTCGTCGGTGAGCGGGAAGGCGGTCACCGCCTGGTTGTTGAAGAGCACGAGGCCGATCCGCTCCCCCTCGAAGTTGTCGACGATCTCCGCGAAGTCGTTGAGCACCGCCTTGTCCGTGGCGAACATCGAGCCCGACACGTCGAGGCAGAGCATGATGTCGCGGTTGCGCTTCTCCGGGTCGATCGTCTGCTCGGTCCCCGGACGGCCTGCCGCGATGGCCAGCGGCAGCAGGATCACCCCGATGAGCACGGCCAGCCCGACGAGCCGGGCCTGCTGCCGGCCGAGGGCGGCCCTGTAGGCCGGCAGGCGGGTCAGGCGGCGCGTGTGGGCGACGAGGACGGCATCGCCCTTCGTCGAGTCGCGCCCGGCCATCCACCAGCCGAGGCCGGCGACGGCGAGCGCCGCGAGGATCACGAGCAGGGGCATCCACCACCAGGCGAGGTTCATCACGACCACCCCCCGATGACCGTGCGTGCGGATCCCGCGGACCGGGCGATGCTCGGCCGGTCGGCCTCCTCGCTGCCGAACTGCCGCGGGTAGTACTCCTCGATGAGGGTCGCGAGATGCGCCGGGCCGCGCTCGCGCAGGTCGACGGCGGTCATCGTGTCCGCCTCCAGACCGGTGGTGCGGCTGACGAACCCGCGCACGACCTTCGACAGCTCGTGGTGGCCGCGGCGCGCCGGCATCCTGCCGGAGGCGACGGACTCCTCGACCTCGTCGATCCGGGCGAGGGCCTCACGGCGCAGCTTCATCAGGGCCTCGGGCGGGAGCGAGCCGGCGCCGCCCCCTTCCTCCGGAGCCCGGGTGAGCATCCACACGGACATGGCCCAGATGAGCAGGCCGAAGAGGATGAATCCGCCGAGGACGGGCCAGAAGACCGAGTAGTCCTGGGGCGGGAGGTAGATGGGCTCAGCGACCACGACGCCTCTTCTCCAGCATCCGCACGATCATCGGCACGACCTCGTCGGTGTGCCCGACGCGGGCGGCCGAGACATCGGTGCGGCGCAGCATCGCGGCGACATCGGCCCGGCGCTGGTGCTCCGCCGCGCCGAAGTCGCCCGCCAGCCGGCGGTCCTCGATGAGCAGGTCGGGCAGGGGCTGGCCCGAGGTCACATCACGCACCTGGGTCTGCGGAGGCAGCGCGAGGGGGTCGAGATCGGCGACATCGACCCACAGCACCTCGTGTCGCAGGCGCAGAGTACGCAGGACCTCCTCGACCCGCGGGGCATCGATCCCGTCATCGGCGACGATGAGCAGGACCTTGCGGCCTCGGACGGTGCGGGCCACGTGGCGCAGCAGCTCCGGCAGGTCCGAAGGGGGTGAGTCCGGTTGCGAGGCGGCGACCGTCTCCTGCAGGAGCGCCTCGAGATGCCCCTCGGAGGACCGTGACCGGGTCGCGTGGATCCGGGTCGGACCACGGCTGACCATCGAGATGTCGTCACCGTGCCGGACGGCGAGCCATCCGAGGACCCCGACGGCCATGACCGCGACATCCCGCTTGGGCTCGCCGCCGGCCGCGAGGGCGGACATCTCCCGCCCGGCGGGCATGACGACGACGAGGGAGAAGTGGCGTTCGGCCACATAGCGCTTGATGAGCATCGACCCGTGCCGGGCCGAGGCCCGCCAGTCGATGTCACGGACGTCGTCGCCGGCCGCGTACTCCCGCAGGTCGTCGAAGTCCATCGACCGCCCCTTGTGGACCGAGGCATAGCCACCGTCGAGCAGGGCGATCGACCGGCGACGCACGTGGATCGACAGCTTTCCCTTGACCTTGTGCAGGAGCGTGCTCATGGCGTCCTACGGCGTGCGCACGCCACGGACGATCGCGTCGATGATCGTCTCGACCCGCACGTCGTCGGCGGTGGCCTCGTAGGTGAGCAGGACGCGGTGGCGCAGCACGCGGTGCGCCAGGTGCCGCACGTCCTCGGGGATGACATGGTCGCGTCCCTGCAGGAGCGCCGAGGCACGCGCCGCCTTGGCCAGGGCGATCGAGGCCCGGGGGCTCGCGCCGATCTCGACGTACCGCGCCATCTCCGGCGACATGACCTTGGTCGGGGTGCGGGTCGCCGCCACGAGGAAGGTGATGTAGTCGAGGATCGCCGCGTCGAGGTAGACCGACGCCGCCAGCCCCTGCAGCTCACGCGCGTCGGCGATGCTGATCATCGAGCGGTCGGGCTGGTCGAAGACGCCCGCGTCGATGCGGCGCACGACCTCCGCCTCCTCCGCGGGGCTCGGGTAGTCGAGCAGGTCCTTGAGCATGAAGCGGTCGAGCTGCGCCTCGGGGAGGACGTAGGTGCCCTCCTGCTCGATGGGGTTCTGGGTCGCGAGGACGAGGAAGGGCTCGGGCACCTTGAAGACCTGGCCGCCGATCGAGGTCTGCCGCTCCTGCATCGCCTCGAGCATCGCCGACTGGGTCTTGGCCGAGCTGCGGTTGATCTCGTCGAGGAGGACGAAGTTGGCGTGGACGGGGCCGAGCTGGGTGACGAAGGTGCCCTGGCTCGCGTCGTAGATCTGGGTCCCGACGATGTCGCTCGGCAGGAGGTCGGGGGTGCACTGGATGCGCTTGAAGGAGCCACCGATCGCCGTGGCCAGCGCGTGCGCCGCGGTCGTCTTGGCCAGGCCGGGCACGGACTCGAGGAGCACGTGGCCGGTCGTCAGCAGACCAATGAGGAGGGTCTCGCGCAATCGCCGCTGCCCGACGACCTTCGACTCGAAGCCCTTGTCGATCGAGGCGACGAGGACGCGAGCACGCTCCATCTGGTCCTTGCTGATCCTGCTCGTGGGCGGCACTGCGCTCCCCTTCGCTTCCGTGGTGTGGACGGTCGCCACTCTACGGAGTGAGGATCGCGGTAGCACTGGGGAGGACTCCCCATGCCGGTGCGGCCGATCGTGGTTTCGAGGCTCAGGCCGAAGACGGCCTGTCGCACCTCAACCACCGTGTGTGTGGAGACGGTGGTTGAGGCGCGAGGAGCGCCAGCGACGAACCTCGAAGCCACCGGCCACTCAGCTGGTGATCGTCACCTCCCGCAGGGAGACGCCGTACCTCGTGGCCCGCTCGTCGGTGACGAGGCGGACGTAGCGCGCGGAGGTCGGGTCGAGCCGGGCCGTGTCGATGCCGCCATCGGAGTCGGCGACGGTCTTCACCGTGTCCCAGTCCTCGCCGTCCAGGCTCGTCTGGACGCGGTACCGCTCGGCGTGGGCGGTCTCCCAGTCGAGGGTGATGCGCTGCACCTGCCGCGGGGTGCCGAAGTCGACCTGCCACCAGGCGTCATCGCCCCACCGGCTCCCCCACCGGGTGTCGCGCCGGTCGTCGATCGCACCGCCGGCCCGGTAGGAGCCGACGAGGCTGCGCTGCGTGCTGCTCGCGGTGGCCACGGCCCCCTTCGTCAGGTCCTGCCCGGGCTCCCACTCGCTCGTGCTCTGCCAGGTGCGCAGGTAGGACTCCGGACCGCGGGTGAGGTCCTCGACGACCTGCTGGCCGTCCGCCCCACCGATGGTCGTCATGTCCTCGATCCAGTCCGGGATCATCCCGTAGTGGGCGACGCCGTCCCGGTTGTAGTCCCAGACCCGCTGGCCCGTGACCTGGCGGTCGATCGTGCCCTTCCCGACCTTCGGGGCGAAGGGGTACTTCAGTGGCTTCTCCTCGGCGTCGTCACGGGGCGGCGGGGTCCCCCCGAAGCCATTCATGTCCATCCCGAAGCCGTAGCCGACGTCGTACTGCTCGCGGACCGGGTGCTCCTTCGCCCCCTCCTCGACGAAGCTGCGCGCGTCGTGGCCGTACTGGGTGATGAAGCCACCGAGCTTGTAGATGCGCTCGGTGAAGTGCTTGTCCATCCACGAGTGGCTCGAGAGGACACCGGGATAGCCCTCCGCCTCGAGGATCTCCATCGTCCGCTTGGCGGACTTCACGCCCTGGTGGTCGAGCTCGACCATGAGTCCGCGGTCCATCATCCCGCGCAGGGTGTACTCCCCGAGCTCGGTGAGGCCCCGGGTGTTGCAGTGCGGCCCTTCCGGATAGATCGGCAGGACCTGCCCCTTGGCGTACTTCGCCACCTTCGGCGGGATCACCCCGCCCTCGACCGTGTTGTCGTGCAGCCGGCCCGTGCACTGCTCGACCTGCCAGAACTGCCCCGTGTTGAGGAAGTTGCCGACGTTGACGACGACCCCCTGGGTGCCCTCGTCGAAGCGCACCCCGCACAGGGCGTTGTCGAACTTGTGGCACATGAACATCGAGCGGATGCCCAGCTCCTTCGCCTCGTCCAGGCCCGCGTCGATCTGCTTCTTCGAGCACTTGGCGATACCGACGGCCATCCCGCAGCCGAAGGGGTTGGAGACCTCCATGCCGAGGATCACCGCGAGCTTGCCCTGCTCGATGTACTTCCGTGCCTCCTGCGGCGAGTAGGCGATGCGGAACCAGCCCTTGCCGGGGCCACCGTGGCGCTCGTCGATGAAGGCCTCGAGCTCCTTGGTCTTCTTCACCTGCCGGCGCACGGTGTCCATGTCGTTGCAGGAGTGCGTGTTGACCTGCGTCGGCAGGGAGCACAGGACGTTGTTGTTCACCGTGTCGGCGACCATGATCCGCTGCCCGCCCCGCCAGGCGCGCTCGATCCAGCGGTAGTACATCTGCTGATGGGTCAACGAGGACCACTTGGGAGCGTCCGCGAAGGTCGGGTAGAGGTCGGTGTCGTGCGGGTCCACCGGCCCCTTGCCCTCGAGGTGGGTGAGGTTCTCGATCAGGGCGGTGCGCCCGTCCGTGCCGTGGCTGTGGCAGTCGGTGAGGGCGTCCTCGATGCCGAGCTCGCTGAAGGTCTTGCCGCAGACGATGTCGCCGCCGAAGCCCTCGTTGGACATCAGGTGCGTGTGCGCATCGATGAAGCCACGCACCTCACCCTGCGGGGTGGTGCCCTTCGCCGGCGCACCGGTGACATTGAGCTCGGAGTCCCGCGCCTGGGGATCGCTCTGCTCGTACCAGGGGGTGGGCCCGGCGCTCGCCCCCGGCGTCCCCACGACGACCAGTGCCGTGAGCACCGCAGCGACGAGCGGGAGGAGCCGGTGGGTGCGGCGTCGCGAGGGGTGGCGACGGGACGAAGGGGAGGACACGTGCGGCTCCGATCGGTGGCGGCGGGGAGACCTGCTTCACATTACTTACGAGTAATTAATTTGTATACCGCTGAGTAACTACGGGTTGTCGTCACCGACGTGGTAGCCATGGGCCGTGATCGACGACCCGCCCCCGCCTCCCACACCCCGGGGGATGCTCGTCCGGTGCATGTCCCGGCACCGAGGTCGCCTCGCCCTCGGCGTCGCCCTGCTCGTCGTCTGGCAGCTGTGCGAGACCTTCGTCCCGGTGATGATCGGCGTGGTCATCGACCGCGCGGTGGCCACCTCCGAGGTCACCTCGCTCGTCGTCCTGCTGCTCGCCTTCGCGGGACTCTTCGCCGTGCTCAGCTTCGCCTACCGGTTCGGAGCCCGGCACATCGTCGCGGTCGTCGAGCAGGAGACCCACGCGATCCGGGTGGAGATCGCCGCCCATGCCCTGCACCCGCGCGGGGTGCGCTCCACCGCCCTGCCCGGGCAGACGCTCTCGCTCGCCTCCGCCGACGCCGAGCTCGTCGGGCTCTTCGTCCGACTCGTCGGCTTCGCCGTGTCCGCGGTGCTGTCCATCGGCGTCGCCGCCGTCGTGCTCTTCCGCATCGACACCGCGCTCGGCTTCGTCGTCGTCCTCGGGGTGCCGCTCGTCCTCGGGCTGGCCCAGCTCGTCACCCCGGTGATCTCGCGGCGCACCGAGCGCCAGCAGGAGGGCATCGCCGACGCGAGCGGCTCCGCGACCGACCTCGTCCGTGGCCTGCGGGTGCTCAAGGGGATCGGCGGGGAACACGTCGCCGGCCAGCGCTACCGCCGGCTCAGCCGCCGTGCCCAGCTGGCCGGCATCAGCTCCACGTCCTCGGTCGGGATGATGACCGGCCTGACCGGCCTGCTGTCCGGGCTCTTCCTCGCCGTCGTCGCCCTCATCGCCGGGCACAAGGCCGTGCGTGGCGAGATCACGATCGGTGAGCTCGTCGCCGTCGTCGGCCTGACCCAGTTCCTCGCCGAGCCACTGCAGATGCTCGGGGAGATCAGCGCCTTCACCGCCCGGTCACTCGCCGCCGCGCGACGGATCTCCGCGTACCTGCACACCCCCCGCCTCGTCGCCGGCGGCACCGAGAAGGCCCCCGGGGCCGCGACCCTCGGCCTGACCCTGCCCGGCGGCGATCGCCTCACCTGCGAGCCCGGCGAGATCCTCGGCCTGGCCGTGGCCGACCCGGCCGAGGCCGACGCGATCATGCGGATGCTCGCCGGCGAGGACTCCGGCGAGGTCATCCTCGGCGGGGCGGATGCCGCCACGCTGTCCACGAGCGAGCGACGGGCGCACCTCCTCGTGAGCCCGCACCACGTCGACCTCTTCGAAGGGAGCCTGCGCAGCAACCTCGACCCGCACGACCGCCTCGACGACGGGGAGATCGCCGAGCTCCTCGAGCGGTCGAGCGCCGCCGACGTCGTCGAGCTCGCCGCGGACGGCCTCGACGAGCACCTCAGCCCCGACGGCGCGACCTGGTCCGGCGGTCAGCGCCAGCGGATCGCCCTGGCCCGTGCCCTGGCCGCCACCGCCCCGGTGCTCGTCCTCCACGACCCGACGACGGCCGTCGACGCGGTCACCGAGCACCGCATCGCCGACGGCATCCGTGCCGCCCGGGCCGGACGCACCACGTGGCTGCTCACGAGCAGCCCCGCGCTCCTCGCCCGCGCCGACCGGGTCGTCCTCGTGCGCGAGGGCCGGATCGTCGCCGAGGGCAGCCACCACGACCTGGCCCACGAGGCGGGCTACCGGGAGCTGGTCCTGCGATGAGCGCCGACACCCCCCCTTCTCCCCCCCGGGACCTGCTGCCCACGGCGGACCGCCGCGCGACGACCCGCCTGACCTGGCGTCTCGTCCGGACGCACCGGACCCCGCTGGCACTGGCCATCGCCGCCTTTGCCGTCGCCGGGGCGAGCGCCCTCGTCGCCCCGTGGATGCTCGGTCGGATCGCCGACCTCGTCGTCGACGGAGGCAGCACCGTCGAGGTAACCACCGCCGCAGCGGTCATCGCGGTCGCGGCCGTGGTGGAGGGACTGGCCACCTGGGCATCGGTGGCCTTCCTCGCCCGGGCCGGCGAACCAGCTCTCGCGGAGCTGCGCGAGGACGTCCTCGACCGCGCCCTCTCCCTCGACTCGGCCCGCGTCGAGTCCGCCGGCACCGGGGACGTGCTCGCCCGGGTCGGCGACGACGCCCGCACGGTCACCACCGCCCTCGCCGAGCTCGTCCCCACCCTCGTGATGTCACTCGTCCTCGTCGCCTTCACCGGGGCGGGGCTCTTCGCCCTCGACTGGCGACTCGGGCTCGCCGGGCTGGCCACGATCCCCTTCTACATCGCCGGACTGCGCTGGTACCTGCCGCGCTCCGGTCCGTACTACGCGCGCGAGCGCATCGCCGAGGGCGAGCGCGCGCAGGCCCTCATCTCGGGTCTGCAGGGAGCGCGCACGCTGCGGGCCCACGACCTCGAGACGGGTCAGGTCACGCAGATCGAAAGGCGCTCCGACGAGGCCCGACAGATCGCGGTCGACGTCTTCCGGATGCTCACCCGCTTCTTCGCCCGGACCAACCGGGCCGAGTTCATCGGGCTGGCCCTCGTGCTCGCCACGGGATTCCTCCTCGTGCGCTCCGGGTCCGGCACTGTCGGCGCGGTGACGGCCGCCGCGCTGTACTTCCACCGCCTCTTCAACCCGATCGGCGCGCTGCTCACGACCTTCGACCGGGTCCAGGCCGCCGGCGCCTCCCTGACCCGCCTCGCCGGCGTGGCCCTCATGCCGCAGCCGCCGCGGCCGACCGTCGAGCCCCCGTCGCAGGCCGGCCCGCTCACGCTCACCGGGGTCGGGCACGCCTACGTCGAGGGCCATCCCGTCCTCTCCGGCATCGACCTGACGATCGAGCCCGGGCAGCGGGTCGCGCTCGTCGGCGCCACCGGCGCCGGCAAGACGACACTCGGGGCCATCGCTGCTGGCGTTCTGCCCCCCTCGACCGGGCAGGTGGCCCTCGGGGGCGCCCCCTTCGTCGGGATGGACGCCGCCGCCCTGCGCGAGCGGATCGTCCTCATCAGCCAGGACGTCCACGTCTTCGCCGGGACCATCCGGGAGGCGGTAACCCTCGTGGCCGAGGACGCCGACGACGCCGCGGTGCGTCACGCCCTTCGCTCCGCCGGGGCCCTCCGCTGGATCGATGCTCTCCCCGAGGGCCTCGACGCCCGGATCGGGGACGGGTCCCACCCCCTGACCCCGGCGCAGGCGCAACAGCTCGCCCTCGCCCGGGTCGCCCTCGCCGATCCCTGGTTCGTCGTGCTCGACGAGGCCACCGCCGAGGCCGGGTCCGCCGGGGCACGTGACCTCGAGCAGGCCGCGCTGGACGTCACGGCCGGGCGGGGGGCGATCATCGTCGCCCACCGGCTCACCCAGTCGGCCGCCGCGGACCGCGTCCTCGTGCTCCACGACGGATGGGTCGTCGAGGACGGGCCCCACGACGAGCTCGTCGCCGCCGGCGGGCGCTACGCCGAGCTCTGGGCCGCGTGGGAGGACTGACGCGCACTTCGTAGGGTCGGGGTATGTCCTCGACCCCGCCACCGGCCCCGGCGCCGATCCGGGCCGGCCCCCGCGAAGTCCTCGCGCTCGCGATCCCGGCCTTCCTCGCCCTCGTGGCGGAGCCGCTCTTCCTCATGGTCGACGCCGCCGTCGTCGGGCGCCTCGGCGTCGTCCCGCTCGCCGGTCTGGGGACGGCGAGCTCCGTGCTGCTCACCGCGACCGGGGTCTTCGTCTTCCTCGCCTACGGGACCACGAGCGTCGTCGCCCGTCAGGTCGGCGCCGGGTCGACGAAGGGCGCGATCGAGGTCGGCACCGGAGGCATCTGGCTGGCCGGCGCCCTGGGCCTGCTCGCCGCGATCGTCATGGCGGTCTTCGCCCCCCAGCTCGCGGGCGCCTTCGGCTCCTCCCCCGAAGCCCTCGCCGAGGCGATCACTTACCTGCGGATCAGCGCCCTCGGCGTCCCCGCCATGCTCCTCGTGCTCGCGACGACCGGCATCCTGCGCGGGCTGCAGGACACGAGGACCCCGCTCGTGGCAGCCACCCTCGGTTTCGGGGGCAATGCCGTGCTCAGCGTCGTCCTGGTCCTCGGCGCCGGCATGGGCATCGCGGGAGCCGCCTGGGCCACCGTCATCGCCCAGTGGGGCATGGCCATCGGGCTCATCGCGGTCGTCATGTGGCAGGGGCACGGTGCCCATGCCTCGATGCGTCCGCACATCCGTCGGGTCATCGACGCCGCCCTCGACGGTGCGCCGCTCCTGGTCCGCACCCTCGCCCTGCGGGCGATCATCCTGCTCACCGTCGCCGTGGCCGCCGACTTCGGCGACGTACCGCTGGCCGCCTACCAGGTGACGACGACGATCTGGTCGCTGCTCGTCTTCGCCCTCGACGCCCTGGCCATCGCCGGCCAGGCGCTCACCGGCGCCTCGCTCGGCAGCGGTGATGCGAAGGGGGCCCGCGCCGCCACGGCCTTCATGGTCCGGTGGGGCGTGTGGGGCGGAGTGGGCCTGGGCCTGACCCTCCTCGCCCTGCACCGGGTGATCCCGGCCCTCTTCACCGATGACCCGCAGGTGCGCTCGGGCATCGCAGCCGGCCTGATCGTCGTGGCCCTCGCCCAGCCGCTCTCCGGCTATGTCTTCGTCGTCGACGGCGTGCTCATCGGGGCCGGAGACGGACCCTGGCTCGCCGGCTCGATGATCCTCGTGCTCGTCGCGTACCTGCCGATCGTCGCCCTCGCGCACGTGCTCGGCGACGGGCACGGATCCGCGTGGTCGGTCGTCGCGCTGTGGCTGGCGTTCAGCGGCTTCATGCTCGTGCGCGGCGCCTTCATGTGGTGGCGCATCCGCGGCGATGCCTGGGCCGTGACCGGCGCACGGCGACCTCGACGCACAGTGACCTAGGTCACAGAGTGGTGACGACTTCGTCAGGAGACGGCAAATCAGCCCCGAGCAGTCCCGATGAGTGCTGTTGTCGTGCCTCATGAGCACACTTGCGCTTCTTCCTGCCGCCGAGGGCGGTGCACTCTCCGCCATCGAAGACAAGATCAACTCCTTCTTCGAACCCTTCGCCGTGTGGATGGACGGATGGGTCTTCTACGCCTTCTCCATCGGAGGCATCGAGATCCCCATCGTCGTGCTGTGGCTCGTCGCCGCGGCGACGATCATCTCGATCACCCTCGGGTTCGTGCAGTTCCGCTTTTTCAGGCTGTCGATCGAGGTCGTCCGGGGCAAGTTCTCCCGTGACGGCGACCCGGGCGAGATCACCCACTTCCAGGCCCTCTCCTCGGCCTTGTCCGGGACGGTCGGTCTGGGCAACATCGCCGGTGTCGGTGCGGCCATGGCCCTCGGTGGCGCCGGCGCCACCGTCGGGATGATCATCTGCGGTCTGCTCGGCATGGCCACGAAGTTCGCCGAGTGCACCATGGGTGTGAAGTACCGCAAGATGAATGACGACGGCACCTTCTCCGGTGGCCCCTTCAAGTACATGCCGGTCGCCTTCGGACGGCTCTTCGGCAAGGGCCCGGCGATGGTCCTCACCGGCCTCTTCGCCGTCGCGATCTTCGGCTTCGGCGTCGGTGGCGGCAACATGTTCCAGGCCAACCAGACCTTCGTCCAGGCGCAGGAGGTCACCGGCGGTGACGACGGCTTCCTCGGCTCCGATGGTGCGGCGCTGATCTTCGGCCTGCTCCTCGCCGGCCTCGTCGCCGCGGTCATCATCGGCGGCATCAAGTCGATCGCCCGTGTCACGAGCAAGCTCGTGCCCTTCATGGGCATCGCCTACGTCATCGCGTGCCTCTTCGTCATCCTCGGCAACTTCGGCCACATCCCCGGGGCCGTCAGCGACATCTTCTCGGGGGCGTTCACCCCGCAGGCTGGCCTCGGTGGTCTCGTCGGTGTCCTCATCGTCGGGTTCCAGCGCGCGGCCTTCTCCAACGAGGCCGGTCTCGGTTCGGCTCCGATCGCGCACTCGCCGGTGAAGACCCGTCGGCCGGTCTCCGAGGGCTTCGTCGCCCTGATGGAACCCTTCATCGACACCGTCATCGTCTGCACGATGACCGCCCTGACGATCATCATCGCCGACCACCCGTCCTTCCAAGGCGGCGTCGACCAGGTCATCGACGGCGGCCCGGTCCCGGACGGCGTCAGCCTCACCTCGGACGCCTTCGGCACCTTCCTGCCGTGGTTCCCGGCGGTCCTCGCGGTCGGGGTCGCGCTCTTCGCCTTCTCCACACTCGTGACGTGGAGCTACTACGGCGAGAAGGCCTGGGAGTTCTTCTTCGGCCACACCAGGTTGTCGCTCAGCATCTACAAGGTCATCTTCTGCGCCTTCACCGTCATCGGTACGGTCCTGACCTTCGGTCAGGTCCTGACGCTGACCGACGCCTTCCTCTTCCTCTGCGGGTTCATCAATCTGGCTGCCCTGTACATCCTGCTGCCGGAGATCCGCAAGGAGATGAAGGAGTACATCGCCGACCGCAAGTCGGGGCGGCTCTTCGAGCTGGGTGCCGGCACTGACGCCGAGGTGGCGGCCATCCGTGCCGAGCACGGCAACACCGGCGAGCTGCCCAAGATGGAGGGCACCGAGCTGAAGCACGACACGCCGGACAACTGACCGGTGCACCACGGGTGAGGGCCCCGGGAGACATGGTCTCCCGGGGCCCTCACTCTTCGGTCAGGTCAGGTCACAGCACCGGCGGTCGCTCGGTGTCGGCATAGGAGTACCACCCCTGCGCGGCCAGCGCCTGCGCCACCCGACGACGGCCATCCGGCCCCTCGGCGGTGATCGCCGCCAGCTCACTGGGGCGAAGGGGGCTGAAGCTCAACGCGCGGACCGTGCTCCCGTCGAAGTCGAACCCGGTGGCCCGGCCGGGCAGCTCGACGCCGAGCAGCGCTCCGAGGCGTCCATCCGAGACCCAGTCGGCGGGAGCGCCGGCGCCGGAGAGCTCGAGCGAGAGCAGCCCGTGGTCGGTGAGTGCCTCACCGAGGCTGTCAGCCGCACCGGCAATCGCGCCGGCGGCCTCTTCGAGCGCTGTGACGAGCCAGCTGGCCGCGCCATAGGACTCGTCCATCAGCTCGGTGCTCTCGATGTAGATCTCCAGCCCCAGCCCGGGCGCGCGCCCGGACACGTCGTGCGGTCCCGGGTCGCTCAGGCCGTCGGTCGCGACGATCCCGGAGTGGACGGTCGTCACACGCGCATAGGCCGACGCGCCGGTGGGCCACACGGCAGGCTCGTCCACACCACCCAGCGGGTCCTGATAAGCACCGAGCTGGCCGACGCTGCGCCAGAACTCGTCCCGGCTCTCACGGCAGCGGTCTGTCAGGTCCGAGGAAGTCACCCTTGCATCTTGCCCGCTGTCAGGCGGCGGCGAAAGCCCGGCCCCCTTCGTTAGGGTCGGTGCGGTCCATCACACATGCCCACGCAGGGAGTCACCATGCCGACCATCCGCCGCGCCGGGGTCACCCTGGCCGCCGTCACCGCCCTCGGTCTGGTGGCGAGCCCGACGGTCAGCGCCACCCCCGCCGACTCCACCCGGACGGGCGCGGACCGCACCAGCTCCACGAGCAGCGCCGACGGCTACGACCGGGCGGCCCTCCACCAGAAGATCAAAGCCGTCCGGGCGAAGGGCGCGACCGGCCTGACGATGGAGCTGGCCAGCGCCAAGGGCACCTATCGGACCTCAGCGGGCTACTCCGACATCGGCCCGCGCACTGCCGCCGAACCCACTGACCGGTACCACGCCGCGAGCGTGACGAAGTCGATGGTCGCGACGCTGGTGATGAAGGAGATCGAGGCCGGCAACTGGACACTCGACACCCGCGTCCACGATGTCTTCCCCAACCTCTACCCGGGCGGCGGCGACCGGACGGTGCGTCAGCTGCTCAGCCACCGCAGCGGGATGCCCAATCACACCGAGCACATGGACCAGGGCAACTTCTGGGAGAAGCGCTGGTACGACACGCGGCTGATCTCCATCGCCCGGGAGAAGCCCTTCTACTTCGAGGGTGGTGCGAAGGCGCGCTACTCCAACACCGGGTACGTCACCCTGGGCAAGATGCTCGAGCGTGAGAACGACGCGACCCTCGCCGGGCTCCTCGAGTGGCGCATCTTCAAGCCGGCCGGGATGACGAGGTCGCACCTGTCGACGTCGACGCGTTTTGCGGGTCGGGGCCTGCAGGAGATCGCCACGATCGACGGGAAGCCCACCCGTTTGCGCGTCAACCCCTCGATCTTCAGCGGGTCCGGTGGTGTCGAGTCGACCACCCGGGATGTCAATCGCTTCTACACGGCCCTCTTCTCCGGCAAGCTCGTCCCGAAGTCACGCGTCAACCAGATGATCACGCCGCAGACGACCTCCGGGTCTCTCGCGGGGTACGGCCTGGGCATCTACTCGGTGCAGACCCCCTGTGGCGTGATGTACGGCCACGACGGAGCGTCCTTCGGGACGCGCAACTTCGCCTTCTCCAGCCAGGACGGGAAGACCCGGGTCACCATCGCGTGGACCGGTCGCAGCTGGGACTCCGCGAAGGAGCCGCCGGTCAACGATCTGCTGATCGAGGCGGTGGGCCAGACCTGCGACACCACGGTCGGATCGGACAGGCGCACCCCACAGGGACCGGTGGCGCCCGCCCCGGACATCGACGCCCAGCACGCGCCGAGGGGCTGAGGCTCCGACCTCAGGACGAGGTCGGGACCGTCTCGCGCAGCTCGGCGAAGACGACCACATTCTGCTCGTAACTCCCTTCGTCCTGCTCGAAGTCACCACCGCAGGTGATCAGACGAAGCTCCTGGCCTGCCACGGATCCATACACCGCATCGGTGGGGAACTCGTCCTTGTCGTACGCGGCGACCTTGGTCACGGCGAAGACCGCGGTCTTCCCATCGCTGCGGTCCACCCGGATCGTGTCGTCCTCCTGCAGGGTGTCGAGCTCGAAGAACACTGCCGGACCCGTCTGGGAGTCAACGTGCCCGGCGATCACGGCCGGGCCGGTCTCACCGGGCACCGACGAATGCTCGTACCAACCGGGACGGTCCGCCTGGGCCATCGTCGGGACCTCCAGCTGACCTCCCTTCGTCAGCCCGAGGTCGAGGAGGGACGCGTCGACCTCCAGGCTGGGGATGTGCACGCTCTCCGGCGCGACCCCGGACCGGGGCTGGGAGGACGCTCCGGAAGGAGCGTGAACGGCCGGAGCCGCTGACCGGTCCGCCCCCGACGACGGCGACTCCGTCTTCGCGGGCGGACCGCTGCCTGATGCAGCGGCAAAGGCGCCGAAGAACAACCCGACGGCGGCGATCAGGGCCACCACGCGCCACGCAGGTGGCTTGGTGCGCTTCATGTCGGGCCTCTTTCCGGGTCGACGAGATGGACGCGAAGGGGGTCGGACCCAGGGCGGTGGGTGTCAGGGGAACACCCACCGCCCGTGAGTCCGGCCCTATCTGTGGTGATCAGCCAGTGCGGTGATCACTCGGTGCGGCGTCGGGCGGGGGCGCCGAGGGACAGCGCGAAGGCGCCTCCCAGCAGACCCAGACCGAGCGCCAGGGTGTTGTCACGGCCGGTGTCGGCAGTGGCCCCACCTCCGGTCTCGACTCCACCCGTCGGGATGACGGGCGACCCGGACGTCGCCTGGGACGCTGCTGAATCCGCCTGCGACGCATCGTCGCTCGCATCCTCAGTCACCGTCACAGTCGGGATGCCGGTAGCACCACTGGACGTCGAATCAACGATGACGACGCCATCAGAGGAGCCGTCGACGGCGGCCTCGTCGGAGCTGCCCTCCGACGAACCAGCGGACCCATCAGAACTGCCGTCACCAGCAGCCCCATCGGCACTGCCCTCCGACGAACCAGCAGACCCATCAGAACTGCCGTCACCAGCAGCCCCATCGGCACTGCCCTCCGACGAACCAGCAGACCCATCAGAACTGCCGTCACCAGCAGCCCCATCGGCACTGCCCTCCGACGAACCAGCAGACCCATCAGAACTGCCGTCACCAGCAGCCCCATCGGCACTGCCCTCCGACGAAC
>JBQGNO010000001.1:2706-49158 GCA_052087725.1 Janibacter sp. | reverse complement strand
GTCGGCGTGGTCGACGGAGCCGCGTCGGACGAGCGTGATCGTCTCGAAGCCGCGGTGCGGGTGCGCGGGGAAGCCCGGCACGTCCTCGCCGTGGTACATGCTCCAGCCGGCGGGGTTGGCGAAGTCCTGGCCGAGCGGACGGTCGGACAGGTCGGCATCCGGACCCATCGCCTCGTTGCCGCTCGGGTAGGCGTCGAGGTGGTGCACCGCGAAGATGAAGGGACCGACGCCCTGCCACGGATGACCGAGGTCGACGAGGGAACCGGTGGACGTGCTGGTGCTCATGGATGACTCCTGAACGAGGGTGGGACGGGCTCCCTCCTGACAACGCCGCTGCGCCCGCAGATATTGCCCCTTCAACCACCGAGGTCACGCGCCGGGGACGACCACCCCGTGCTCGTAGGCGAAGACGACCGCCTGGGCCCGGTCGCGCAGGTGCAGCTTGGTGAAGACCCGCGAGACGTGGGTCTTCACCGTCTGCTCGGCGAGGAAGAGGCGATCGGCGATCTCGGCATTGGCCAGGCCACGGGCGATGAGCCCGAGCACCTCCAGCTCGCGTGCGGTGAGCTCGTCGAGCAGCGCCGAGCGGCGCGGGACCGCCCCCCGCCGCAGGGTGGTCTCGGCGATGAGCCGCCGGGTGATGCTCGGGGCGAGCAGCTGGTCCCCCTGCGCGACGATGCGTACCGCGCGGGCGAGCTCGTCGGCGGGAGCGTCCTTGAGCAGGAAGCCGCTCGCCCCCAGGCGCAGCGCCTCGTAGACGTAGTCGTCGATGTCGAAGGTCGTGAGCATGACGACGTGCGGGCGGGTCGGGCTCGGTGTGGAGAGGATCGTCGACGCGGCCTCGAGGCCGTTGACCTCCGGCATCCGCACGTCCATGAGCACGACATCGGGCGCGAGCCGGGAGACCTCGCGCACGCCCTGGGCGCCGTCGGCGGCCTCGCCGATGACGGTGATGTCCGGCTGCGCGTCGAGCAGGGCGCCGAAGCCCTGCCGCACCATCGCCTGGTCGTCGACGATGACCACCGAGATCGTCATGTCACCAACCTAGGCGCTCACGCTCGGACGGCCGGCGATCGGCACGACCGCGTGGACCCGGAAGCCCCCGTCGCTGTCCGCTCCGGCGTGGAGATGGCCGCCGACCGCCTCGGCCCGGGTCCGCATGCCGGGGATGCCGTTGCCGCCGCCGACATCGCCGGACGAAGGGGGGCGCACCCCCTTCGCGCTGCGCACCTCGAGATCGGCGCTGCCGGAGCGCTCGATCAGGGTGACCCCGACCGGTGCGCCGGGAGCGTGCCGGCTGGCATTGGCCAGGGCCTCCTGGAGGATCCGGTGGAGCACGAGCCCGGTCCCCGGCGGGCAGCGGTCCTCGGCCAGGTCGAGGCGCCAGGACAGATCCATCCCGGCGGCGCGGGAGGCCTCGAGGAGCTGCGGGAGGTCGGCCACGCCGGGCTGCGGCGCCGTCTCGGCACGCCCTTCCTCCCGCAGGACCCCGAGGACGCCGCGGACCTCGTTGAGCGCCTCCCGCGCGGAGGACTCGATGGAGGCGAACTCCTCACGGGCCGCCGGCGACACGTCCTCGAGCCGGTAGGCCGCGCTCTGCGCCTGCACGACGACCATCGACATGTGGTGCGCGACGACGTCGTGCAGCTCGCGCGCGATGCGGCTGCGCTCCTCGACCACCGCGCGCCGGGCCCGCTCGACCTCGGCCTCGTCCTCCTGCTCGGCCAGCTGCCGCCGGGAGAGGATCAGCCAGCGCACGAGCAGGCCGAAGGCGACGATGACGACGACGCCGATCGCCCAGGCCTTGAGGTCCGCCGTCATGACGATGAGGAAGAACAGTGCCGTCGTGACCGCGACGGCGGCCACCTCCACGAGGCGCGCGTACAGGGCGACCGCGAGGACAGTCAGCAGGAGCACGAGGAAGTGGGTCACCGGCCACGGCATCGGCCAGTCCCCCACGCGCGGCACGACGAGCCAGACGAGCGAGGCCACGGCGCCCACCGCCCACGCGATGGTCACCGACCGCCGCACCACGAGGACGAGCAGGGGCGCGACGGTCATCACCGCGAGGACCGGCAGCAGGGACGCCGGTGCCCGGTGCGTCAGGTCGGTCGTGGACCAGGTGATGATGAAGAAAAGGGCCGCGAGGAGGGCCAGCAGCACGTCAGGGCGGGCGGCGAGCCACCGTCCGCCGGAGGCGGCGCCGCGGACGGCGACGCCGACCCGTCGGCGACGTGGGCGCGGCTCCTCGGACATGACCACAAGACTACGGAGCAGCGCTCCCTTCGTCGTCATACTCCGGAGCCATCCCTGCTCACCCCGGGGTATCACCGGGCTCGGTTGACAGCCCGCGAAGCGCACCGGTGAATGGCTCGCCGAGGTGACGCGGCGCGCGGTGGCGCCTTGCGACCTTCGTCGTCATGCACCCCAAGCTCGCCCTCGCCGCACCTGCGGCGCTCGCCTTCCTCGGCCTCTGGTTCGCCCTCACCGTGGTCACCGCGCCGGCACCCTCTCACACCCCGGACGCGGCCTCCCGGCACGCGGTCCGGGAGCTCGTCGCCGGCTCACCGTCGCAGGCTGCCGCGGCCGTGCCCGGCACCTTCACCGAGCTGCTCGGCTACACGCCCCGCATCGAGGACGACGCGCTGGTCAACCCGACCGGCGACTGCTCATCGCCGGTTCCGCTGCCCGCGGAGTTCGCGACGGCGTGCCGCAGCCACGACCTCGGCTACGACCTGGTCCGGCACGCCGACCTGCGCGGGGGGACCCTGCCGCCGTCGGCACGCCGGCAGATCGATGCCCGCTTCTCCCGGGAGGCGCACGCTGCCTGCGCCGACCGCACGGCGACCGCCTCGCGGACCCACTGCCGGATGTGGGCGGACATCGCGACCGGTGCGGTGCGGCTGAACTCGTGGCGTCAGCACGACCTCGTCCCCAAACCGGAGGACGCCGCGTCCATCGCGACCGGGGCGACCGGCCTGCTGGCGCTCGGCTCCGGGGGCAGCACGCTCGCCCTCGGCGCGCAGTCCCTCCGGCGGCGGCTCGGTGCGCTGCGGCTCCCGGCCGTGCCGGTGCCGGCCGTGCCGCTGCCCCGCGTCTCGACGGCCCTGGCCGCGGTCCTCGGGGTCTTCCTCTCGATCTCTCCCGCGAGCCTGCCCCATGGGCCCCTGCTGCAGGGTGGCGTCACGGCGGTCTTCATCGGAGCCTGCCTCGGCGTGGTGGCCCTGGTGCGTCCCCGGTCCCCGCGATGGGTCGGGCCCGGCCGCAGTCGCGGTGTGGCTGCGGCCGTCGGTCTGGGCGTGGTCGTCCTGATGTGGGGACAGCTCGGTCTCGCCGCGCGACGCACCGAGATCGGGCTCACGGCACCGGGTGCGGGGTACTGGCTGGGCGTCGGGGCGGTCGTCCTCGGGTGCGGGCTCCTCGTGCGCGGAGCACGATGGATGTGGCAGCGACGCGAGCGCGTCCGGCGCCCACTCGTCGCGATGACCACCGCCACCGTGGTGCTGGCCTCCACCGGGCCGGTGTACGCCAGCGATCCCACCCCGGACGAGTCGCTGCTGCTCGAGACCTCTCCCGTCGGTGCAGTGCGTGCCTACGGCGAGATCGCCGAGGACGAGGGCGTGCGTGACCGGGCCGAGCGGGTCGTCGACGAGCTCGAGCTCGAAGGGGGTCTGCGCCGCTCCCGGATCGTCGTCGCCGTGCCGACGGGCACGGGGTGGATCAATCCCAACCTCGTCACCGGGCTCGAGCAGCGCTTCGGCTCGGACGTCGCGACGGCGGGTATGCAGTACGGCACCTCACCGAGCTGGGTCGCCTACCTCGTCGGACGCGATCAGGCGCAGGAGGGCGCGCAGGCCCTCGTCGACGCGGTCGTCCGTCGGGTGCAAGCACTCCCTGCGGCGGACCGCCCCGATGTCCATATCACCGGTGAGAGCCTCGGCGCCACGGCGGGACAGTCGATCTTCACCGGTCCGGGGTCGGGCGCGGCCCGTGAGGCCGTGTGCTCGGTCCTGTGGGTCGGGCCCCCCGGGGGCCACCGGGCCGGACTGGCGCGCGAGTCGGCGGTCGTCAACGAGGACGATCCCGTGGTCCACGCCTCGGCGCGAGAGGTGGTCCTCCCGCCGGAGGACGGTCGGGGATGGCTGCCGGTCGTCAGTGCCGCGCACGATGCGGCGGACTTCCTCGGGGCACTCGCGGTCCCCGAGGGCACCGGGCACGTCTACGGCCCGGACCTCGTCGATCACCTGCAGACCTGCCCGTGACCTCGGGCGACGCGGTGTCGCTCAGTCGACGACCTCGAGGGTGGTCACCGAGCCGGGCGCCACGGACTCATCCCAGTCGATGTCCCGGTGCGAGCGGGACCGGAGCCAGGCCAGGGCGGCCCGGATCGTGTGCTCGTGGCTGATGACGACGAGGTGCTCGGGCTGCTCGATGAGCGCCGGCGCAAACCACTCGCCCACCCGCTCGAAGACGTCCTGCATCGACTCGCCCCCGCCCCACCGGACCTCGCTGATGTGCCCGTCCTCGGGCACGGACTGCTCGCGCAGGGAGGCGCTCGTCTGTCCCTCGAGGTCACCGAGGGCCTGCTCGCGCAGGCCGACCTCGTTGCGGACCGAGGCGCTCCACCCGCTGGGTCGCAGGGCCACGGAGATGATCTCGGCGGTCTGCAGGGCCCGCATCAGGTCGCTCGTCCACAGGGACAGCGCACGATGGCCACCGGGGACGCCGAGGTGGGCTCCAAGCGCGAGGCCCGCCCGGGCCGCGTCCGCGCGACCGGTGTCGGTGAGGACCGGCTCGCTGACCCCTCGATGGGCACCCTGGACGAGTCCGTCACGGTTCCACGTCGACTCCCCGTGACGGATGAGATGCACGCGGGTCGGACTCACGATGCCCACCGTAACGGTCCTCCGTAGAGTGACTCCCCGTGAGCGGACTGCTGATCACCGGGACCTCCTCCGACGCGGGCAAGTCGCTCGTGACGACAGGGGTCTGCCGGGTCCTCGCCCGACGGGGTCTGTCCGTGGCGCCCTTCAAGGCGCAGAACATGTCGAACCACTCGATGGTCTGCCACGACGGCTCCGAGATCGGCCGGGCGCAGTACCTGCAGGCCCAGGCCGCTGGGGTGGACGCGACATCGGCGATGAATCCCGTCCTGCTCAAACCGGGCAGCGACCGCCGGGCCCACGTCGTGGTCCGGGGCCGGCCGGCGGGCGAACTCATGGCCGGTGAGTACGCGACGGGACGGACCCACCTGGCAGAGGCTGCCTTCGCCGCCTACGAGGAGCTCGCTGCGGCCCACGACGTCGTCGTCTGCGAGGGCGCCGGATCCCCCGCCGAGATCAACCTGCGTCAGGGCGACTACGTCAACATGGGGCTGGCCCAACGCTTCTCGATGCCCACGGTGCTCGTCGGCGACATCGACCGCGGTGGGATCCTGGCCTCGCTCTACGGGACGTGGGCCCTGCTCGACGAGGCCGACCGGTCGTTGCTCGCGGCCTATGTCATCAACAAGTTCCGCGGGGACGTCTCCGTCCTCGAGCCGGGACTGGTGGAGATCACCCGCCGGACGGGGATGCCGAGCCTCGGGGTGCTGCCGTGGCTGCAGGACGTCTGGCTGGACTCCGAGGACGGGCTCTCGACGGGCTCCTGGGTCTCCGACGACGGTGTGCCCACGGACCGGAGGCTGACGGTCGCGGCGCTCCGGCTGCCGCGCACGTCCAATGCCACCGATGTCGACGCCCTCGCGGCCGAGCCCGGAGTCGACGTGCAGGTGACGCGCGACCCGGACACCGCGCGGGAGGCCGACCTGCTCGTGCTGCCCGGGTCCCGCGCCACCGTCTCCGACCTCGCCTGGCTGCGTCGGTCCGGCCTCGCGGACGTCGTGGTCGAGCGGGCCCGGCGCGGGGCACCGGTCCTCGGGATCTGTGGTGGGTACCAGATGCTCCTCGACGAGATCGTCGACGACGGGGTGGAGGTCGAAGGGAGCGGGTCCCCCACCGGCGCAACGGTGCCGGGACTCGGGCTGCTCCCCGGCCGGGTCGTCTTCGCCGCGGACAAGGTGCTCGCCCGCCCGAGCGGCACGTGGCGTGACCACCCCGTCGAGGGCTACGAGATCCACCACGGGGTCGTGACCCCGAGCGGTGGTGAGGACTTCCCCGGCGGGCACGCGGTCGGTGCAGTGCGGGGCTCGATCTGGCACGGCACGTTGGAGTGCGACGGCTTCCGGCGCACGCTCCTCGAGGACGTGGCGGCCACGACGGGTGCCGGGTGGTCCGCGCAGGCGGGGGCCACCCCCTTCGCCGCACGCCGGGAGGGGATGATCGACATCCTCGCCGATGCCCTCGAGACCCACGTCGACGTCGACGCCCTGCTGGACATCATCGAGGAGGCGAGATGAAGGACGTCACGGCCCGCCACACCAGCGTTCGATCAATTCATGTCATCGGGATCGGCGCCGGCTCCCCCGGGCACGTCACCGCCGAGGCGGCGGCGGCCCTGGCCGAGGTGGACGTCTTCCTCGTGGCCGACAAGGGGGGCGCGAAGGACGAGCTCATCGCGGTGCGCCGGGCGATCTGCGACCGGTTCATCCCCGAGGACCACCCCTACGAGATCGTCACGGTGGCGGACCCGCAGCGCGGACCGGATGCCGACCGTGACTCGGCGGCCTACGCACAGGGGGTGCGGGACTGGCACGCGGCCCGCACGGATGCCTACGTGCGGATCATCGAGGAGCTGCCGGCGGATGCGGTCGTCGGCTTCCTCGTCTGGGGCGACCCGGCCTTCTACGACAGCACGATCCGGATCGTCGACGCGATCGGTGAGCGGATCCCGACCACGGTGCGGGTGCTCCCGGGCATCTCGGCCTTCCAGACCCTCGCCGCCGCCCACGGCGTCGTGCTCCACCGGGTCGGCGAACCGGTGCACATCACCACCGGGCGGCGGCTCGTCGCCGAGTGGACCGGGGCGGCATCCGCCGGCCTGGCCCTGGGGACCGTCGTCGTCATGCTCGACGGCCACCTGCACTGCCGCGAGCTCGCCGCCACCCACCCCGACGCGATGATCCACTGGGGCGCCTACGTCGGCATGCCCCAGCAGGAGCTGCGCTCGGGGCGCCTGGCCGAGGTCATCGACGAGATCG
Organism: Janibacter sp.; assembly: GCA_052087725.1. Lineage (GTDB taxonomy): Bacteria > Actinomycetota > Actinomycetes > Actinomycetales > Dermatophilaceae > Janibacter. The sequence goes on along the minus strand of JBQGNO010000001.1, from coordinate 42,020 downwards.
TCGATCTGCGGGCACGGCTGCACGAGACCCACGGCTGGATCATGGACGTCTACGCCCTGACCGCTCGCGGGTAGGACCGACGGTGCCGCGGTCGGTCACCGGTGGCGGGGCTGCCTTCGGGTGGGCCGTGCTGATGCTGGTCTTCGTCGACGAGCTGGCGGTGATGGCTGCCTGCGGCGTGTGGGGATGGCACCACGCGCCCCGCCTGCTGCTCGTGTGGCTCCTCCCCGTCCTCGTGGCGGCAGCGTGGGCGACCTTCGCCTCGCCGCGGGCACCTCTCGGTGGCCGGGTCGTCCGACCGCTGGCCAAGGTGGGCGTCTTCTCCCTCGGCTGCCTCGCCCTGTGGGACACCGGCCACCCGCTCTGGGCCGCAGCCCTGCTCACCTTCTCCGTCGTGGTCAATGGGCTGGCGCTGCTGCCGTCCGTGCGCTCCCTGACGACTGGCTTCGAGGCTCCTCGCTAGGGCTCGTCGCACCTCAACCAGCGTGCGGGACTCAGCGGGTGCGGGCGGCGACGCGGCGCACCGCCAGCCCCTGCAGCACCATCGAGGCAGCGAGGCAGGCGCCGACGCCCTCGCCCGAGCGCAGGCGCAGGTCGAGCAGCGGCTCGAGACCGAGCTCGCGCAGCACGAGGGCGTGGGCCCGCTCCCGACTGACCTGACCGGCGAGGAGATAGGCCTGGGTGGCCGGCTCGAGCCGCGCCGCGATGACGCCGGGCAGGGAGGCGGCGAGCCCGTCGAGGACGACCGGAGCGCCCGCAGCAGCGGCGCCGAGCGTCACCCCGGTGAGCAGGGCGATCTCCGGTCCACCGACGGCCGCGAGGAGGCGAAGGGGGTCCGACTCCCCCTTCGTGCGGGCCAGTGCCGAGGCGACGACGTCGCGCTTGCGCGCGACCATGTCCGCATCCGAGCCGGAGCCGAGGCCGACGACGTCCTGCGGCTCGAGGTCGAGCAGGGCGCAGGCGAGCGCAGCGGCGACCGTCGTGTTGCCGACACCGACCTCGCCGAGGCAGACGAGACCGGACGCCGCGGTCTCACCACCGATCTCCCGACCCGCCGCGACGAGGGCTTCGACATCGGCGAGCGACATGGCGTCGGTCGAGGCGAGGTCGCCACGCTCCCCGGCCGGTCGTACCTCACGTGCACCCGAGATCGACTGCGCCACACCGGCGTCCACGGGGACGACGGTGAGTCCGGCCCCCTTCGCCGTGGCGGCTCCGAGCGAGGTGCCCGTGACGGTGGCACTGAGGACGTCCGCGGTCGTCTGCGCAGGGAAGGCACTGACACCGAGCGCGGTGACCGGATGATCGGCGCCCGCGAGGACGAGCGAGCCGCCGGTGAGGTCTCCGGCGCCAACGGCCAGCACCCGGTTGAGCGCGCGGTCGAGGACACCCAACGACTCCGGCGGGGACAGCAGCTCGTCGGCAGCGTCCGTGGCACCGACGAGCCGGTCCGCCTCGGGACCGCGCAGGTGCGAGACGGGCTGCTGCGGCGCGGCCTCGCCGCTGGGCCAGCGATCGCGGATGACGACCTGCTCGAGCGGGGTCTTGCGCGACCAGGCGGCCCGCTCCAGGCCGGGCGACGGAGGTCGCTCGTCCGGCCAGCCCAGGCACAGCCACCCGAGGGTGACGACACCCTCCGGCAGGCCGAGGAGGTCCGCGAGCTCGTCGGGGTCGAAGAGCGTCACCCAGCCCATGCCGAGACCGTGGGCGCGGGCGGTGAGCCACATGTTCTCGATCGCCGTCGCGCAGGACCACATGTCCGCATCGGGGAAGGTCGCCCGCCCGAGCACACCCGTTGCGGGAGTGCGCCGGTCGCAGGCGACGACGATGCCGGCCGGGGCTTCACGCAGCCCCTCGAGCTTGAGGTCGAGCATCCGCGCCGCCCGCTCGGAGGCGAGGTGTGCCGCCTGCTCCACACGAGCGCGGTCAGCCATGGCCGCGGCCCGGTCACGGGTCGTGGGATCGGTGACGAGGATGAAGCGCCAGGGCTGGGAGTGACCCACGCTCGGAGCCCGGTGGCCCGCCTCGAGGACCGAGGTCAGCAGGTCCTCGGGCACGGCATCGGGGCGGTAGCGGCGGATGTCCCGCCGACCGGCGACGACCGCGGCGAGCGCCTCGGTGACTTCCTCCCCCATCGCCCAGCCCGACGGGTCCTCCCGGCGCTGGGCAGCACTGCTCGCGTCACCGATCGTCGGGACGGGGCGGGCATAGCGCTGGGCTTCGCCTTCGAGGCTCGTGCCTCGCACCTCAGGCACCGGGTCCTTCGTCACTCGTCCTCACCCTCGAGGTCACCCTCGATGTCGAGGTACACCTGCTGCATCTGCTGCATGACCTCAGTATCGGGGTTCTCCCACAGGCCGCGGTCGGCGGCCTCACCGAGCTTCTCGACGATGCCGCGCAGCGCCCACGGGTTGGCCCGGCGCATGAAGTCCTGGTTCGCCTCGTCGAGGACATAGTCCTGGGCGATCCGGTCGTACATCCAGTCGTGGACGACCCCGGCCGTGGCATCGAAGCCGAAGAGGTAGTCGACGGTCGCCGCGAGCTCGAAGGCGCCCTTGTACCCGTGGCGCTGCATGGCCGAGATCCACCGCGGGTTGACCACGCGGGAGCGGAAGACGCGGTTGGTCTCCTCCTGGAGAGTGCGGGTGCGCACCTGGTCCGGTGAGGTCGAGTCGCCGACATAGGCCTTGGGCTCGGCGCCGGTGAGCGCGCGCACGGTGGCGACCATGCCGCCGTGGTACTGGAAGTAGTCGTCGGAGTCGAGGATGTCGGACTCGCGGTTGTCGACATTCTTGGCCGCGACCTGGATGCGCCGGTAGGTACGCTCCATGTCCTCGGAGGCGGGCTTGCCGTCGAGGTCGCGCCCGTAGGCGTAGCCGCCCCACGCCGTGTAGACCTGCGCGAGGTCGTCATCGCTGCGCCAGTTGCCGGACTCGACGGCCTGGAGGAGGCCGGCGCCGTAGCTGCCCGGCTTGGAGCCGAAGATCCGTGTACGCGAGCGCCGCTCGTCGCCGTGCTCCGCGAGGTCGGCAGCCGCGTGGGCACGCACGTGGTTGTCCTCGGGGGCCTCGTCGAGGCCGGCGACGAGCTCCACCGCGTCGTCGAGCAGCGCGATGACGTGGGGGAAGGCATCGCGGAAGAACCCGGAGATGCGCACCGTGACGTCCACGCGCGCCCGGCCCAGCTCCGTCAGCGGGATCGGCTCGAGGCCGGTGACCCGACGGGACTGCTCGTCCCACACCGGCGTCACACCGAGCAGGGCGAGGACCTCGCCGATGTCGTCACCGGAGGTGCGCATGGCCGAGGTGCCCCACATCGACAGGCCCACCGACTTCGGCAGCTCGCCGGTCTCCTCGCGGTAGCGCTCGAGCAGGGAGTCGGCCATGGCGGTGCCGGTCTGGTAGGCCAGCCGCGAGGGGATGGCCTTGGGGTCGACGCTGTAGAAGTTGCGGCCGGTGGGCAGGACATTGATCAGGCCGCGAAGGGGGGACCCGCTCGGCCCCGCGGGGATGTAGCCGCCGTCGAGGGCGTGCAGCACCATGGCCAGCTCGCGGTCGGTCGCGGCGAGGCGCGGCACGACCTGTGTGGCGGCGAACTCGAGGACGGTGATGACCTCTGCGGCGGTGGCTGCGTCGAGGTCGGGCTCCGCCTCTGCCACGACACCGCGCGCGGCGTCGGCACGCCAATCGGCGGCGGCGAGTGCCTCGACGAGGCGACGGGCCCGCCCTTCGATCTCGTCGGTCTCGGTGGAGCTCGCGTCCTCGGCGAGGCCGAGAGCGGCCCGCAATCCGGGCACGGACCCGACCTGGCCGGAGAAGACCTGGGAGGCACGCAGGACGGCGAGCACGAGATTGACCAGCTCCTCGCCCTCCGGCGCCTGGCCGAGGACGTGGAGGCCGTCGCGGATCTGGACGTCCTTGATCTCGCAGAGCCAGCCGTCGACGTGCATCACGAGGTCGTCGAAGCCGTCGGCGTCGTCGAGGTCGACGTCCTCGAGGCCGAGGTCGACGTGCATCTGCGCCGCGTGGATCAGCTGCCAGATCTCGCCACGCAGGGCCGGAGCCTTGGCCGGGTCCATCGCGGTGACATTGCCGTACTCGTCGAGCAGCTGCTCCAGACGGGCGATGTCGCCGTAGGACTCCGCGCGGGCCATCGGCGGGACGAGGTGGTCGACGATCGTCGCGTGCGCCCGGCGCTTCGCCTGGGTGCCCTCGCCGGGGTCGTTGACGAGGAAGGGGTAGATCAGCGGGAGGTTGCCCAGGGCGGCATCCGTGCCGCAGGAGGGGGACATCGCGAGGTTCTTGCCGGAGAGCCACTCGAGGTTGCCGTGCTTGCCGACGTGGACGATCGCGTGCGCGCCGAACTCCTCCTCGATCCACCGGTAGGTCGCGAGGTAGTGGTGGGTCGGCGGCAGGTCCGGGTCGTGGTAGATCGCGATGGGGTTCTCGCCGAAGCCGCGGGGCGGCTGGACGAGCAGCGCGACATTGCCGCGCACGAGGGCCGCGGTGACGATCTCCCCCTGCGCATCACGGGTGGTGTCGACGAAGACCTCGCCCGGCGCCTCGCCCCAGTGCTCGGTCATCGCCTCGCGCAACTCGGCCGGGAGCTGCTCGAACCACGCGCGGTAGCGGTCGGCGGGGATGCGCACCTGGGCACCCTCGACCTGCTCCTGGGTGAGCCACTCCTCGTCCTGACCGCCGGCGGCGATGAGCTCGTGGATCAGGGCATTGCCGCAGGTCGTGTCGGGCGCCTCGCCCTCGACGGGATCCATCGGGTCCATCCCGGTGAAGCCGTCACCGAGGTCGTAGCCCGCAGCGCGCATCTCGCGCAGCAGCCGGATCGTCGAGACCGGGGTGTCGAGTCCGACCGCATTGCCGAGGCGGGAGTGCTTCGTCGGGTAGGCGGAGAGGACGACCGCGATCCTGCGCTCGGCGGCCGGGGTGGAGCGCAGGCGGGCGTGGTTGACCGCGATGCCGGCGACCCGGGCGGCGCGCTCCGGGTCGGCGACGTAGTGCGGCAGACCCTCGTCGTCGAACTCCTTGAAGGAGAAGGCGACCGTGATCAGGCGCCCGTCGAACTCGGGGACGGCGACCTGGGTGGCGACGTCGAGCGGGCTCATGCCGTCGTCGGACGCCTCCCAGTCGGCGCGACCCCAGGTGAGGCAGAGCCCCTGGAGGATCGGGATGTCGAGGGCCGCGAGCTGCTCGACGTCCCAGGCCTCGTCGTCCTCACCGGCTCCGGCGGTCGCCGGCTTGGTGCCACCGGCCGCGAGGACGGTGGTGACCAGCGCGTCCAGGGTGCCGAGCTCGTCGAGCAGGCCGTCGGGGGCGTCACGCAGGGAGGCCGAGTGGATGACGACGCCCTGCCCGCCGGCGTCGTCGATCGCGTCGGCCAGCGCGTGGGCGTAGGCGGTGTTACCGGCCGCGTACTGGGCCCGATAGATCAGGACGCCGACGCGGGGACGGCGCGGGTGGGTGTCGAGGGCCGCGGGCTCGTCGCGCTCGAGGACCCCCCACTGGGGCAGGGCCTGCGGAGCCTCGAAGACCTCGCCGGTGAGCAGCAGGGTGTCCCCGAGGAAGGCGTGCAGCTGCGCGAGGTTGGCCCGCCCCCCTTCGGCGAGGTAGCGGTGGGCCTCTGCAACCGTGCCGGGCGGGACGGTCGAGAGCTCCATCAGGGCGGCGTCCGGCTCCTGGGTGCCGCCGAGGACGACGAGCGGGGCAGTCGCGGTGCGCAGGTCGTCGAAGCCCTCCCACAGCCCCTGCGGGCTCCCGAGGTAGCGGACGACGACGATGTCGGCGCCGGCGACGCGCTCGGCGATCTGCTCACCGGTGAGGCGGGCCGGGTTGGCGACGACATAGTCGGCACCGCCGTCGGCGGCCGCACGGGCGCTGAGCAGGTCGGTGTCGGAGGTGGACAGCAGGGCGAGCGTCGGCACGTCGTGAGCTCCTTGAGCGGGGTTCCGCGCCCCGCGGTCGAAAGGGACCCGGACGAGTGCCCGGGCCGGCCGACCCGACGTGTCTGACTCGCGAATACTTCGCTCACAGTGGCGGGACCGTCCCGGACTTGCACCGGGTTCCGACGTGATCGGCCGTGGGCAGCCTATCCGGCTGCGCCCGGCCTCGTGGCCTGACCCCGACACCAGCCGGATGAGGGGTAGGTTGATCCGTCACCACCGGTCACGACGGATCAACCTGCCGACCCGAGGGGTGCTGATGCGGCTCAAGCTCGACCTCCACGACATCTACAACAGGGGGCGCGACATCGATCGCGCGCTGCACGACGTCTTCGACGAGGCCGAACGCACCCGCACGAAGACCGTCGAGATCATCCCCGGCAAGGGCAGCGGGCAGCTGAAGAAGCGCGTGCTCCGCTTCCTGGAACGCAAGGACATCAAGGCCCGCTACCACCGGGTGGAGAAGGACAGCAAGAACTTCGGGCGCGTCTTCGTGCACTTCAAGCACTGACCCCGCAACGGGCAGCCTCACAGGCGGCTGTTGCAGCAACCTCGTAGGCTTTGGCGACGTGGCCTCCCCCTCGTCCCCCCGGAGCGGCGCCGACCGCTGCCCGGGACTGCTCGCCCCCTTCGTCTCGGCGGACGGGGCCATGGTGCGCCTGCGCGTGCCCGGGGGACGCCTCAACGCCTCCACCTTGACTGAAATCTCCTCTCTCGCAGTGGACTTCGGCAACCCCGAGGTCACGCTGACCTCTCGCGGGAGCCTGCAGCTGCGGGGCCTGCCCGACCCGCTCCCCCGTGAGCTGATCACCGCGATCGGTGACCTCGGGCTGATCCCCTCGGGTGCGCACGACAAGGCCCGCAACATCGTCGCCGACCCGGAGGGTGGACTCGACGACCTGGTCTCGGCCCTGGACGAGGGGCTGCTCGCGGACCGGGATCTCGCCGGACTCCCCGGGCGCTTCCTCCTCGCCGTCGCGGGGCCCGGTGGCCCCGTGCTCGGCGAGCCCTGGGACGTGGCGATCGTGGACGACTCGTCCCCTGACGTGCGACGCAGGAGCGAAGGGGGCGTTGCCCGCGTGCTCGTCGACGGCCGGTCCGTCACCGTGCCGCGCGAACAGGCACCGGACGTGGCGCTCGAGGTGGCCCGGCGCTTCCTCGCGGCCCGCCCCGACGAGCGGACCTGGAATGTGCGGGACCTCCCGGCTGCCGCTCGCGCCGCGCTGCTGCCCGGGGGCGCTCCCGTCGTCGTGGAGCCGGCCGAGCCGCCGCGGCCCGGTCCGCTCGGGGAGGACCTCGTCGTGCTCGTGCCGCTGGGGCTGCTGACTCCCGCGATGGCGGCCGCTCTCGACGTGGCTTCGAGGCTCGTTCCTCGCACCTCAGCCGACGTCCCCGTCGAGTCGCGCCAGCGGGACGACCTCCGCCTCACCCCGTGGCGCTCGATCCTCGTGCCCGGGGACGCAGCCCACGCGCAGGAGCTGGCCGCCACCGGCCTCGCCGTCTCGCCCGACTCTCCCTGGACCGTGCTCACCGCATGTGCCGGCGCACCGTCCTGCGGTCGCACCGACACCCCCACACGGGACCTCGCCCGGGAGGCAGCGCCCTTCGTCGACGTGGACGGCCCGGCGGTCCACGTCATCGGCTGCGATCGTGCGTGTGGTCACCCAGCACGCCCTCACGTCACCTCGCTCAACCCCACAAGCATCGCGGATATCACTGCGGCGCAACGCTCCTCACCACACGAGAAGGCCTGATGCACTCCCTTCGGCAACCTCCCCGCCGCTACGACTACGTCACCGACGGCCAGGAGATCTATCGCCGGTCCTTCGGCATGATCCGCGATGAAGCCGACCTCAGGGGGCTGCCGACGAGCCTCCACGGTGCTGCCGTGCGGATCATCCACGCCGCGGGCGATGTCGAGATCACGCGCGAGATCGCCGGCCACCCCGAGGTCGCGACCGCCGCACACACCGCGCTGACATCCGGGGCGCCGATCCTCACCGACAGCAACATGCTCGCCTCCGGCATCACCCGCCGGCGCCTCCCCGCGGACAACGCGGTGATCTGCACCCTGCGCGACGAGCGCGTGCCGGCCTTGGCCGCCGAGTGGGACACGACCCGCGCCGCCGCGGCGGTCTCCCTCTGGACCGACCGTCTGGAGGGCTCCGTCGTCGCGATCGGCAATGCCCCCACGGCCCTGTTCCACCTGCTCGAGATGCTCCACGACGGAGCGCCGCGACCGGCCGCGATCGTCGGGATGCCCGTCGGCTTCGTCGGCTCCGCGGAGTCGAAGGTCGCTCTGGCACAGCATGATCTGCCGGGAGGCCCGATCCCCTGGCTCGTCGTCCACGGCCGTCGCGGCGGCTCCGCCATGGCCGCCGCCACGCTCAACGCGCTGGCCAACCCGGACGAGCTGGCATGAGCGGGCACTTCTACGGCGTGGGCATCGGCCCCGGCGACCCCGAGCTGGTCACCCTCAAGGCCGCCCGGCTCATCCGTGACGCGGACGTCATCGCCTACCACGCAGGCACCGGCAAGCAGTCGATGGCGCGCTCCATCGCCGCCGACCTCATCCCCGAGGGCGTCCTCGAGGAGGAGCTGCGCTACCCGGTGACGACCGGCTTCACCGACCACCCACGCGGCTACTACGGGGCGCTGTCCGACTTCTACGACGAGTGCTCCGACCGGCTCGACGCACACCTCTCGGCAGGTCGCACCGTCGTCGTCCTCGCCGTCGGCGACCCGCTCTTCTTCGGGTCCTTCATGTACGTGCACGACCGGCTCAGCCCCCGCTACCCGACCGAGGTCGTCCCCGGCATCACCTCGCTGTCGGCCGCCACGGCCGCCGTCGCGACCGGCCTGTGCCGTCACGAGGACACCCTCACCGTGCTGCCCGGGACCCTGTCGGTACCCGAGCTCGCCCGGCGGCTGGCCGACACCGACGCCGCGATCATCATGAAGCTCGGCCGCACCTTCTCCGGCGTCCGTGAGGCACTGCGGCAGGCAGGCATGCTCGAGCGGGCCGTGTACGTCGAGCGCGCCTCCGGCACAGGGGAAGTCGTCCTCCCTGCCGCCGAGGTCGACGAAGGGCGCGTCCCCTACATGTCGCTCGTCGTCGTCCCCGGCGAAGGGCTGCGCGACGACTCCGCCGGACGGGCCGCGGACTTCGCGCGCCTCACGGCGGCGCAGGACGGCCCTTCGAGGCTCGTACCTCGCACCTCAGGGAACGGAGCAGCTGCCACCTCAGCAAACGGAGTGGCTGGCACCGTCCACGTCGTCGGACTCGGGCCCGGGCCGGACCGGTGGCTCACCCCGGAGGCGGCTGAGGTGCTCGCCTCCGTGGACCATGTCGTCGGCTACGCGCCGTATGTCGCACGGGTGCCGCAGCGTGAGGGTCTGACCCGGCACTCGTCCGGCAACTCCGTCGAGCTCTACCGGGGGCGGCTCTCGCTCGACCTCGCCCGTGGCGGCGAGGACGTCGCGCTCGTCTCGGGAGGGGACGCGGGAGTCTTCGGGATGGCGACGGCGCTCTTCGAGTCACGCGAGGCCGCGCTGACGGAGGACGCCGGTTATGCCGAGGTGCCGGTACAGGTCGTGCCCGGCGTCACCGCCGCCCACGCGGCGAGCGCCCTCGTCGGCGCGGTCCTCGGCGGCGATCACGCTCTGGTCAACCTCAGCGACAACCTCAAGCCGTGGGAGGTGCTCGCCGACCGGCTCACCGCGCTGGCCACGCGCGACGTGACGATCGCGCTCTACAACCCGCGCTCCCGGTCGCGCCCGGACACTCTCGGTGCGGCGCGGGACCTGCTCGTCGAGGCCGTGGGTCCGGATCGGGTGGCCGTCGTCGCCCGCCACGTCGGGCGTGACGAAGAATCCGTGTCGGTCACCACCCTGGGTGGGCTCGACGTCGAGGCCGTCGACATGGGCTGTCTCGTCGTCATCGGCGCCTCGAGCACCCGGGTGACCGCAGACGGACAGGTCTGGACGCCACGTTCGGTGGGGTGAGCGGGCTGGTCTCTCTCGCATGAGACGCGCCGCCATCACGTTGGCGGTGACGGTCGTGATCGTGCTGGCCCTCGGCGCGGGCGCCTTCACGCTGATGAACTCCCGCACCACCCAGGTCGACGGCGAGATCGTCTCCCGCGTGGAGACCGATGAGAAGGTCGTGGCGCTGACCTTCGATGACGGCCCCGCCGCGGAGGACGCGGACGCCCTGCTCTCCACGCTCGAGTCCCGCCGGGTGCCCGCGACCTTCTACGTCATCGGCAAGGAGGCGAGCCGCGAGGTCGCGGTGATGCGACGCCTCGTTCGAGATGGTCACGAGATCGGGAACCACACCTGGAGCCATCCGCGCATGGTCTTCGTCTCGACCGACGAGATCGCCGAGGAGGTGGAGTCGACCGACCGGGCCATCCGCGACAGTGGGCTACACCGGACCATTGACCTCCGGCCGCCCTACGGCAAGAAGCTCATCACCCTTCCTCGCTATCTCGCCGCGCACGACCGGCGCACGATCGACGCCACCCGCCCGGGGTCGATCATCCTGCTCCACCCGTGGAACGGCCGCACGACGACCCAGAAGGCGATCGGGCCGATCATCGACGGCCTGCGCGACGAGGGCTACCGCTTCGTCACGGTCTCGGAGCTGACCGGATGAGGTGAGCTGGGCCACGTCCCCTCGGGAATTCAACCCAGGAACATGCTGCGGGCGTCATCCAGACCGTCGACGAGCACCGGGCAGTGGTCGACCTCGGCCCACCGTGCCGCGGTGAGTCTCAGTCGGTCGGAGACGAGGACCTCGTCACCGCGCACGTCGCGGGAGATCCCGTCGGGGCAGTAACCGAGCCTGCGGGAGACCCCCTGCGACGCATGGTTGTCGGGAAACACCTCGGTCGTGGCATCACGGGCGCCCAGGTGGTCGAAGGCGAGGGACAACAGCCCGGTCCGAGCCTCCGTGCCGAAGCCCTGGCCATGGTGCTCGAGGCCGAGCCAGGACGACGTCGACACCTCGCGCAGGACAGCGAAGTCCTGGGCTCGGAGAGTGACCATGCCCAGCGGTTCCTCGGCGCGGAAGACGCCCAGGCCGAGCCGCCACTTGGTCGGCTGCCACTCAGCCAGTCGTTCCCAGTGACCACCCAGGACGGTATCCGCCCGGTCCCGGGCAGTGTCCGTCCACGGCGTGAGGAAGGGACGCTCGCCGGGTCGATGAACACCTCGAACGGCCAGGTCCGCGAGGGTCGCCAGCTCGTCGGTGTCCGGCAGACGCAGGCAGAGCCGAGGGGTGGTGATGCGCAGGGCGAACGTGGGCCAGTGGTCGGAGATCACGCCTGCAGTCTCGAGCTTCGCCGAGAGAAGATCCATCGAGTATTGACCGTCTGCGTGCACAAGAGGGTCTCCTGGTGCAATCGGTGGCTGAATCCGCCACGGAATGCACCAGGAGACCCCTTTGTGCTCGGGCTCAGGTCCAGAAGGGCGGCTCTCCCGCCGGGGCGTCCGCGCGGGGTGAGGGCAGGCGGGCGCCGTCTCCCCACCCCTTCGCCCAGTCAGGCACGCGGCTGGGTGGTGGGTCGATCGCGAGCAGCCGCCACAGGCGGTCGGTGTCGACGCCCTTGCCCCGCTGCAGGAGACGCGTCCGGACGAGGGCCTGTGCGCAGACCTGACCGTCGACGACGAAGCGCTGCTCGTAGAAGATGCTGATCCGGTCCCACCCCGCGATGATGCTCTGCAGCTCGTAGGCCTGCAGCGGCTGGATCGAGGTGCGGAAGGTCATCGTCTCCTGCATGACCACCGGCGAGACCCGGTGGCGCACCTGGGCCCGCGCCCACCCGGAGCGGATCGCGAGGTCGATGCGCCCGAGGTCGGCCATCGTGAAGTACACGCCGTTGTTCATGTGGCCGGCGAAGTCGATGTCATTGGGCAGCACCCGCAGCGGCAGGGTCGCGGCCTCGTCGGGGGCGACTCGTCCACGGCGTCGAGCCGTGGCGACGGTCCAGACGATGCGCAGGACGCGGTTCATCGGATTCCTTCAACCGGGAGCATGACGAAGGGAGCGTATCCGCGCCTCCTCCGTCGGCCGACGCCGACTGTCGGTGGTCCCTGTCACGCTTGGACGATGGCGACGATCTACTGCACCGCGACCAGTCTCGACGGCTTCATCGCCGACGACGAGGAGAGCCTCTCGTGGCTCTTCTCGACGTCCGGCCACGACACGGACCCCGAGGGGCGGTACGGCGACGGGGACAGCCTCGACTTCGACCAGTTCATCCCGACGGTCGGCGCCCTCGTGTGCGGCGCCAACACCTACGCCTGGGTGCACCGCGAGCTGACGGCGGACGGCACAGCCTTCGTCTGGCCCTACGAGCAGCCCTCGTGGGTGGTCACACACCGCGATCTCGACCTGCCGGAGGGGGTGCAGGCCTTCGCCGGCGACGTGCGCGAGCTGCACGCCGCGATGACCGAGGCTGCCGGCGGCACGGACCTGTGGATCATCGGCGGCGGGGACCTGGCCGGGCAGTTCGCCGACGCCGGCCTCCTCGACAAGGTCTGGATCCACCAGACGCCCGTCGTGCTCGGCGCCGGCAAGCCGCTGCTCCCCCGACGGCTGCGCCTGCGACGCGAGCGGATCGAGCGGGACGGTCAGCTCACGGCGATGCTCTTCGATGTCGTGGGTCCCGAGCCCCGACGTGAAGGGCAGGTCGACGGAGCCGCCGAGGTCTACGCAGCAGGTGGGCCCTGAGTCAGGACCGCACGCGAGCACGCACTGCTGCAGCCACCTCGTCGATGGTGCGGGGCCACCCGTCCTCGGCGGGGTCGATCCCCACGCGGGACATCAGCTCGACCGACCACGGGGGTCGCAGGCGAGCAGCCTCGACGAGCCCGGTGTCGGTCAGGGCGTCGGTGACCGCGCCCTGGTGCACGACGTGGTCGACGACGAGGGCCACCTCGTCGGCCCAGCGCCAGGCGAGGTCGACATCGTGGGTCGACAGCACGACGGTCGTGCCGTGGGCCTCCAGCGAGGCGACAGCAGCGAGCATCTCCTCCACGCCGGCCGGGTCGAGACCCGCCGTGGGCTCGTCGAGCAGCAGCACGCCCGGGTGCATCGCGAGGGCCCCCGCGACCGCGACGCGCTTGCGCTGGCCGAAGGAGAGGCGGTGCACGGGCCGCTCGGCGAGGTCCGCGATGGACAGCACCGCCAGGGCCTCGTCGACCCGGGCGTCGATCTCGGCGTCGTCGAGACCGAGGTTGGTGGGCCCGTAGCCGACATCGGAGCGCACGTCGGCGCTGAAGAGCTGGTCGTCGGGGTCCTGCATGACCAGCTGCACGCGCTGGCGGTGCTCGGTCAGGCCGCGGCGGGTGTGCCGCAGCGCCTCGCCGCCGGCGACCACCGCGCCCTCGCTCGGCTCGTGGCCGCCGGCGAGCACCCGCAGCAGGGTCGTCTTGCCGGAGCCGTTGGCCCCGAGGATCGCCAGGCGGCGGCCGGTCCCGACGGTCACGTCGACGCAGTCGAGCACGAGCGGCGCTCCGGGATATCCGGCGTGGACGCCGCGCAGTGCAAGGGCGGTGGCGGCGTCGTCGGGCGGGGTCCAGGAGCCGAGTCGGTGCGTCATGACAGCCCCATCCCCAGTGACAGCGCGGCCAGGCCCGTCACGAGCGCCCCACCGAAGAGGACGAAGGGGGTCGACACGGCCCGGGCGGGGACGAGCGGCACGGAGCCGACTCCCCCGCGGCCGGCCAGGCCTTCCTCGAGCCGGCGGGCCTGGTCCCAGGCCATGACGAGCACGGCCGCGCACAGCTGTCCGACCGAGCGGCGGGCGGTGCGCGTGGACGAGTACCCGAGGCGCCCGGTCTGGGCCGCGGAGATCGCCGAGGCGGCGTCGAGCAGGGAGAAGATCAGCCGGTAGGTGACGGCCGCGACGTCGACGGCCACCTCCGGTACGCGCACCCGACGCAGGCCGGCGAGCAGGTCGACCATCGGCGTCGTCGCGGCCAGCAGGATCATCGCGGATGTGGCCGCGATCGCCCGGGCGGCGACGAGCGCGGCCCGGGAGGCACTCCCTTCGTCCACACCGAGCGGCCCCCAGCTGACGAGGTCGCCGGGACCAAGGGTGATCGCGATGGTCACCGCTCCGATGGTGATGAAGACCGCCGGGCCGAGCATCGCGCCCATCCAGGTGCGCAGCGGGACCCTCGCCAGGAGGGCCAGGACCACGGCGCACACCCCGACGAGGCCCGCGACGACGAGCGAGGTCGTCGTCGCGGCCACGAGGAGCAGGCCGAGGCACACGACCGACTTCTCCAGCGTCGAGCGGGTCCGCCACCGGGAGGACCACGCCGCGTCGTCGAGGGTGAGCCTCATGAGGCCGGGTCAGCCCCCTCCCGGCGGGGAGCTCGACTGCGCAGCCGGCCGAAGACATAGCCGAGGGCGATACCGCCGAGGCCGGCCTGCAGGGCGAAGAGACCGGACTCGATCTCACCGCCGGCCGGGGGCATGAGCGGCTCGAACCACGGCTCGTGGCCGGCCTTCTCGAGCTGCTCGGTGGCGGCGGCATCGGTGCCGCCGAAGGCCTCCTCGTCCCCGGACGCGGCCCGACCGCCGAGGTAGAGGGCCACCGCGAGCATCAGGACGATGGCGACGAGGACCAGGGCGACGCCGCGGCGTCCGATCGTGGCTGTGGACTCACGCATGGGTGGCCTCCTCCTCGGTCGGGACGACGTCGAGGTCTGCCATCTCCGGGCGGGACCAGGCGATGAGTGCGTTGATGAGCAGGACGCCGACGAGCCCCTCGACGATCGCCAACGGGATCTGGGTGACGGCGAAGATCCCGAGGAAACGCGACCAGGCCTCGATGAAGCCGCCCTCGGGGTAGGCCAGTGCCAGCTGGGTCGCGGTCGTGACATACGTGGCGAGGTCGGCCATCGCGACGCCGACGAAGACCCGCACCATCAGGGGCGTCGACCCCAGCAGGCGGAAGAGTCCGTAGCCGACCCAGGGGCCGACGACGGCCATCGAGAAGACATTGGCTCCGAGCGTGGTCAGCCCGCCGTGGGCGAGGAGCAGGGCCTGGAAGAGCAGGACGATCGTCCCGAGCAGGGCCATGACCGGCGGGCGGAAGATGATCGCACCCACACCCGTGCCCGTCGGGTGCGAGCTCGAGCCGGTGACCGACGGGAGCTTGATCGCCGACATGACGAAGGTGAAGGCGCCGGCCGCACCGAGCAGCAGGCGGGCACTGGGGTTCTCCCGGACGATCCGGGCGGCACAGCGGGTGCCGTGGATGACGAAGGGGGCGGCCACGACAGTCCACGCGGCGGCGTGGACCGGTGGCAGGAAGCCCTCGGCGATGTGCATCAGGAGCGCTCGCTCTCTCCGGGATGACGCGTCCCGGCGGTACCACCACCGCCCTGAGTTCCTGACTCGCGGAAGACCCGCTCACAGTGGCGCGACCGTCCCGGACTCTCACCGGGTTCCTCGACAGAGGCGATGGCTCGAGTGAGGTTAGCGGAGCCGAGCTGCGCTGTCTGCTCCCGTCTCGCCCAGCGCCTCGACCCGACGGCACGAGTAGAGGTGGGACTCGACGAAGTCCTCGGCCCGCAGCGCCCAGCCGACGACGATGATCGCGGCCTGGCGCAGGTCATGGGCCTCCACCTGCTCGGCGATGTCGGCCAGCGTGCCGCGCAGGACGATCTCCTCGGGCTGCTCCACCCGGTAGGCGACGGCCACCGGGCAGTCCGCCCCGTAGTGCTCGGCCAGCAGCGTGGCGAGCTCACGGGTGCGACGGACCGCGAGGTGCAGCACGAGGGTGGAGCCGGTCGCGGCGAAGGCTTCGAGCGACTCCCCGGTCGGCATCGCCGTCGAGTCACGCTGGGCGCGGGTGAGCACGACCGACTGGGCGACCTCGGGCACCGTGAGCTCCCGACCGAGCCGAGCGGCGGTCGCCGCATAGGCGGCGATGCCCGGGGTGATGTCCCAGGGGACACCGGCCGCATCGAGACGCCGGGTCTGCTCGGCGATCGCGGAGTAGACCGAGGGGTCGCCCGAGCACAGCCGCGCCACGTCCTCGCCGCGCTCGTGGGCGGCGACGATCTCGGCGGTGATGCCGTCGAGGTCCAGACCCTGGGTGTCGACGAGTCGGGCGTCCGCGGGGCAGTGCTCGAGGACCGCGGCGTCCAGATAGGTGCCGGCATAGAGGCACACCGGGCTCGCAGCGAGCAACCGCGTGGCGCGGACGGTGAGCAGGTCGGCGGCGCCGGGGCCGGCGCCGATGAAGTGGACGGTCATGGGGTGTCCTTCGTCGTGGCGAGCTGGATGACGGCGCGGGCCGGGGTCCAGGAGGTGAAGCGTCCGAGCGGCACCGCATGCTCGACGGACAGCCGGGTCAGCTCACCGCCGGCGCGCGAGTGCAGGCCGACGAGTGCGGACTCCCCCTCCAGCGTGACGGCGTGCGCGACGAGCCGACCACCCAGGCGAAGGGAGGACCACGCCCGGTCGAGGAGGTCGGGGTCGAGTCCCCCACCGACGAAGACGGCGTCCGGGGACGCGAGCGCCGTGAGGTCGGTGGTCGTGGTGTCGTCGATGACGACGTCGACCCGTCCGGCCAGGCCGAGGGCCGCGGCACTGTCGCGGATCCGCTGGGCCCGGGTGGCGTCGCGCTCGACGCAGGTGGCCGAGGCGCGGTCGGCGGCGAGGCACCACTCGAGGGCGACCGAGCCGTTGCCGGCCCCGAGATCCCACAGGTGCGCCCCTGCGGTCGGGCGGAGGCGCGCGAGCGCAGAGGCACGCACGTCCCGCTTGGTCAGCTGCCCGTCGTGGTCGATGAAGTCCTCGGGTCGCCCCGGCACGGGACCGGCTGACGCCGCGTGAGCCGTGGGCGTCACCGTCCGGCACTCGAGGCAGCAGACGACGAGGTCCGGGGTGCTCTGCGTGAAGGCCTCCGCGGAGGCGGCCACCGCCCCTTCGTCCGGCCCGCCAAGGTGCCATCGTGCGGTGAGTGTCGTTGCACCCCAACCGTGCTCGGTCAGCAGAGCGCCGATTCGAGCAGGACTCGCACCATCGGAGCAGAGCACGACGAGCCGAGCGCCGGGCGCGAGGTGCGGGAGCACGGCGCGCAGGTCCCGGCCGACGGTGGTCACGACCGTCGTCTCCTCCGCGGGCCAGCCCTGACGGGCACGGGCGAGGGCGTCGCTGCCGATGGCCGGGTGGATGCGCACCCGGTCGACGCCGAGCAGATCGATGAGCGTGCTGCCGATCCCGGAGCGCATCGGGTCACCGCTCGCGAGGACGACCGCGTCGCCGACCTCCTCGAGCAGCCCGGGCAGCGCAGGACGAAGGGGGCTGGGCCAGGGCACGAGCGCGGCACCGTCGGCCGCGTGGTCGGCCACGAGGTCGAGATGCCGCCGTCCGCCGAGGAGGGTCGCGGCACCCTCGACGAGGGCACGCCGCCTCTCGTCCAGGCCGGCCCAGCCGTCATCTGCGATACCCACGACGTCGATCACGGACGCCCACACTAGGCCCACGCCGGCTGTGGCATGCTGTCGAGCGGCGCAGCCAACCGAGGAATCCGGTGCGAATCCGGAGCGGTCCCGCCACTGTGAAGGCCCCACGGGCCAAGCCAGAACATCGGTCTGCGTTCGTCGGTGCGAACCCGCCCGACGCGTTCTGACGGCGAGCGTGGACACTCGCCAGGAGGTTGACGTGACTGCTCCGGTCTTTCCCTTCACCGCCCTCGTCGGTGCCGATGAGCTGACCACCGCCCTGCTGCTCAGCGCGATCTCACCCGAGATCGGTGGTGTGCTCGTGCGCGGGGAGAAGGGCACCGCCAAGTCGACCGCGGTCCGGGCCCTCGCCGCGGTCCTGCCCGAGCAGCACGTGGCCGAGGGCTGCCGCTTCGGGTGCGACCCCGAGCGGGCCGACGACTGCCCCGACGGCCCCCACACCGGGCCGGCCACCACCCGACCGGCGCGGCTCGTCGAGCTGCCCGTCGGCGCCACCGAGGACCGGGTCGTCGGCTCCCTCGACCTGCGCCGGGCCCTCGGCGACGGCGAGGCCGCCTACCAGCCCGGCCTGCTCGCCGAGGCGCACCGCGGGATCCTCTACGTCGACGAGGTCAACCTGCTCCACGACCACCTCGTCGACGTCCTCCTCGACGCGGCAGCCATGGGGCGCAACACCGTCGAGCGCGACGGTGTCTCGATCTCGCACCCGGCCCGGATCACCCTCGTCGGGACGATGAACCCCGAGGAGGGCGAGCTGCGCCCCCAGCTCCTCGACCGCTTCGGCCTCACCGTGCACATCGCCGCGAGCCGCGACCCGCACGAGCGTGCCGAGGTCGTGCGCCGCCGCCTCGACTCCGACGCCGACCCGGCCGGCTTCGCGGCGCGCTATGCCGAGTCCGAGGCGGAGCTGACGCAGCGACTGGCTGCGGCCCGCGAGGCGGTGCGCCACGTCGCCCTCGACGAGCGGACCCTGCGCACGATCGCCCGGGTGTGCGCGGGTTTCGACGTCGACGGCATGCGCGCCGACATCGTCACCGCCCGCACGGCCGTCGCCCACGCTGCCTGGTTCGGGCACGAGCAGGTCACTCGTGCCGACATCCGTGCCGCGGCGCTGCTGTCGCTGCCCCACCGCCGGCGACGGGCCCCCTTCGACGCACCGGGTCTCGACGAGGACCTGCTCGACCGCCTGCTCGACGAGGAGCCGGAGGACGACCCGCCGGGTGACGGCGAGGAGCCGGACTCCGACCCCGACGATCCCGCCGGCGAGACCGACGGCACCGATGACCAGCAGCCGCCGGACGACCGTCCGGGCCCGTCGGAGCAGGGCCCGCAGGACGACTCGCAGGCCCCGACCCAGCAGGACCGCCCCGAGCAGACACCGGAGCCGACCCCCGAGCAGGGCGAAGGGGAGCTGGAGGAACCGGCCGAGGCAGAGCGCGGCTCGCAGCCGAGCCCGATCGGGACGGCGCAGGCGCAGGCGCCCTACCGGGCCCGCCGCCTCGAGCTCACCGGGGTCGGTGCCGGTCCGAGCGGCCGCCGCTCCCCCGCACTGACCCCGCGCGGACGCACGGTCGGCGTGCACCCGGCCGGCCAGGAGCCGGCCGGATCCCCGGTCCACCTGACCGCCACCCTTCGCGCCTCCGCGGCGCGCCGGGCGACGGGTGGCACCACCCGGGTCACCGGCGATGACCTCCGCCACGCGGTCACGCGGGGCCGCGAGGCCAACCTCGTCCTGCTCGCCGTCGACGCGTCCGGCTCGATGGCCGCCCGCAAGCGGATGAGCGAGGTCAAGACCGCGGTCCTCTCCCTGCTGCTCGACGCCTACCAACGGCGCGATCGTGTGGGCCTGGTGACCTTCCGCGGGCGGGCTGCCGAGGTCGCCCTGCCCCCCACCTCCTCCATCGATGCCGCCGCCGCGCGACTGGCCGACCTCCCGCACGGGGGGCGCACCCCGTTGGCCGAGGGGCTGACCGAGGTCGCCCGCGTCGTGGCCCGCGAGCGCGTGCGCGACCGCAGCCAGCGCGCCCTCATCGTCCTCGTCACGGATGGACGGGCGACCTCCGGCAGCGATGCCCTCGAGCGGGCCCGCCTCATCGCGGACCAGTGGGGCCACGCTGCGTCGATGAGCGAGACCGTCGTCGTCGACTGCGAGTCCGGACGCTTCCGCATGGGCCTGGCCGCCGAGCTCGCCCAGCGGATGGGCGCCGAGCACATCCCCCTCGAGCAGGTCGCCGCGAGCGGCCTCGTGGAGATCGTCACCGAACGCACCACACAGCGAAGGAGCGCCGCCTGATGGCCCAAGGACAGGTCCCCGTCACCCCGAAGGACGGACTGACCACGCGTCAGCGTCGCCACCAACCGCTCGTCGTCGTCCACGGAGGGACCGGCAAGGGCAAGTCGACAGCCGCCTTCGGCCTGGCGCTGCGCGGGTGGAACCAGGGCTGGTCCATCGGCGTCTTCCAGTTCGTCAAGTCCGCGAAGTGGCGCATCGGCGAGGAGGAGGCCCTCACGGCCCTCGGCCGGCTGCACGACCAGACCGGCGAAGGGGGCCCGGTCGAGTGGCACAAGATGGGCTCCGGCTGGTCGTGGTCGCGCAAGGCCGGCACCGAGGAGGACCACGCCGCCGACGCCCGCGAGGGCTGGGCCGAGATCAAGCGGCGTCTCGCCGAGGAGACCCACACGGTCTACGTGCTCGACGAGTTCACCTATGTCATGAAGTGGGGCTGGGTCGATCTCGACGACGTCATCGAGACCCTGCAGAACCGCCCCGGCTACCAGCACGTGATCATCACCGGCCGTGACCCGCACCCGCGGCTGCTCGAGATCGCCGATGTCGCCACCGAGATGACGAAGATCGCGCACCCCTTCGACCAGGGGCAGAAGGGCCAGAAGGGCATTGAATGGTGAGTGTGGTGACCCCTGCAGCCGGTGACCGCCCCCTTCCCCGGGTCCTCGTCGCCGCGCCCGCGTCCGGCCACGGCAAGACGACGATCGCCGTCGGCATCATGGCGGCCCTCGCCCGCCGCGGCCTCACCGTGGCGCCGGCCAAGGTCGGGCCCGACTACATCGACCCCGGGTACCACGCGCTGGCGACCGGGCGTCCCAGCCGCACCCTCGACCCGTGGCTCGTGGACGAAGGGAGGGTCGCCCCGCTCCTCGCCCGCGGCGCCACCCACCCCAGCCGTGCGGACATCGCCGTCGTCGAGGGCGTCATGGGGCTGCTCGACGGACGACTCGGCGCCGATGGCTTCGCCTCCAGCGCGCACGTCGCGACGCTGACCCGGACACCGGTCGTGCTCGTCGTCGACATCTCCTCCACCTCCCGGACCGTCGCCGCCACCGTGCACGGGCTGGCGACGATCGACCCGGCGCTCGACGTCGTCGGGGTGGTGCTCAACAAGGCCGGGACCCCGCGCCACGGCGACGAGGCCCGGCGCGCGGTCGAGGCCGTCGGCGTGCCGGTGTGGGGCGTCCTGCCGCGTGACGCCGCGATGCACGTGCCCTCGCGGCACCTCGGGCTCGTGCCCGCCGCCGAGCGCGGGGAGGCGTCCGCCACCCTCGACCACATCGCCGCCGTCGCCGAGGAGTACATCGACCTCGACGCGCTGCTCGCCGCGGCCGCGTCCGTCCCGGACCTCGGGGCCACCGCCTGGGAGCCGGCCGACGCCCTGGGCGGGGTGGAGCCCCCTTCGTCCTCGCCGGTCGTCGCCGTCGCCGGCGGACGGGCCTTCACCTTCCGCTACCCCGAGACGGTCGAGCTGCTCGAGGCCGCCGGCGCCCGGGTGGTCGAGTTCGACCCGGCAAGGGACGAGGCACTGCCGGAGGGGACGCGCGGGCTGTACCTCGGTGGCGGTTTCCCCGAGGTGCACGCACGCACGCTGGCGACCAATCGCCCTCTCGTGCACCAGATCCACGAGGCGGTCGCTGCTGGTCTACCGACGATCGCGGAGTGCGCGGGGATGCTCTACCTCGCCGAGTCCCTCGACGACCACCCGATGGTCGGCGCCCTGCCGACGCGCTCGGCGATGGGCCGACGGCTGACCCTCGGCTACCGCGAGGCGAGCTCGGTCATCGACTCGGTCCTCGGCCCGGCCGGGACCCGGGTGGCCGGTCACGAGTTCCACCGCACGCAGTCGACACCGGCGGTGGGGACCGCTGCGGCCTGGACGCTCGACGGGCGGACCGAAGGCTTCGCGCTCGACCCCGCGGACACCGGACGCGCGACCCTCGTCGCCTCCTACCTCCACACCCACTGGGCCGGGTCCCCTTCCGTCGCAGCGAGCTTCGTCGATGCCGCCGCCGAATGGCGTGGTGTGGCAGGGAGTGCCCCGACTCAGGGGCATCCCTGTCGGACCACGCCCCTCCGGGACGAGATGGCCGACCCGCTGCGGCACCACGGAGACGCCGAGCTGACCGACGACCTCGTCGACCTCGCCGTCAATGTCCGCCTGACCCAGCCGCCCGGATGGCTCACCGAGGTACTCGTCGACGAGCTGTCCGATGTGGCGGCCTACCCCGACCCGACCCGCGCCCGGGATGCTCTGGCGGCGCGGCACGGTCTCGCCCGCGAGCAGGTCCTGCCCACCAGCGGCGGCGCCGAGGCCTTCACCCTGATCGCCCGCGCGCTCGGTCCGCACGATGCCGTGGTCGTGCACCCGCAGTTCACCGAGCCCGAGGCGGCGCTGCGGGCCGCCGGGCACGACGTGCGACGGGTGCTGCTGCGCGCGGAGGACGACTTCGCCCTCACCGCAGGCGCCGTCGACGAGATCGGTGACGCCGACCTCGTCGTCATCGGCAACCCGACCAACCCCACGGGCGCTCTCCACCCCGCCGCGGCCCTGCGGGCACTCGCCCGCCCGGGCCGTGTGCTCCTCGTCGACGAGGCCTTCATGGACGCCGTGCCCGGTGAGGCGCAGTCGCTCCTCCCCGGCGACCTCGACGGGGTCCTCGTCGTGCGCTCGCTGACGAAGACCTGGGCGGTCGCCGGCATCCGCGCCGGCTACGTCGCCGGTGACCGGGCACTCGTCGCCCGGCTCGCGGCCCACCAGCCGCACTGGTCGGTCGGCTCCCTCGCGCTGCGCGTCATGACCGAGACCGCCGCTCCGCACGCCCTCGTCGAGGCCGAGCGGGCCGCCGAGGAGCTCGCCCGCTGGCGCGACCACCTCACCGCCGGGCTGCAGTCCCTGGCCATCCCGACCCGGGGAGCGCAGGCCCCCTTCGTCCTGGCGCAGGTGGGCCCCGGTGTCCATGGCCGGCTGCGCGAGGCAGGCTGGGCCGTGCGCCGGGGGGATACTTTCCCGGGGCTCGACCCCACGTGGGTCCGGATCGCCGTCCGTGACCCGCACACCATCGACGGCCTGCTGCGTGAGCTGGCCGGCATCACCGCACGACGAGACGACACGAGGACAGCATGAACAACACCATCGGACGGGTCCTGCTCGTCGGCGGCGGCCCCGGGGACCCGGGGCTGCTCACCATCGCCGGTCGCGATGCCCTCGCACGCGCCGACGTCGTCGTCACCGATCGGCTCGCCCCGCTGGCCGCCATCGCCGAGCACGCGCCGCAGGCCGAGGTCGTCCACGTCGGCAAGATCCCCCGCGGCGAGTTCACCCCGCAGGAGCGCATCCACGAGATCCTCCTCGAGCACGCTCGCGCGGGGCGGACCGTGGTGCGGTTCAAGGGCGGTGACGGCTACCTCTTCGGTCGCGGCGGCGAGGAGTGGCAGGTGTGCACCGAGGCCGGGATCCCCGTCGAGGTCGTCCCCGGCGTCTCCTCCGCCTTCGCCGTGCCGGCCCTCGCCGGGATCCCGGTGACCCACCGCGGGCTCTCTCAGGGCGTCGCCGTCGTCTCCGGGCACGTCGCCCCCGATGACCCCCGCAGCGAGGTGGACTGGGCCGGCCTGGCCACGTCCGGCCTGACGATCGTCGTGCTCATGGGGGTCGCGACCCTCGGGCCGATCGCCGAGGCCCTCGTCGCCGCCGGCCTGGACGCCTCGACCCCCGCCGCGAGCATCGCCGACGGCGCCAGCCCCGACCAGCGGGTCGTGCGCGCTCCCCTGTCCGAGATCGCCTCTGCCGCAGACGAAGGGGGCGTCGCCCCGCCCGCGATCACCGTCATCGGGGATGTCGTGTCCGCCCTGGACGAGCTCGGGTGAGCGCCCTCGGGGCGGGGCTGCGGCTTGCCGTGGGGACCTTCACGCGGATCCCCAGCGGCACGGTGGCTCTCGATGCTGCCAGCGCGCGAGCTGCCCTGCTCCTTGCTCCCGTTGCAGTCCTGCCACTCGCCCTCGCTGCCGGGCTGGTCGCCGCGAGCGTCGAGCTGGGGACACCGCCCCTCGTCGCGGCGGGTCTCACGCTCGCCGTCCTCGCGTACGGCTCCCGAGGCATGCACCTCGACGGGTTGGCCGACACGGTCGACGGCCTGGGCGCCGGATGGGACCGGGACCGAGCGCTCGAGGTGATGCGCCGTGGTGACGTCGGTCCGATGGGCGCGGTCGCGCTGATGCTCCTCCTGCTCGTGCAGACCGCGGCCATCGCCCACATCCTCGATGCCGGGTGGCGGGGCGCCGTCGTCGTCGGGTGCGCCGTCGCCGCCTCACGGGCGGTCTGTGCCGCAGTCTGCATCCGAGGCACGGTCGCTGCTCCCGGCTCCCGGTTGGGGGCGGCATTCGTCGGGACGGTCCCCCCTGCCGCAGCACCCCTGTCGTTGCTCGTGCTCGGCGTGCTGGCCGGCCTCGCGACGGGTGGGGCTCTCGGCAGCTCCATCGCATTCAGCATGGTCCTGTGCTCGGCCGTCCTCACCTATGCCGCGGCCATGGTCTTGCGAGAGCAGGCATCTCGCAGCTTCGGAGGCGTCAACGGCGACGTGCTCGGCGCTGCGGTCGAGATCGCCCTCGTCATCATCCTCGTCGCCGTCACACTGGCCTCATGAGCATGCGTGTCCTCGTGACCGGCGGTGTCCGCTCGGGCAAGTCCCGGCACGCGGAGTCCCTGCTGCTGCCTCCCCACGTCGCGGCGGACTCCCCCGTGGCCTACCTCGCGACCGGCCCGCAGCGCGACGACGCCGACTGGCGGGCCCGGGTCGCCGCGCACCAGGACCGTCGCCCGTCCTCGTGGACGACGGTCGAGTCGACCGATGCCGCGAGCGCGCTCACGCGGGCGAGCGACCCCGTCCTCCTCGACTGCCTCGGCACCTGGCTCACCGCCCAGCTCGACGACCTCGAGGCCTGGGAGGCGCCCGAGTCGGCGTGGGGGCCGCAGCTCGACGCCCGCATCGATGCCCTCGAGTCGGCCTGGACCGCCACGGACCACATCGTCGCCGTGACCAACGAGGTCGGGTGGGGTGTCGTCCCCGCCCACCGGTCCGGGCGGATCTTCGCCGACCGCCTCGGCCTGCTCAACCAGCGCCTCGCCGCCGGCGCCGACCGGGTGCTGCTCGTCGTCGCCGGCCAGGTCCTCGTGGTCAAGGACACCGCCCGGGAGGAGGCGTGAGGCTCCCTTCGCCGGACCCGGTCGCGCTCGGTGTGGTGGCCGGTTGGGTCGCGGACCGTGCCGCCGGTGACCCCCAGCGGGCTCATCCGGTCGCCCTCTTCGGCCGTTGGGCGGGGTGGGTGGAGGATCGGACCCACCGTGACTCGCGTGCCGCCGGCGTGCTCACCGAGGCGGTCGTCCTCGCCCCGGTGGTCGCCATCGGCGTCCTCGGGGGGCGCGCTCCCGGGCCGGCGAAGGGGGTCGCCACCGCCGTCCTCACATGGGCGGCCCTCGGCGGCACCAGCCTCGGACGCGAGGGCATGGCCGTCCACGACCTTCTCGTGCGCGACGAGGTGGCCGCGGCCAGGGCGCGCGTGCGCCATCTCGTCGGTCGGGTCACCGACGAGCTCGAGCCGGACGAGATCGCCCGTGCCGCAGTCGAGTCCGTCGCCGAGAACACCTCCGACGCCGTCGTCGGCACCCTCGTCTGGGGTGCCCTGCTCGGGCCGGTCGGCATCGCGGCGCACCGGGCGGTCAACACCCTCGATGCGATGCACGGGCACCGCACGGCGCGATACGCCCGCTTCGGCTGGGCCGCCGCCCGGCTCGACGACGTCCTCGGCTGGCTGCCTGCCCGGGTGACCATAGTGGCGACCGCCCTGGCCGTCCCCGGACGTGCCCGGCAGGTGGTCCACGTCGCGGTCACCGACTCGCGCACGCACCCGAGCCCCAACGCCGGGCCGGTCGAGGCCGGCTTCGCCGCCGCGCTGTCCATCCGGCTCGGTGGCAGCACCGTCTATGCCAGCGGCGTCGAGGAGCGCCCCTCACTGGGGCGCGGGCCCGCTGCCAGGGTCGACGACCTGCCCCGAGCGATCACCCTGGCCCATCGGGTCGGACTGATCACCCTCGCCGCCGCCCTGTCGTACCGGGCGGCGCGCAGCCTCAGGTGAGGGCGAGGACCCAGTCCGCGGCGGCCCGCGCGTCGCTGACCTGGAGGACGCCCTCGGCCCGAGGTGGGCGGGAGACGACCACGACGGGGATCCCGAGGCGCCCCGCCGCGTCGAGCTTCGCCTCGGTGTAGGACCCGCCGGAGTCTTTGGTCAGCACGACGCCGACCCCGTGCTCACGCATCAGCGCCTCCTCCCCCGCCACGTCGAAGGGCCCCCGGGAGCGCAGCACCGTCCATGCCGACGGCAGCGGGTGCTCCGGTGGCTCGACGAGCCGGACCACGGCGGGACGGTCCGCCCAGGCTTCGACGTGGTGGTGCAGGGTCTGGCGCCCTGTCGTGACGAAGGGGACTCCCCCCGCCTCGTCCGCCGCCTCCTGAGCAGCGACGTGCCCATCGACCCAGGTCCACGAGGCGGCCCCCGGGTGGTCCGCCCACCCGGGACGGGCCAGACGCAGCAACGGCACCCCGGACTGCGAGGACGCCTGTGCCGCATGGCGGCCCATCGTCCCGGCGAAGGGGTGGGTCGCGTCGACGACAGCCGTCACATCGTGCTCCCCGAGCCAGGCACGCAGGCCCTCCGCACCACCGAAACCCCCCACCCGCACGGGCCCGACGGGCAGCCGCGGCTGCGAGACGCGGCCCGCGAGCGAGGAGGTGAGGGGGACCCCCTTCGCCTCGAGCCGTGCGGCCAGGTCACGGGCCTCGGCCGTGCCGCCGAGGATGAGGACATGGGTCATGGCGCCCACACTGCCACGGGTGCAGCCGGCTGACAGGTTCACCCCCTACGGTCGGCGGCGTGGACCTGCTCACCGAGATCGCCGACCGCGCGAGCCCTGCGACGCACCGTCCGGAACTCACCACCCCGGGCCTCATCGGCGTGCTCGTCCTCGCGGGGATCGCCGTCGCGTGGTGGCCGGCGTGGCGCATCCTGCGACTCGTCGTCACGCTCGTGCACGAGCTGGGCCATGCGGCGATCGGGGTCGTCTTCGGTCGGCGATTCACCGGCTTCGTCCTGCGCGCCGACATGTCCGGCCACGCGGTGACCGTGGGTCCCGCACGCGGGCTGGGGGTCGTCGCGACCACGTGGGCCGGGTACCCGGCGCCGGCCGTCGTCGGGGCACTGCTCGTGTGGCTCGCCGCGAGCGGGTGGTCCGGACCGGTGGTCACCGCCCTGCTCGTGGCGCTCCTCGTCGCCCTCGTCTTCGTCCGGTCGGCCCTGACCGCACTCGTCGTCGGCGGGTCGCTCGCCGCGGTCGCCGCCCTGTGGTGGTGGCGCGACGACGCCGTGCAGCAGCACGTGCTCGTCGGCGTCGGGGTGGTCCTCCTCGTCGGAGCCTGGCGCCACCTCGCGACGGTGCTCGGTCGGGTCGAGGCCACCAGCGATGTCGGCGTCCTCGCCCGACAGACCGGGATCCCCGCGCCGCTGTGGCAGGTCGGCTTCGTCCTCGTCCTCGGGCTGTCGACATGGGTCGTCGTCGCCGAGATGCTCGCGGTACTGGGAGGCTGAGGGATGACCTCATGGACCCGCGGCATCGCCCAGGTGGTGCTGGGGGGCTTCCTGCTCCTCGCGGGCACCGCTCACCTGACCGTCGCCCGGGAGGAGTTTCGGGCCCAGGTGCCGCCGTGGTTCCCCGGGGACGTCGACCTCGTCGTGGTCGTCTCGGGCCTCGTCGAGCTCGCTGTCGCAGGTGCGCTGTTCCTCGTCTGGCGCCACCCGGCGAGAGCCCTCGTGGGCACTGCCGCAGCGGTCCTCTTCGTCGCGGTCCTCCCCGGCAACATCGCCCAGCTCACCGAGCAGCGCGATGCCTTCGGCCTGACCACGGACACCGCACGAGCGGTGCGGCTGCTCTTCCAGCCCGTCCTCGTGCTCTGGGCCCTGTGGTGCACCGGTGCGGTGGGTTGGTGGCGGGAGCGCCGCGCCACCAGCCGGTAGGCACCGCACGGGTCACCTGCGACCGGTCAGCCGGCGAGCCAGGGGTCGACGATGTCGAGGATGTCGAGGAGGCCCTCGGCCACCCCGTCGGGCGTGGCGTCCACGGTCACCTGCTGGTCGGCGGGGATGTCGCTGTGCGGCACCCAGATCGCGCGCATCCCGACCTCCTGCGAGCCGAGCACGTCCTCGAAGAGCCGGTCGCCGACGTAGACCGTGTTGGTCGGAGCGACGCCGACCGCCTCGCACGCGGCCTCGAAGGCCTCCGCGTGCGGCTTCACCACGTGCAGCTCGGAGGAGTACACGTCACCGTCGATGAGGTCGAGCACGCCGTCGCGCTCGAAGATCTCGCGGTGGTACTCGCCGCTCCAGATGGTGTTGGACAGCACGCCGACGCGCAGCCCGCGCGCCCGCAGGCCCTCGAAGAGCGGCCGCACCTGCGGATCGGTGTGCGTGTGGGGCTCCCAGAAGCGCCGGTAGGCGGCGAGGGCGACGTGGTGCCGATCGTCCCGGGCGTTGATCCCGGCCTCGGCGAGGATGTCGTCGAGGTGGGCGCTGCGGTGGTCCTCCTTGACGCGCTGCCAGGCAGCCTGCTCCACGGCGTGGATCCGCTCGCCGAGCTCCTTGGCCCGGTCGAGGTCTTCCTGGGGCACGTCGTCGGAGTCGACCGGGACGCCATGCACCTCGCGGGCGAAGACCCGCCACTGCTGCCCCAGATCGATCGTGTGCCACGGCGTGAGCGTGCCACCCCAGTCGAAGATCACGGCCTCGACGGGACCGGCCTCGGGCCGCTCGCGCACGGTCGGCGGATGACGCATCTCGTCCACGCTCACGCCCCCGCTCCCGCTCCCGCGACCTCCGCCACCACGGCGTCGACGGCCTCGGCCACCGGCACCTCGCGCTGCTCACCGGTGCGACGGTCCTTCACCTCGACGACCCCGTCGGCGAGCTTCTTGCCGACGACGACGATCGTCGGGACACCGATGAGCTCGGCGTCCTTGAACTTCACGCCCGGGCTGACCTTGCCGGCCCGGTCGTCGTAGATGACGTCGACGCCCTTCGCCTCGAGCTGTGCCGCGAGGTCACCGGCGGCACCGAAGATCTCCTCGCCCTTGCCTGCCGCGACGATGTGCACGTCGAAGGGGGCGATCGCCCGCGGCCAGGTCAGGCCGATCTCGTCGTGGTTGTCCTCGGCGATGACGCCGACGGCGCGCGTGACGCCCACCCCGTAGGAGCCCATGGTCACCGTGACGAGCTTCCCGTTCTCGTCGAGCACCTTCAGGCCGAGCGCCTCCGCGTACTTCGTCCCGAGCTGGAAGATGTGTCCCATCTCGACGCCACGGGCGAGGGTGAGGGTGCCGGACCCCGTCGGGCTCGGGTCGCCCTCCCGGATCTCGGCGGCCTGGATGGTCCCGTCGGCGGTGAAGTCCCGGCCGTGGACGAGATCGATGACGTGCTTGCCGTGCTCGTCGGCGCCGGTGACCCAGGCGCTGCCACGGGCCACGGCCGGGTCGAGGAGGTAGCGGATGCGCTGATCGTCGAACTCGTCCTCCGGCGCACCGTCCTCGTCGCGCAGCGGAGGATTCTGGACCAGCTCGTGGCTCTGGCCCAGGACACCCGGCCCGATGTAGCCCTTGGCGAGCTCAGGGAACGCCGCGAAGTCCTCGGCCTCGAAGGGCTCGACCTCGGCGGGCGCCACCTGCGCCTCCAATCGCTTGGCGTCGACCTCACGGTCGCCGGGCACACCGATGGCCAGCGGCTCGCGCGTGCCGTCGGCGTGCACGAGCATCACCAGGACATTCTTCAGCGTGTCGGCGGCGGTCCACTCGCGACCGTCCTCGCGCGGGTGGTTGGCGTTGAGCGCGGCGACGAGCGTCTCGATCGTCGGGGTGTCGGGGGTGTCGATGATCTTCGACTCGGGCGTGAAGGGTCCCCACGCGATCGGCTCCGCCTGCGGCACCTGGACGGCCTCGACGTTGGCGGCATAGCCCGAGGCATCCCGCACGAAGGTGTCCTCGCCGTTGGGGCTGACCGCGAGGAACTCCTCGCTCGCGCTGCCCCCCATCGCCCCGGAGTCGGCGTGGACGATGACGTACTCGAAGCCGAGCCGGTCGAAGATCTTGATGTACGCGTCACGGTGCGCGTCGTAGGCCTTCTGCAGCCCGGCGGCATCGACGTCGAAGGAGTAGCTGTCCTTCATGATGAACTCGCGCCCGCGCAGCACCCCGGCGCGCGGCCGGGCCTCGTCGCGGTACTTCGTCTGGATCTGGAAGAGGGTGAGCGGCAGGTCCTTGTACGAGCCGTACATGTCCCGGACCGCGAGGCAGAACATCTCCTCGTGGGTCGGTCCGAGGAGCATCTGCGCCTCCTTGCGGTCGGTGACCCGGAAGAGGTTGTCGCCGTAATCGGTCCAGCGGTTGGTCGCCTCGTAGGGCTCCTTGGGCAGCAGCGCCGGGAAGGCGAGCTCCTGTCCGCCGATGGCCTCCATCTCCTCGCGGACGATGGTCTCGACCTTGCGCAGGACCTTCAGCCCGAGCGGCAGCCAGGTGTAGATGCCCGGGGCCGCCCGGCGGATGTACCCCGCCCGGACGAGCAGCTTGTGCCCCGGCAGCTCCGCATCGGCCGGGTCCTCCCGGAGGGTGCGGAGGAAGAGGGAGGACATGCGCGTGACCACGGAAGAGGCTCCTGGTGGGACGAAGGGGGGAGGTACCCCGGCAGGATATCTGCCGTCACCCGATGAGCGCCCCGCCCGCCTCCACGAGACATCGGGTGACGAGCCGGACCGCCGCCCGCTCGGCCCGGTGGCGCGCGCCCGGACCCCCAGCTGGGTGGGGCGTGGTAGGCTGTCCGCATGAGCGAGCAGACGATCAGCACGGTCGAGGAGCTGCGTCAGCTCGTCGGGCAGCCCATGGACCGCGTGCGGGACAAGGTCATCGACCGGCTTGACGACATCCACCGCCAGTGGCTGCACCACACCCCCTTCGTCGTGGTCGCGACCGCAGATGCCCGCGGCCGCACCGACGCCAGCCCGAAGGGGGATCCTCCCGGCCAGCTGATCCACGTCCTCGACGACCGGACCGTCGCCCTCGCCGAACGTCCCGGCAATCGCCGCGTCGACGGCTATCTCAACGTCCTGACCAATCCGCACGCCGGACTCGTCTGCATCATCCCCGGCCGAGGCGACACCCTGCGGGTCAACGGCCGGGCCCGGCTGGTCCGGGAGGCCCCGTGGTTCGACGAGATGGTCGTCAAGGGCCATCGACCGCTGCTCGCGCTCGTCATCGACGTCGAGGAGGTCTTCTTCCACTGCGCCAAGGCCTTCATGCGCGGCCGCATGTGGCACCCCGAGGACTGGGACCCGACCTGCGTGTCCTCGCGTGCGGAGATCGCCCAGCTCCTGGAGCGCCCCACCGAGACGATCGAGGCCCTCGAGGAGTACTACGGCTCGCAGTACTCCTCTGGTCTGTACTGACGAGGGCGTGCATCCGAGGGTCTCTGGGTGCAGAACGTGGCAGATTCTGCCACCGATGACCTCAGGAGACCCTTCCGTGCACGGTCTCAGGCGTGGGCGGCCGCCACGAGTGCCGGCAGGACCTCTGCGGCCGTGCCCCGGACGAGGTGGTCGCACATGTCGGAGATCTCGGTCTCCGTCGGGTTGATCTCGATGACCGTCGCGCCCTCGGCCCGGGCCATCGCCGGATATCCGGCGGCCGGGTAGACGACCCCCGAGGTACCGACGACGAGCGCGACGTCACCGGGCTCGAGCGTGCCGATCGCCTCCTCGGTGGCCTCGACCGCTGCCTCCGGCAGCATCTCGCCGAACCACACGACTCCCGGACGGACATCGCCCTCGCACGCCGGGCAGGTCGGCGGGTCGGTCCGCTCCACCGGCTCCACCGGCAAGGACACCTCGGCCGTGTAGGCCGTCCCGCAGTCGGCGCACCGCAGCTCGTCGAGGGACCCGTGGACATGGGCGGTCACGGCGGAGCCGGCACGCTCGTGGAGGTCGTCGATGTTCTGCGTCACGATCATCACCTCGCGCAGCCCAGCCAGCTCGGCCAGAGCCCGGTGCCCGGCATTGGGGTCGACCTGGCGCACGAGCTGCATCCGCCACGCGTACCAGGCCCAGACGAAGGGAGGGTCCTCCCGCCAGGCCTCCTCGGTCGCCAGCTGCGAGGGGTCGAACTCCTCCCAGAGACCCGTCTGGGCATCGCGGAAGGTCGCCACCCCCGACTCGGCGCTCATCCCGGCACCGGTGAGGACGAGGACCCGTCGGGCACCGCGCACGGCGTCGACGACCTCCTCGGGCAGAGAGGTGTGCTGGTCAGGCAGGGTCATGCTCGCTCCTGGGAGTGGGGTGCGGGCTGGACGTGTCCCCCATCCTCGCAACCGACACCCGCTCCTCGTACAGCGCGCGGGTGCCCCGGTTGCGGAAGCCGAGGCGCTCATAGAGGGTCCGGGCGGGGTTGTCGCAGCCGACCGCGAGCCAGGCCTCCTCATCGCGTCGGGCCACGGCGGTGAGCGTGCGGGCCACGAGGTGGGCGCCGAGACGCCTCCCACGCCACTCCGGGACGACACCGACCTCCTCGATCCACCCCGCGGAGACGGTGACGAAGCCCGCCACGTGCCCCGAGAGGTCCATCGCGACGCGGGAGTCCTCGGGGTGGAAGCCGTGCTGCTCACGCAGCCACCGTCCCCAGGCCCGGGCACTACCCGCGTCGTAGCCCGGTTGGTCGGCGAACGAGGCGGCGTAGGCGTGGTGGAAGGCCTCGGAGGTGTCGTCGGTGAAGGGCAGCGTGACGACTCCCTCGGGCTGACGGACGACGGGGATGTGTCGCAACGAGTGGCGCATCACCGACTCGGCGAAGACCCGGTGCAGCTCGAGCTGCGCAAAGAGCTCCTCCGCCTCGGGGCTCACCGAGTCCAGGACGAAGCGGACCGGACCACCTGCGCGAGAGGTCACCCACTCGGCGATCTCCTGCCCGATCCCCCGACCCATGACGCTCGGGTCGATGAGGCCCGTGGCGGTACGGCCACCCGAGGCGTCCACACCGACCGCTGCGGCCGCGACGACGTCCCCGAGCTCGTCCCGGCCGCTGATCGCGGTGTCCGTGACCAGGCTCGTGCGCAGGTGCTCGGGGTCGGTCAGATCGGGCAGCCCACCGTCACGCTCGAGGCAGGCCGTGCCGAGCCGCACGAGGGCGGGGACATCCGCCTCGGTCGTCGCCGACCATTCCAGCTGACTCACCGGCCGCGTCCGGCGGCCCGCAGAGCGATCCGGATGAGCGGCCACTGGAGCGGCAGCCGGGCAACGGTCCCCGCGAGGACACCCACGGCCTGCGGGGTCTGCTTGCGCCGTGCCCGACGAGCGTGGTCGAGGCTCATCTGGACATTGGCGGGGAAGACGGCGACGAGCAGCGCCGCACCAGCCCAGCCGGCCACGGGTCGGGTGGCTGGGATGAGCAAGCCTGCGCCGCAAGCGACCTCGGCGACGCCGGAGGCGCGCACGAGCAGCCGGTCATGATCCCGCAGGGGCGCGGGGATGATCGGCTCGAAGACCTGCGGGCGAACGAAGTGGATCGCGGCAGAGCCGAGGAAGGCGCTCGCGAGCACCGTGGTGGGCAGGTCGAGATCGGTGGCCATCCGGTGTCTCCTCAGAAGATCTGGCGCAGGTTCGCGCGCGAGAGGTCGAGCAGCTCGTCACCGCGCCCGGACATCACGGTCCGTAGCGCGTAGAGGGTGAACCCCTTGACCTGCTCCGCCGAGATCGCCGGTGGGATCGTCAGCTCCTGACGGTCGGTGACGACGTCGACGAGGGCCGGCCCGTCGTGGGCGAAGGCCTCACGCAGGGTCGTCTCGAGGTCGCCCGAGTCGGTGACCCGGTAGCCCTTGATCCCCAGGGCCTCGGCGACCCTGGCGAAGTCGGGGTTGTCCAGACCGGTCCCGAAGTCGGGCAGGCCGGCGGCCTTCATCTCCAGCTCGACGAAGTTCAGCGAGGAGTTGTTGAGCACGACGATCTTGATCGGCAGGTCGTGCTGACGGACGGTGAGCAGCTCGCCCATGAGCATCGCCAGGCCACCGTCACCGCTCAGGGTCACGACCTGACGCTTCGGGAAGGCGATCTGGGCACCGATCGCGTGCGGCACCGCATTGGCCATCGAGCCGTGGATGAAGGAGCCGATGACGCGACGGTCGCCATGGCACTGCAGGTAGCGGGCGGCATAGACGACCGGCGAACCGACGTCGGGCACGAAGACCGCGTCGTCGTCGGCGATCTCGTTGACCAGCCGGGCGAGGTACTGCGGGTGGATCGCCTCCTCCTTCTTCCCGAGCAACCGCTTCTTCGTCGGCTCCGCGAGCTCGTCGAGCTTGTCGCGGGTCCGGCCGTAGTGCTTGACCGCGTCCTCGAGGTGGCTGCGACTCTTGGTGCGCCTGAGCAACGGCAGCATCTCGCGGACGGTGTCTCCCACATCCCCGACGAGCCCGAGCTCGAGCGGCACCCGCTTGCCGAGCTGCTCGCCCCGCAGGTCGACCTGGATGACCTTGGCATGCTCCGGGTAGAACTGCCGATAGGGGAAGTCCGTGCCGAGCATGAGGATCGTGTCGGCCTCCTCCATGGCCCGATAGCCAGAGGCGAAGCCGAGCAGGCCGGTCAGGCCGACGTCGAAGGGGTTGTCGCCCTCGATGTGCTGCTTGCTGCGCAGGGTGTGCACGATCGGCGCGGCGAGCGTGTCGGCGAGCGCGAGCACGTCCTCCTTGGCGCCCTCGGCGCCGACCCCGACGAGCAGGGTCGTGCGTCGCGAGGAGTTGAGCAGGTCCGCGGCCTGCTGCCGCTGATCGGCGCTGGGCACCACCCGAGCGCGCGCTCGCTCGATGACCGTGACCCGCTCGTCGACCGCCTCGGCCTGGGCGACGTCGCCCGGGACGACGAGGACGGCGACCCCCCGCTGCTGGATAGCGGCCCGCATCGCGGTCTGCAGCATCCGCGGCATCTGTGCCGGGTCCGAGACCAGCTCGCAGTAGACGCTGCACTCCTGGAAGAGGCTCTCCGGGTGGGTCTCCTGGAAGTACCCGCTGCCGATCTCCGCGCTCGGGATCTGCGCCGCGATCGCGAGCACCGGGACCCGGCTGCGCTGCGCGTCGAAGAGGCCGTTGATCATGTGAAGGTTGCCCGGACCGCAGCTGCCGAGGACGAGGCCGAGATCGCCGGTGAGCTCCGCGTCGGCAGCGGCGGCGAAGGCGCCTGCCTCCTCGTGGCGCACGAGACGCCACTCGAAGTTCCCGTCCCGGCGCATGGCCTCGGTGAAGCCATTGAGCGAGTCACCCGGCACGCCGTAGGCACGCGTGATGCCATTGGCCTTGAGGGTGGCGATGACGTTGTCGGCGATGGTGCTCACGAGGACTCCTGTGCTCGACGGCTGGTCATGGTCACGCTATCCCGATCCACGGAACCAGTCCGTGCCCGGCGCCCGCCCGGCTGGCAGAATGGCAGCCACAGGCCCCGATCGAGAGGAGCGCGTCCATGCGCGCCGTGTACGCCGAGAGCATCAACCCCGACGACCCGCTGGCCGGTCTCGTCATCGGTGACCGCCCCGAGCCGGAGGTCCCCGACGGCTGGACCCGCGTCACCGTCAAGGCCACCGCGCTCAACCACCACGACCTCTGGTCGCTCAAGGGCGTCGGCCTCGGTGAGGACAAGCTCCCGATGATCCTCGGCTGCGACGCCGCCGGCATCGCCGAGGACGGCAGCGAGGTCCTCGTCCACTCGGTGATCTCCGACCCGGGCTTCACCGGTGCGGACGAGACGACCGACCCGAAGCGCTCGCTGCTCTCGGAGCGACACCAGGGCACCTTCGCCGAGACGGTCGTCGTGCCGAAGCGCAATGTCCTCCCCAAGCCGCCGACGCTGTCCATGGAGGAGGCCGCCTGCGTACCCACGGCCTGGCTGACCGCCTACCGGATGCTCTTCGTCCGCGG
The DNA here is from genome assembly GCA_052087725.1 of Janibacter sp. Classification (GTDB taxonomy): domain Bacteria; phylum Actinomycetota; class Actinomycetes; order Actinomycetales; family Dermatophilaceae; genus Janibacter. The sequence continues at coordinate 6,249 of JBQGNO010000001.1, read as the reverse complement.
CAGTGTCCGCCCGGGCGAGACGGTGCTCGTCCAGGGCGTCGGTGGTGGCGTCGCCACAGCGCTGATCACCCTCGCCCGCGCCGCGGGCGTGCGGGTTCTCGCCACCTCGCGCAGCGAGGACAAGAAGGCCCGCGCCCTCGAGCTCGGCGCCCACGCCGTCTTCGACAGCAACGAGCGCCTGCCCGAGAAGGTCGACGCCGTCATGGAGACCGTCGGGCGCGCCACCTGGGACCACTCGATCCGCTCCCTTCGCCCCGGCGGTCGCATCGTCATCTCGGGGCACACCTCCGGCGCCCGGCCCGACGACGCCCAGCTGACCCGGATCTTCTTCCTCCAGCTGAGCATCATCGGCTCGACGATGGGCACCCGCGACGAGCTCGGCGACCTCGTGCGGTTCCTCGAGTCGACCGGCACCCGCCCGCTCATCGACCGCACACTGCCCCTGGACTCGGCGCGCGAGGGCTTCGCCGCGATGGACTCCGGCGACCAGGTGGGCAAGATCGTCTTCGCCCTCTGATCAGAAGAGGATCGTGGCGAAGGTGCCGACCCGCTCCATCCCGATGCGCTCGTAGGTCGCCATCGCGGCGATGTTGAAGTCGTTGACGTAGAGCGTGGCGAAGGGAGCGTAGTCGGCCATCGCCTGCTCGACCACCGAGGCCATCCAGCCGGCGGCGAGCCCCTGCCCGCGCAGGTCGGGCGCGAGCCAGACGCCCTGGATCTGGCAGGTGTCGAAGGCCACCGACCCGATGTCGGCCTTGAAGACCACCCGGCGCCCGTCGGTCACCACATAGGTGCGGCCCTGGACGATGAGCCGTCGGATCGAGTCACGGTAGAAGGCGACGCTGCCGGTGTAGGGGCGGTAGCCGATCTCGTGGGTGAACATGTGCTCGGCCGCCGGAAGGACGAGGTCGACCTCGTCGAGCGTGGCCCGACGCACGCGCTCGTCGATGGTGAAGCCGAGCTGCGACGGCGGGGTCCGGGTGGCCATGAGCGGCTGCTCCGAACGCAGCGAGCGCGGACGCGGGAAGGTCGTGCCGGTCTCCTGCCACAGGCCGAGGACCTCCTCGCGGGGGCCGAGGAAGGAGGCGCACCGGCGGCGGACCTTGTGCACCTGGGCGGCCAGCGGGCCCCAGCTGGCGTCGTCGGTCCCGACCGGGACGACATTGGCCAGGGTCCACACGAAGGCCTCGAGACGCCCCTGCGAGAACCAGCCGTGTGCGGCGGTCGAGCCGTAGCCGAGCCCGCCGTCGAGGATGCGGCTGGCGACGAAGACATTGGCCGCGGGGTCGCGGGCACACAGGTCCAGAGCGTCGTCGACATCGTCGACACCCAGGATCCTCGTCGGTTGGCGGGTGCGCAGCACCCCCACAGCCTAGTGAGGTCCCGGGTCGGCTGGTGGCGAAGGGGGTGGGTCAGCCCACCGAGACGGTCGCGCCCTCGGTCTCGCCCTCGGCGGACTCCTCCATCTGCTCGGCGATCCGCATGGCCTCCTCGATAAGGGTCTCGACGATCTGCGCCTCGGGGACGGTCTTGATGACCTCACCCTTGACGAAGATCTGGCCCTTGCCGTTGCCTGAGGCGACGCCGAGGTCGGCCTCGCGCGCCTCGCCGGGGCCGTTGACGACGCAGCCCATGACGGCGACGCGCAGCGGGACGGTCATGCCCTCGAGGCCGGCGGTGACCTTGTCGGCAAGCTCGTAGACATCGACCTGGGCCCGGCCACAGCTCGGGCAGGAGACGATCTCCAGCTTGCGCGGGCGCAGCCCGAGGCTCTGCAGGATCTGCTGGCCCACCTTGATCTCCTCGACCGGCGGGGCGGAGAGGGACACGCGGATGGTGTCGCCGATGCCGCGGGAGAGCAGCGCGCCGAAGGCGGTCGCGGACTTGATCGTGCCCTGGAAGGCCGGCCCGGCCTCGGTGACCCCGAGGTGCAGCGGCCAGTCGCCGGCCTCGGCGAGCAGCTCGTAGGCGCGCACCATCGTCACCGGGTCGTTGTGCTTGACCGAGATCTTGAAGTCGTGGAAGCCGTGCTCCTCGAAGAGGCTGGCCTCCCACACGGCCGACTCTGCGAGCGCCTCCGGGGTGGCCTTGCCGTACTTCTCCAGCAGGCGCTTGTCGAGGCTGCCGGCGTTGACGCCGATCCGGATCGAGGTCCCGTGATCAGACGCTGCTCTCGCAATTTCTCGGACCTGGTCGTCGAACTTGCGGATGTTGCCCGGGTTGACGCGCACCGCGGCGCACCCTGCCTCGATCGCCGCGAAGACGTACTTCGGCTGGAAGTGGATGTCGGCGATGACCGGGATCTGGGCCTTCTGCGCGATGACCGGAAGGGCATCGGCATCGTCCTGGGTCGGGCAGGCGACGCGCACGATGTCGCAGCCGGCCGCGGTGAGCTCGGCGATCTGCTGGAGGGTGGCGTTGATGTCCGCGGTGTTGGTCGTGGTCATGGACTGCACCGACACGGGGCTTTCGCTGCCGACGCCCACGGAGCCGACCTTGATCTGCCGGGTCGGGCGACGCGGCGCCAGGACGGGTTCGGGGGCCTTCGGCATTCCCAGGGAGACGCTCATGCCTCCCATTATGCGACCTGTCGCCTGCGGACGTGCTGTGCGGGGGGTGGGAGTCAGGTCAGACGGATCGGTTTGACGAAGTCCGCGTACACCAGGAGCAGGGTCATCGCGATGAAGGCGAGCGCGACACCGTAGGCCAGCGGCAGGGCCTTGGCGACGTCGACCGGACCGGGATCCGGCAGCCCGCGCGCCTTCGCCCAGCCCTTCTTCACGCCCTCCCACAGGGCCCCGGCGACGTGCCCGCCGTCGAGCGGGAGCAGCGGGATGGTGTTGAAGGCGAAGAGGACGAGGTTGAGCGACCCGAGGAGGGAGAGCAGCAGGACGGCCTTGTCCGAGGTGTCGCCGAAGGCGTCCGAGCTGGCCACCTCACCGGCGACGCGGCCGACCCCGACGACCGACATCGGCCCCTCGGGGTCGCGCTCGGCGCTGCCGAAGGCGGCCTCGGCGACGCCCACGAGCTTCTGCGGGATCTTCACGAGCAGGCCGTAGGTGTCGCCGACCATGTCCCCGAAGAGGCCGGGGACGGCGGTGATCGGCTGCTTCTGCTTCTCGCTCGTCCCGCTCGCTCCGAGGAAACCCGCGCGCTCGGTGAGCATCTGCCCCTTCGAGTCGGTCTTGATGCCCCCGTCCTCGTCGTACTGGGGCATGTCCATGACGATCGGGTCGGCCCGCAGCTGCGTGCTCTCACCGTCGCGGGTGACCGTCAGTCGGAGCGGGTTGTCGAGATTTTCGCGGATGCTCGTGCGCACGTCCGTCCAGGTCTCGACCGAGGAGCCGTTGATCGCCGTGATCCGGTCCCCCGGCTTCAACCCGGCCTTGTTGGCGGGGGCGAGAGGCATGTCCGAGGTGCACTCGGACTTCGTCTGCTGGCCGGCGCGGGAGATGTCGACGCACTGGCTCACGGAGGAGATCTCGGGGGTCGTGACGGAGATCCCGCTCAGGGTGAAGACCCCGGTGAAGAGCACCAGGGCGA
>JBQGNO010000001.1:0-2696 GCA_052087725.1 Janibacter sp. | reverse complement strand
AGGAGGTTCATCACCGGGCCGCCGAGCATGATGATCACGCGCTTCCACACCGGCAGCTGGTAGAACATCCGCCCGTCGTCACCGGGGCGGACCTCCTCCAGGCTCTGCTGGCGCGCCTCGTCGATGAGCTGGCCGACGCGACCGGTGCTCGAGGCGCGCGTCATCATCGGGTCCTGCCCCTTGGCGGGCGGGAACATGCCGATCATCCGGATGTAGCCACCGAGGGGGACGGCCTTGACGCCGTACTCGGTCTCGCCGCGGCGCCGCGACCAGACCGTCGGCCCGAAGCCGACCATGTACTGGGGCACGCGCAGACCGAACTTCTTCGCCGGGATCAGGTGACCGATCTCGTGCAGGGCGATCGACAGGGCGATCCCGATGAAGGCGAGCAGGACCCCCAGCACGTACAGCAGCATGGGGGGCATCATCTCACCCCCGGCTGGGAGGACGCGAGAGTCCCAGGACCTGCCCCGCCTCCTGCCGACCCCAAGCGTCCGCAGCGAGCACCCCGTCGACGCTCATCGCGTCGAAAGCGGCCTCGTCGTGGCGGTCGAGCACCGACGCGATCGTGTCGACGATGTCGGTGAAGCGGCACTCCCCCTCGTGGAAGGCATCGACCGCGATCTCGTTCGCCGCGTTGTAGACCGCCGGGTGCGTGCCGCCGGCGGCACCGACCTGCTGGGCCAGCCGCACCGCCGGGAAGGCCTCGTCGTCGAGCGGCTCGAAACGCCAGTCGGCCGCCTGCGTCCAGTCGACCGGTGTCTCGACATCGGTGAGCCGCTCCGGCCAGGACAGCCCCAGCGCGATCGGCGCGAGCATCGTCGGCAACCCGAGCTGGGCGACGACCGCCCCGTCGTGGAACTCGACCATCGAGTGGATGATCTGCTGCGGGTGGACGACCGCCTCGATCGCCTCCATCGGCACGTCGAAGAGCAGGTGGGCCTCGATGAGCTCCAGCCCCTTGTTGACCAGGGTCGCGCTGTTGGTGGTGATGACCCGGCCCATGGCGAAGTTCGGGTGCTTCAGCGCCGCCTCCGGGGTGACCTCGCGCAGCGCGGCCCGATCCATCCCGCGGAAGGGGCCCCCGCTGGCGGTGACGATGAGCTTGCGCACCTCCTCGGCCCGGCCTGAGCGCAGCGCCTGCGCGATGGCCGAGTGCTCGGAGTCGACGGGGACGATCTGGTCGGGTGCGGCCGCCGCGCGCACGAGCGGCCCCCCGATGATCAGCGACTCCTTGTTGGCCAGGGCGAGCCGGGCGCCCGACCGCAGTGCCGAGAGCGTCGGCCGCAGGCCGATGGCACCCGTGATGCCGTTGAGGACGACGTCGGTGGGGGCACCGGCGACCTCGGTCGCGGCGTCGGGGCCGACGAGGACCTGCGGGGCGTAGCCGTTGGCCCCGACCTGATCGGCCGCCTCCGTGATCGCCGCGGTCAGCTCCTCGACGGTCCCGGTCGCCGCCGCGACGAGGTCCGGCGTGTAGCGCGCGGCCTGCTGGGCCAGCAGGCGCAGGTTGGCTCCGCCGGAGATCGCCGCGACCTCGAAGCGCTCCGGGTGGGCCGAGATGACCTGCAGCCCCTGGGTGCCGATCGACCCGGTCGAGCCGAGGAGGGTGACGCGTGTGCGGCTCATGCCTGCACCTCCGTGCCCGCGCCGCGGCGGCTGGAGTCGATCGCCTCGCGACGGGCGAGGCGGTGCGCGCGCCGGATCTCCGCCTCGCGGTGGTGGCGGGCCTCCTCTGGGGTCTCGATGATCAGCTCGGGGACGGGGCGGGTGCCCCCTTCGCCGTCCACGGCCACGAAGACGAGGTAGGCGCTCGCGACGTGCACCCGCTCGGTCACGGCGTCCCACCGGTCGACCTCGGCCCGCACCCCGACCTCGATGGAGGTGGTGCCGGCCCAGTTGACCTGGGCACTCACGTGGAGGACGTCACCGACCCGCACGGGGTTGAGGAAGGCCATCTCGTCCATCGACGCCGTGACCGCGGGCCCTTGGGCGAAGCGGTTGGCGGAGACACCGGCGGTGTCGTCGACCATCTTCATGATGTTGCCGCCGTGGACGGTGCCCAGGAGGTTGGCGTCGCCGGCCTTCATCACGTGGCTCAGGGTGATGCGGGTGTCAGTGGGTGTCGTCACGGGGCCATCATCTCAGCGGTCGGCGACGACGACACTCACCCCGGCGTACTCGCCCTCGAGGTCCGCCAGCACGCCGATGACCCCCGGGTCGGTGCCGGTGTCGAGCCCGGGCGCGCCGGAGCCGGGCAGGTCGTGCCCTCCCGGACGCCACACGAGCGTCCAGCGGCCGTCGTGCCGGTCCGCGACGTCCCGCAGGCAGTCCATGAGGGCGTCGAGATTGCGTCCGAAGTGGTCGGGCAGGCCCAGGGCCGCGACGAAGGCGTCATAGGTCTGCTCGCGGTCTGCTCCCCCGTCGACGAGATGGACGTGGTCGGTGCCGGCGGTGGCCCGGGCGAGCAGCCCGTCCACCCCGGCGGCCTCGATGTGGATCATTGCCCCTCCTCGATCTGCCGGAAGCTGGTGTAGTGGTCATCGGTGTAGAAGCGGTCGCCGTCCTCGCCACCGACGATGCGGCGCGCCCCGCGATCGTCCTCACCGGGCGTGGGCACCGTGTACTCGCGGTAGTACCCGTCTCCCTGCGAAGGGAGGATCCCCTCCCGGTTGTGGAAGGTCACCCCGTCGCGG